>NZ_JBEVLO010000542.1:0-3403 GCF_040509115.1 Mycobacterium sp. | reverse complement strand
GGCTCTCGTTGCTGTCCGGGTCGTAGTCGCGCGCTGTGCCCGGCAGCGCGTATGACCGCATGCCCAGCCTTACCGCCATGTCCACGGAGCGCTGCACCCCGACCTGCGAGATGAGCTTGGCGAACGCGGTGTTCGGCGAGGTGGCCAGTGCGTCGGTGACGTTCATCGACCCGCCGTAGCCCCCGGCGTTCTTCACACACCAGGTCTCCTTCGGGCAGCCCGGGGTATCGCTGCTGCCGAGCCCCTTGGCCTGGAACTGACCGGGCACGTCCAGCTGCGCGTTGATGCCCATGCCCATCTCCAACGCGGCGGCGGTGGTGAACAGCTTGAATGTCGAGCCGGCGCCATCGCCGACCAGCGAGAACGGCTGCGGCTGCATCGTCTCGCCGGCATCCGTGTTCAGGCCGTAGGTGCGATTACTGGCCATCGCCAGCACCGGATGCGAGTCCTTCCCCGGCTTGATCACGCTCATCACACTCGCGACGCCCTCGAGGTCGGGGCTGGCGATGCCGTCGATCGCAGACTTCAACGGGATCTGCACGTCGGGATCCAGCGTGGTTTTGATCAAGTAGCCGCCCTTGGCGACCTGCTCCTTGCTGATGCCCGCGCGCGCCAGGTAGTCCAGAACGTAGTCGCAGAAGAAGGCCCGGTCGCCTGCCGCAATGCATCCGCGCGGCAGCTCCTGCGGCTGCGGAAGCACACCGAGCGGCTCCGTCTTCGCTGCGCGCAGAGCCTCGGCTTCCTGAGGAACGTTCTGAATCATGGTGTCCAGCACCACGTTTCGGCGTTCGAGAGCTCCCTCGGGATTGGTGTACGGGTTCAGCGTGCTGGTCGACTGCACCATGCCGGCCAGCAGCGCGGCCTGCTGCCAGTTGAGCTCGGAGGCGTTGATGCCGAAATACGTCTGTGCGGCGTCCTGCACACCGAACGCGCCATTGCCGAAGGACACCAGGTTCAGATAGCGGGTGAGGATCTCCGGCTTGCTGAAGGTCTTGTCCAGCGTCAGTGCCATTCGGATCTCGCGCAGCTTGCGGGCGGGAGTGGTCTCGATCGCGGCGCGCTTCTCGGCGTCGGTCTGCGCGATCACCAGTAGCTGGTAGTTCTTCACGTACTGCTGCTCGAGGGTGGAGCCACCGCGCGTGTCGGCCGCCCCCGAGACGTAGCCGGACAATCCGGTCAGCGTGCCCTTCCAGTCGACTCCGTTGTGCTCGGCAAATCGTTTGTCCTCGATCGAGACGATCGCCAACTTCATGGTGTTGGCGATCTGATCGGTCGGCACCTCGAACCGTCGCTGGGTATATAGCCACGCCAGCGGATTGCCCTTGGCGTCGACCATCGTCGATACCGCGGGCACCTCGCCCTCGACGAGTTGCGCCGAGCCGTTGGCAACCACGTCGGATGCGCGATTGGAGACCAGGCCGAAGCCGCCGACGACCGGAAACAGCAGCGCGGCGGCGACGACGCTGGTCAGAAGAACGCACCAGGCGAGCTTGATGATCGTGACCGCAGCGGGGGGTCGCCGAGGCGGCGCCGTAGCCTGCGATCGGTCGGACATGGATACAGAGTAGCGACGTCGGTCGCCGCGAGCCCGCGAGCGGTCCGATCAGCGCAAGTTGGGGGCTGCGTAACCGCTGGTAGTGCGGGAAGATGTATCACTGCACGGTTGTCCCAAAAATTCGGAAACTCACTGTTGCGCAAAAGCCCCCTGACCACCTAGCTTTGACTGACAGTGCGATCCAGGTAACACTACTGGTCGCAATGTGGCGTAGATCGCATCGGCGTTCTACACCTGAGTACTGGGCCGTCCATGGGGGGCGGCAGGACGAAGGGATCCCCGGTGTCAGGAACACGGCCCGCGGCGCGCAGAACAGTCATGAGTTCCCCAGTAAATGGTGTGGTGGTCCAAGGCGTGGAGGCCGAGGCCCGAATCGCCTGGGTTTCCCAGGCGAGATGCCGCCAGGCCGACCCGGACGAACTGTTCGTCCGCGGCGCCGCTCAGCGAAAGGCAGCAGTCATCTGCAGGCATTGCCCGGTGATCTCCGAATGCGGGGCAGACGCGCTGGACAATCGCGTCGAATTCGGGGTCTGGGGCGGTATGACCGAACGTCAGCGGCGGGCCCTGCTCAAGCAACACCCCGAGGTGGTGTCGTGGGCCGAGTTCTTCGCCGCTCAGCGCAAGCACCGCAACGCCGTCTAGGACGACGTCCCGGCGTGCGGCTACGCCGCCTCCGATTCGCCGGTGATCTGATCGGCGATCGCGCGTAGCGCCTCGAGATCCGACACGTCGAACGGCAGTGAGGGCACGCCGACGATCGCCACGTGGGGGTTGGCGCCCGTGAACCGGGCCAACAGCCGGACCTCCCGCTTGGCGGTCTGCGCGCGGTCCGCATGGATCCGCAGCACCGCTGCGGTGAGCGTGTCGGGATCGGCGCCCGAATCCAGTTGATCGGCCGCCTCGCGCGCCGTGTCGGTCGTCAGCTCGCACAACGTCGGATGCGTCCGGTTGAGGATCAGCCCGGCCAGCGGCATCTTCTCGGTCGAGAGTCGATCGATGAAGAACGACGCCTCCCGCAACGCATCCGGCTCGGCTGCCGACACGACGACGAACTGAGTGCCGCGCCGCTTGAGGAGTTCGTAGGTGCGGTCCGCCTTCTCCCGGAAACCGCCGAACGTCGCGTCCAGTGACTGGACGAAACCTGCTGCGTCCGAAAGCATTTGGGAACCCAGCACGGTCGACAGCGCCTTCATTGCCAGGCCGACGGCGCCGGTGACCAGGCGCCCGATACCGCGGCCAGGGGCCAGCAGCATCCGCCATAGCCGGCTGTCCATGAAACTGCCGAGACGCTTCGGCGCGTCGAGGAAGTCCAGGGCGTTGCGCGATGGTGGCGTGTCCACGACGACGAGATCCCACTTGTCCTCGCCAAGCAACTGGCCCAGCTTCTCCATGGCCATGTACTCCTGCGTGCCCGCGAGCGACGTGGCAACGGTTTGGTAGAACTGGTTCTCCAGAATCGCGTCCGCCCGGTCCGCGCCGGAGTACTGGACCACCATCTCGTCGAACGTCCGGCGCATGTCGAGCATCATCGCGTGCAACTCGCCGGTGACCTCCGGGGCGAGCGGCACCCGTTGGGGAGTGTTGCCGAGATCCTTGATGCCGAGAGCCTGGGCCAGTCGCTTGGCGGGGTCGATCGTCAGCACGACGACCGTGCGACCGTACTCGGCGGCTCGCAATGCCATCGCGGCCGCGGTCGTGGTCTTGCCGACTCCGCCTGCGCCGCAACACACGACGACGCGATTGGTCCGGTCATGGAGAATCGCCGCCATGTCGAGGGCGCGCGGTGTGGTGCTCATCGGTACCTTCTTCTCTTCGCGCAAGCGCTCATCTGGGGTGGCCTTCTCTTCG
>NZ_JBEVLO010000541.1:0-7789 GCF_040509115.1 Mycobacterium sp. | reverse complement strand
GGCCGCGCTGTCCTTGGTACCAGCAAAGGGTCGCCAGGTCACGTGAAGATGTCGAAACCCGGGTCCTGGGAGTCTGCCGGATGATCGTCTAGAGGCTGATGGCCATCGTCGAGCTGGTTGTCCAACTGATGGTCCACCGGCGCCTCGGCGAACGGCACGTCGTCGAACATCGGCGCGTCCGAGTCGGACGGATCCGCCGTGGTGGTCACCGAGGGGACGAGGCCGTCGTCGAAGTCGTCGATGATGACCGAAGATCCGGGTTGGTCGATGACTCCCGCCACGGTGGGCACGTGATCTGCGATGACGTCAGCGCCCTGGATCGGTAGGTGGTCGTCGAACGCGTCGAACGCGGCCGTTGCCGCACCGCTGGCCCACACGTTTCCGCCGGGGTCGTCGAAGGAGTCGAGCACTCCAGGAGCGCCGCCCGACGGCATCACCGAGGACAGGGACTCCGCTACGACCGGGATCAGGTTGTTGACGTCGGCGCTCGTCACGTCGGTGAGGTTGGCGTCGGCGATGGCCTGCGCGGGGTTGGCCGCGTAGTGCGCGGCAGCGTCGGGGTCGCGAACCACCGACATGACGAAGTCGAGCAGTGAGTTCGCCATGTCACCTCCTTTACTGGTCTGGGGCGCCACCCGACTCTCGTCGGCTCGGTGCGGTTCGAGGGAAATGCTATCGACGGATCGGCACCAACGGATCGGTGCTGGGACCACCCCTGCCCGACCGCCGTTAGGGGACCGCGCATTAGGGGCTCGCCGACGTTAGGGGGATTGCGACCCGCGCCGCGGGAGGCCCGCTATGGTGAGGGCTGTTTCTCCGATCCGGCAGGGGTGCCCTTGATGAGCGAACCACTGGGATTGTCCGTCGGCACCACCAACCTGGTGGCAGCCCGTGTCGGCACCGCGCCGGTCACGCGTCGCTCGGTGCTCACGCTGTTCGACGACCGCGAACCCGAAGTCGGCACGGTGCCCGGCCCCAGCCAACCAGGGCTGGCGCTCACGGGATTCGTCGAACGCGTCGGCGACCCCGTCCCCCTCGTCGCCTCGGACGGCTCGTCGCACCGCGGCGAGGTCGTGCTCGTCGAGGCGCTCGACGCGTTGGCCCGCACGGTCGGCGGCGGCGCCCCCATCACCGTCGCCTTTCCTTCGCATTGGGGCCCCGGAGTGGTCGGCGCGCTGCGGAACGCACTGCGCAGCAAGCCGAGCCTTTCTCCCGACGGCGCTCCAGCGACGTTGATCCCGGACTCGAGCGCCGCGTTGGCCGGGCTACGGACGGCGCCAGGACTGCCGGCGGACGGCGTCGTCCTGCTCTGCGACCTCGGCGCGGCGGGCACCAGCATCACGCTCGCCGACGCGCGCGCGGACCTGATCCCCATCGGCGACACCGTCAGGTATTCGGAGTTCTCGGGCGACCTCGTCGACCAGGCGCTGCTCAACCACGTCGTCACCGGTATCGCCGAGGCACGGTCGTCGGACCCCGCGAGCACGGCCGCGGTCGGATCGCTGACCCGCCTGCGCGACCAGTGCCGCGACGCCAAGGAACGATTGTCGGCCGACACCGCGGCCGTCGTGCAGGCTGAGCTGCCCGGCTACTCCTCCGACGTGCGGGTGACGCGAGCGGAACTGGAACACGTCATCGAGGCGCCGCTGAACGGTTTGCTGTCGACGATCGCGGAAATGTTGCAGCGCTTCCGGATTCCGCTGACGAGCATCTCCGCGGTGGCCACCGTGGGCGGTGGTGCGGCGATTCCGTTGGTCACGCAACGCCTTTCGGAGCAGCTGCGCGCTCCCGTCGTCACGACGCCACTGCCGATGTTGGCGGTCGCCGCGGGCGCAGCGGTGGTCGCGGCGCACGATTCCGGCGACGACGCACAGACGGGCATGGCGCCCACCGGCCTCGCCCCGGTTGCGGACACCCCGACGGGCTTGGCACCGACGATGGGTTGGGCCGCGAGCCCTCCGCCTGCGGGCCCACCCCCGAACGACGGTTCCTCGGGCGCCCTGGCCTGGTCGCAGGACGACGAGCCGACGGGGGAACCCGTGCCGTACACGGGTGGCGACTACCGCACGGACTACGGCACGACCGATGCGCGTCCTGAGCTGGCGTTCGCCCACGAGGAGGAAGACGACCTTCCCGATCCGGAGCCCCTAGCCTGGTACAAGCGACCGCCGATCCTCTTCGGCGCGGCCGCGGCCGCCGCCCTTCTGGCCGTCGGTGGTCTTGCCGTCACGTTGACCAGCACCACGGGTGACAGCGGCTCGGTGACGGAAACCGCGACCAGCTACTCGCCGGGACAGTCCAGCAGCGAGGCGCCGCCGCCAGAGCCGTCGACGCAGACCATCACGTTGCCGAACGGGGACACCAGCACCACGGTGGTGCCGCCGCCGCCCGTGACGACGACGCAGCCCACCAGTACCACCACGACGACGTCGCCGACCACCACCACGACGACCACGACCACCACGACCACCACGACGACGACCACCACGACGACGCCAACAACCACCACCACCACGACGCCGCCCGTCACCACGACACAACCGCCCATCACCACGACACAGCCGCCCATCACCACGACGCAGCCGCCGATCACTCCGACCACGGTGCAACCACCACCGGAAACCCCGACGGTTCCGGTGATCGCCCCGGTGGTGCCAGAGGAAGGGTGAGCGCCGCCAGCACCCACTCAGCCGTCGCAGCCCTGGCCGCCGCGCCACGGGAGCCGGTCCGGCTGATGGTGACCGGTGGCGTCGGCACTGGCAAGACCTCCGTGCTCACCGAGGTGCGAAAGGCATTGCGCGAGTCGGGAATTCCCGTGATCGCCCGAGCTCCGCGGGACGGTGACCCACCCGATGCCGCCGTCGTGATCGACGACGCTCACCTCCTGGACGACCAAGAGTTGGGGCGGTTGGCGACGCTCGTCGCCGCGGCCGACACCACGGTCGTGATCGCCGCCGAGCCGCTGGTCCACCACGATGCCCTCACGACGCTGCGGACGGCGATGTCGCGGGAGGCGCCCGTGCTGGCGATGGAGCCGCTCGCCGGCGCCGACGTGCTCCGCATCGCGACCGGCACCCTCGGCTCACCACCCCACCCGGATCTACTCAAAGCCATCGTGACGACGACGGCGGGGCTACCGTTTCTGGTCCAGCCGGCCGTCGCGGCCCTCGCCGCGGCCGACGCGGATAGGCCCGCCGATGCGGTCGTGGCGGAGGCGACCCTGGTGGCGCTCATCGAGCGGTTGCAGACGGTCGACGAGCCGGTCCTCGACGCCCTGCTGCTGTGCTCGCTCAGCAACGAGCTGGGACCCGACGACGTCGCCGCCGCGCTGGCGGTTGATCAGGACGTCGCGCAGCGACTGGTCGACCGGGCCCGGGCCAGCGGCCTGATCGCGCCGTCGCACAGCCCCTCGTTCACCGCGACGGTTCATCAGGGCGTGGCGCAGATCGTCGGTGCTGCCCGCCACCATCACGTCGAGACCGCGCTGCTGCGTACGCAAGTCGAGAAGTCGACGCTGTCGACGAACCTTGCGCTCCGACTCGCCGATCACGGCGTGCGCGATGCCCTGCTCGCCGACGCGTTGACCGAGCTGGCCGCGCGGAGTCAGGGTCGGCCCGCGGCGACCGCACGGCTCTATCGCGCAGCGGCCGCGGTGGGAGCCAACGAGCTCGACGCCAGGCTCGCCGATGCGCTGGCGCTGACCGGTGACTGCGCCACGGCGGGCAGGCTCGCCGACGAGCTGCTCGGGTCGGCAGACGCCGCCGAGCGGGCCGCGGCGGTGCGGGTCGCGGCCAGCGTCGCCATGCACGACGGCCGCGCCGGGCAGGCGGCCGAACTGTTCGGCTGGCTCGGGCCGAGTGCCGATGCCGTCGTTGGCGCGGCGGGTGTCGTCGCGACGTTGGGCGTCGGTGACGTCGCCTCCGCTCGCGCCGCCCTGGACCTCGACGCATCGGGGCCACCGACCTCCCTGGCCCGCGCCGCCCGCGGGCTCGCCGAGGGACTGCTGCTGACGCTCGACTCCCCGTATGCCGCCGCCGTCTCCCGGCTGGCGCAGTCGGTGACGGAGGGTGCCAGGACCGTCGTCGTCCCCGACACTCCCGCCGCCCTACTGACGTTGGTCGCGCTTCACGGCGGTGACTCGGTGCGCGCCCGCACCGTGATCGGACGAGCAGTGCGGTCGGTGGGAGAAGACGAGGGTTTCGGTGATGGTTTCGCAGCCCACCGACACCGCCTGCTTCTCGGGTGGGCACGAATGCTGGACGGGCAGCTGACCGCGGCGCAGGCGGACGTGGATTCGACCGCACTCGCGGAACTGCATCGGCGCGATGCGCTGTGGGCGGCCGCGCTGAACACGGCCATCGCGCGGCGCACCGGCGACAGCGGCGCGATGCAGAAGCACTGGTACGGAGCACTTGAAGTCCTCACCGAGTACGCCATGGACGTGTACTCGCTGCTCCCGCTGGGCGAGTTGTGGGTGGCGGCGGCACGCATGCGCCAGGTGGACCTTGTCGCGCCTGCGGTGGGTGATGCCCTCAAACTGCTTGACACGCTTGGCCATCCGGTGTTGTGGTCGGTACCGCTGCACTGGTCCGGCGTCCACGCAGGCATCCTGGCGAACTCGCCGGAGTCGGTGGCTCCGCACGGTCAGGCGCTGACCGCCGCCGCAGCCGACAGTGCATTCGCGCGGGCGTTGGCCAACGCGGGCCGCACCTGGCTGCGGGTGCTGGCCAACCACGTCGACGTCGGCGAGGTCACCGCGGCCGCGCGCTCGCTGACCCAATTCGGGCTCACCTGGGACGCGACGCGGTTGGCCAGCCAGGCCGCCCTCCAAACCCCCGACGGCCGGGTCTCCGGGGCGATGCTGCAGCTGGCGCGCGACCTGAAGCTGACGGCGTCCGGCGGTGAGGACTCCGCGACGTCACCGGGGGCGGCGTCGCCAGAAGCCTCCTCGGCGGCGCCCCATCACGGCGGGTCGGCACCGACGTCGTCGCGCTTGTCGGAGCGGGAACGTGAGGTCGCTCAGCTGCTCCTGCAGGGGCTGCCCTACCGGGACATCGGCAGTCAGCTCTTCATCTCGGCGAAGACCGTCGAACATCACGTCGCGCGGATCCGCCGCAGGCTGGGCGCCGAGTCACGCTCGGAGCTGATTTCGATGCTGCGGGCGATCCTCGGCCCGCCCAGCTGAGTGACAAGCACCACAGCAACGCCTCCAGCAGGCCCGGCGCCGACGGGCTGGCTGCCCGGGCTCGCCGGCCTCCACAATGACCACAACCTCGACTTCGGCGCATGGGATGGCGATCTGCGACGTGGATTCGGGCGATGTCGAATGCGGTGAGAACCGAGGCGACCAACCGGTGAGTTAGGACTACCTTCGTAGCGTCGCCAAACGCCTGGATGCCACTATGAGCTGGCATCTAGCGTAAGTTACCAGCCAGTAACCAGACACCTTACTGATCGGTAGCTTGAACCCGGGAGGCAGAAGTCGTGGGAACCTTGGAGTGGGTCCGACTAGGGCTCGGCCTGGCGTTGACCGCCGTCGTACTGGGTTTTGCCGCCAAACGCGTGATGTTCCTCGTCCACCTCATCAGTTCGGGGCAACCCACCATCGACGAGGGCGCCCGCAAGGACGACCTCAAGAAGCGCATCACCACGCAGTTCACCGAGGTCTTCGGGCAAACCCGACTGCTGAAGTGGTCCATTCCCGGCATCGCCCACTTCTTCACCATGTGGGGCTTCTTCGTACTGGCCAGCGTCTACCTCGAGGCCTACGGCGTGCTGTTCAACCCCGAGTTCCACATTCCGTTCGTCGGGCGCTGGGACGCGCTGGGCTTCCTGCAGGACTTCTTCGCGCTCGCCGTGCTGCTGGGCATCGTGGCCTTCTCCATCATCCGACTGCGTTCGGAGCCAAAGGAATACGGCCGCGACTCCCGCTTCTACGGATCGCACACGGGCGGCGCCTGGCTCATCCTCTTCATGATCTTCAACGTCGTCTGGACGTACGCGCTGTTCCGTGGCGCCGCCGTCAACAGCCTCGGCGAGGCCTTCCCCTACGGCTGGGGTGCATTCCTGTCCCACGGCGTCGGCGCGGCGCTGGCCCCGCTGGGCCAACCCGCCAACCACGTCATCGAGACCGTGGCGCTGCTGCTGCACATCGGCGTCATGCTCGTCTTCCTTCTGATCGTGTTGCACTCCAAGCACCTACACATCGGCCTAGCGCCGGTCAACGTCACGTTCAAGCGTCTGCCCAACGGCCTCGGCCCACTGCTGCCGATGGAGTACGACCGCTCCTACATCGACTTCGAGGACCCCGCCGAGGATGCGGTGCTCGGCCGCGGCAAGATCGAGGACTTCACCTGGAAGGGCTACCTCGACTTCACCACGTGCACCGAGTGCGGCCGCTGTCAGTCACAGTGCCCGGCGTGGAACACCGGAAAGCCGTTGTCTCCCAAGCTCGTCATCATGAACCTGCGCGACCACCTGTTCGCCAAGGCGCCCTACATCCTCGGCACCCAGGAGACCCCCGCGGAGAACACCGCGGAGGGCGGGGCCACCGAGACCCTGGTCGAGGACGCCGACCACCAGGAGCACCACCACGTCCCCGAGTCCGGCTTCGAGCGCATCATGGGATCCGGCCCCGAGCAGGCCACCCGCCCGCTCGTCGGCACCCTCGAGCAGGGCGGCGTCATCGACCCCGACGTTCTGTGGTCCTGCACCAACTGCGGCGCGTGCGTCGAGCAGTGCCCGGTGGACATCGAGCACATCGACCACATCGTCGACATGCGCCGCTACCAGGTGATGGTCGAGTCCGAGTTCCCCGGGGAGCTCAACGGACTCTTCAAGAACCTCGAGCGCAGCGGCAACCCCTGGGGCACCAGCTCCAAGGAGCGCACCAAGTGGATCGACGAGGTCGACTTCGACGTGCCCGTCTACGGCGAGGACGTCGACTCCTTCGACGGGTTCGAGTACCTGTTCTGGGTCGGCTGCGCGGGCGCGCTGGAGGACCGTGCCAAGAAGACCACCAAGGCCGTCGCCGAGCTGCTGGCGACCGCGGGCGTGAAGTTCCTCGTTCTTGGTTCCGGCGAGACCTGCACCGGTGACTCGGCGCGGCGCTCGGGCAACGAGTTCCTGTTCCAGCAGTTGGCGGCCGAGAACGTCGCGACCATCAACGAACTGTTCGAGGGCGTCGAGACCGTCGACCGCAAGATCATCGCGACCTGCCCGCACTGCTTCAACACGATCGGTCGCGAGTACCCGCAGCTCGGGACCAACTACACCGTGCTGCACCACACCCAACTGCTGAACCGCCTCATCCGCGACAAGAAACTGGTTCCCGTCAGCCCGGTCAGCCAGGACGTGACCTACCACGACCCGTGCTTCCTCGGCCGCCACAACAAGGAGTACTCGGCCCCCCGTGAGCTGATCGGCGCCTCCGGCGCGACGCTCACCGAGATGCCCCGCCACGCCGACCGCGGCCTGTGCTGCGGTGCCGGTGGCGCCCGGATGTGGATGGAAGAGCACATCGGCAAGCGCGTCAATCACGAACGCGCCGAGGAGGCGCTGAACACCAACGCGTCGAAGATCGCGACGGGGTGCCCATTCTGCCGCGTGATGATGACCGACGGGGTCGGCGACCGCGCCGAGGAGATGGGCAAGGAGGCCGAGGTCCTCGACGTCGCGCAGCTGCTGCTCGCCGCGCTCGACAAGGACGCCGTCACGCTGCCCGCCAAGGGTGCGGCCGCCGAGGCTGCCGCCGCCCGCACCGCGGAACGCGAGAAGGAGCACGCCAGCA
>NZ_JBEVLO010000540.1:0-11719 GCF_040509115.1 Mycobacterium sp. | reverse complement strand
TCACCACTGCTCTCCTTCTTTCGCGCGATCCGTCAAGATCAGCGGATCGTCCACCGCAGTATGGGGTGCCTCCCACCAGCGGACCTGGGATTGGCGGAATTGATGTCTTGGCACAGAGCAACCGTCGAACGGGTATTCGGCGGCGACTTCGCGCTGGCGCCCCAGTGGGCGAGTCGAGCAACATCCGCCCATGCGGCTGCCGGTCGCAGGGGTCTGAGGTGATGCGGAAGATCGGTTTGCCCATCCTCGAACTCGACTGCGTCGTGCGGCGTCGACGAGGTGGGCGGCCGCCGCGGCTCGATCGCGCCGCCGACGAGGGAATGGCCGCCACTCCGGCATTGCTGTCGCACGGTCGCGCGGGGCCTCCGCACCAGGTGTGAGAATCTACTGCGGTGAGTGGACCGTCAACCGAACGCAATTCCGCTCCTGCCGTCGACCAGTTCTTCGAGGTTCGAGCGGAGCTGTCCGGGCGGTCTGGCCGCGTCGGCGTCATCCACACCCCGCACGGTGACATTCACACGCCTGCGTTCGTGGCCGTCGGCACCGCGGCGACCGTGAAGGCAGTACTGCCCGAGTCCATGAAGGACGTTGGCGCTCAAGCGGTCCTGGCCAACGCCTATCACCTCTACCTGCAGCCGGGCCCCGACGTCGTCGACGAAGCGGGCGGGCTCGGGGCCTTCATGAACTGGCAAGGGCCCACCTACACGGACAGCGGTGGGTTCCAGGTGCTCTCGCTCGGCGTGGGGTTCAAGAAGGTGCTGTCGATGGACGCCGGGCGAGTCCAGGCCGACGACGTCATCGCCGAGGGCAAGGAGCGGCTGGCGCACGTCGACGACGACGGCGTGACATTCCGGTCGCACCTCGATGGCTCGACGCACCGGTTCACCCCCGAGGTGTCCATCGGCATCCAGCACCAACTCGGTGCGGACATCATCTTCGCGTTCGACGAGCTGACCACGTTGATGAACACCCGCGGCTACCAGGAACGTTCGGTGCAGCGCACCCATGACTGGGCCGTGCGGTGCCTCGCCGAACACCGTCGGCTCGGCGTCGAGCGAGCCGACAAGCCGCCGCAGGCACTGTTCGGCGTGGTGCAGGGCGCACAGTACGAAGACCTGCGTCGGCAGGCGGCCCGCGGGCTGACCGAGATCCGCGACGAGGATGGCCGCGGCTTCGCCGGCTACGGCATCGGCGGCGCGTTGGAGAAGCAGAATCTCGCGACGATCGTCGGCTGGGTCACCGACGAGCTGCCCGCGGACAAGCCTCGTCACCTGCTCGGCATCAGTGAGCCCGACGACCTCTTCGCCGCGGTCGCGGCGGGCGCGGACACCTTCGACTGCGTGTCGCCGTCGCGCGTCGCGCGCAACGCCGCGGTGTATTCGGCGGACGGGCGGTACAACATCACCGGCGCCAGGTACAAGCGCGACTTCACGCCCATCGACGCCGAATGCGACTGTTACACCTGCGCCAACTACACCCGCGCCTACGTGCACCACCTGTTCAAGGCCAAGGAGATGCTCGCCTCCACGCTGTGCACGATCCACAACGAGCGCTTCGTGATCCGGCTCGTCGACCAAATCCGCGCGGCCATCACCGCCGACGAGTTCGACGAACTCCGCGAGCACGTGCTCGGGCGGTACTACTCGTCCTAGCACCGACTCGTCCTAGCACTGCGTTCTTGGACGTGTGCACAATAAGAGCATGACCACTGCCGCCGAGGCGCAGACACTCGTGGTGCAACTCCTCGATCCTGCGACCCGCGCCGACCCGTACCCGCTGTACGACCGCATCAGGCAGGGCGGCCCGCTGCCCATGCGGGACGGACACCTCACCGTCTTCTCGTCGTTTGCCGACTGCGACGCGGTGTTCCGCCACCCGTCCTCGTCGAGTGATTCCATGAACTCGACGCTGGTGCAGCGCCAGCTCGCCGAGGGCATCGTCGTTCGGCCACCAGGACCGCCAAGCTTCCTGTTCCTCGACCCGCCCGACCACACCCGGCTGCGCAAGCTGGTCAGCAAGGCGTTCGTCCCGAAGGTGATCAGGGCGCTCGAACCGGACATCACCTCGATGGTCGGCGACCTGCTCGACGCGATCGAGGAGCGGGCCGGAGCGGGTCCCTTCGACGTCATCGCCGACCTGGCCTACCCGCTGCCCGTCGCGGTGATCTGCCGACTGCTGGGCGTCCCGCTGGAGGACGAACCGAAGTTCAGTGAGGCGTCCGCGCTGCTGGCCGAGGCACTCGACCCGTTCATCACCTTGACCGGCGAGGCGTCTGACGGCGCCGAGCGACGACAGGAAGCGGGCAGGTGGTTGCGCCAGTACCTCCACGAGCTCGTCGACCTGCGCCGCGGCGCACCCCGGGACGATCTGATCTCGGGACTGATCGCGGCGGAGGAGGGCGGCGATCATCTGACCGAAGACGAGATCGTCGCAACGTGCAATCTGCTGCTCATCGCCGGTCACGAAACGACCGTCAACCTGATCGCCAACGCGGCCCTGGCGATGCTCCGCAGCCCGCGGCAGTGGACCGCGTTGGCCACCGATCCGACTCGGGTGTCGGCCGTCGTCGAGGAGACCATGCGCTACGACCCGCCCGTCCAACTGGCGACGCGCATCGCAGGCGACGACATGACCATCTCCGGCGTCGACATCCCAAGGGGCGACACGATGATGATGCTTCTGGCCGCGGCGCACCGCGATCCCGTCGCGGTCGACCGCGCGGGAGTCTTCGACCCCGACCGCGCAACGATCCGCCACCTCGGCTTCGGCAAGGGACCCCACTTCTGCCTCGGCGCACCGCTGGCCAGACTCGAGGCGTCGGTCGCACTGTCGGCGGTCACGGCACGGTTCCCCGACGCTCGACTGGATGGCGAGGCGATCTACAAGCCGAACGTCACGCTGCGTGGGCTGGCGTCGTTACCCGTCGCGCCCTGAGTGATTTGTGCACGCGCACCCGCGGCGGGCGCGGGTTCCAACACGCAGATCGCTAGGCGAGTTCGGCGATGACCGCGCGTGCCGCCCGCTCGCCCGCCTCGACCGCACCCTCCATGTAGGCGCTCCAGTGGGTAGCGGTATCCGTTGACGCCCAATGGATCACGCCGATCGGCGTCGACAGCGCGTGACCGTACGTGGTCCACACGTGCGGCCCGTGATTGGCGTTGTAGCAGCCTCTGGTCCACTGTCGGTCCGACCATTCGCCGTCGACGTAGAACTCGGGATTCGCCGCCCTGCCGCCGTAGTGCCGTACCAATTCCGCCGTCAGCGCGGTCCGACGCTCGTCATGGGGGAGCCTGCCGAACGTGCGGGCCTGATCGCCTTCGAGGAACAGCAGGATGACGCCGCGGTCGTCGCCTGGGATGCAGGTGTCGTTGGACATCCGGGCGGGGCCGACATCCGAGATGAGCTGACCGTTGAATCCGTCTGCACGCCAGAAGGGTTCGTCGTAGACGAAGAACGCCTTCATGGCCGAGCCGTTGGGCAGTCGTTGCGTGAGCTGGTCGCGGACGCCGGACAGCGGCGGGTCGTACATGATCCGGCCGGCCAGGGTGGGCGAAATCGCGACGATGACCCGGCGCCCGCGTGCGACCAGCCCGCCGCGGCAGTGCACGGTCACGCCGTCCGCGGTGTGTTCGATGAGCAGCACCGGGGCCCCTAGCACGATGTGGTCGGTGATCATGGCAGCCAACCGGCGGGGGATCTCGCTGGTGCCGCCAACGAATCGCGTGGTCTGAGCCCCGCCCTCCGATTCAGCGAAGAGTTCCGACGTCACGCCGCAGGTCTGAATCGTGAAGAGCAGATGCAGAAACGACACCTCGACGGTGGGCACCGCGAGGATGCCGACGGTGCAGATCTCCAGCAGCGTCCTGGCGACCGGCGACAAACCCTGCGCGTCGTACCAGCCGCCCGCCGAGACGACGTCCCATTCGGCGGCGCGCGGTGCTAGCCACGGTGCCTCGACGGGGACCTCCGCGGCCAGCTCGTCCAGCAGGCGAAGCACGCGTTCCAGCTGGGCCAGCTCGTCGGCGAACTGGGTGTGAAAGTCCTTCTCGCGCAACACCCCCGAGCCGCCAAGGTCGTAGGACGTCTCGCCTTCGTCATACTGCCGATACGTCTCGACGCCGAGTTCGGCGGCCAGGGCGAACATCCGTTGGTGCGTGTCGCCGATCCACTGGGCCCCGAGCTCAACGGGCAATCCCGGCGCTACCTCCTCGGTGAGAATGCGCCCGCCGACCCGGTCGTCGGCCTCCAGGAGCAACGGATGCAGGCCGGCTGCGAGCACCGTTCGGGCGGCGATCATGCCCGACAGGCCCGCCCCGACGATGACGACGTCCGCTTGCACGTTCGGTGGCGACATGTCGCCCAGTCTCTCCCGCTCGCGGGGAACGCGTGGGCTAAAGCGGGTTGAGGATCCGGTCGAGGAACTGCCGGGTGCGCTCCTCCTTGGGGTTTCCGATGACCTCTTCCGGCGTGCCCTTCTCGAGGATGATGCCCCTGTCGGTGAACAGCACCTGATTGGAAACCTGCCGAGCGAACTGGATTTCGTGGGTGACGATCACCAGCGTCCACCCTTCGACGGCCAGATCCTTGATGACCGAGAGCACCTCGCCGACGAGTTCCGGGTCTAGTGCCGAGGTCGGCTCGTCGAACAGCACCAGCTTGGGTTTGAGGGCCAATGCCCGTGCGATGCCCACCCGCTGCTGCTGCCCACCCGACAACTGGAACGGGTACTGGTCCCTCTTCTCGGCCAACCCCACCTGTTCGAGCAGCTGGACGGCGTCGGCGACGGCCTCGTCCTTCGGCCGCTTCTGCACGATCACCGGTACCTCGATGATGTTCTCCAGCACCGTCTTGTGCGGGAACAGATTGTGGCCCTGAAACACGAAGCCACTGCGGGACTGGAACCTGCGCACCTCGGATTTCGGTGTCGGCGTTGAGAAGTCGATCTCGACGTCGTCCACCCGGATCACGCCGGAATCGGCCCTGTCGAGCGCGTTCAGCGTACGAAGCAGCGTCGTCTTGCCCGAGCCCGACGGCCCGATGATGGCCGTCGCGGTGCCACGCTCCACGGTGAACGAAACGCCTCTGAGCACCTTGTTGTCGCCGAACGCCTTCTCGACGTTCTCCGCGGTGACGCGGTACTCGATCTCGCCGCCGTCGACGCTGTCCTTGACGTCCTCGGTCATCGCGCCACATGCCTTTCCAGTCGACGTTCGAAGCGATTCTGGCCGATCGACAGCACCAGGCAGATCACCCAGTAGTACACCGCGGCAGCGGTGTACGTCGTGAAGAAGTCGAACGTCGGCGCACCGATCTCCTGTGCCTTACGGAATAGTTCGGTCACCAAGATGACCGATGCCAGCGACGTGTCCTTCACCAACGAGATCAGCGTGTTCGACAGCGGCGGGACCGCGACGCGGGTCGCCTGAGGGATGATGATCCGCCTCAGCGTGCTGGTGTAGTTGAGCCCGACGGTCTCGGCGGCCTCCCATTGACCCTTGGGAATGCTTTGAATCGCTGATCGGATGATCTCTGCGGCGTAGCCACCGACGTTGAGCGAGAACGCGATCACGGCAGCGGTGAACGCAGGCAGCGTGACCCCGAACTTCGGTAGGCCGTAGAACACGATCACCAACTGCACCAGCAGCGGGGTACCGCGGATGAGGGAGATGTAGAAGCGCGCCACGTTGGAGAGGATCGCGTTCGACGACAACCGTGCCAACGCCACTGCCAGCGCGATGACCAGTCCCACCACGAAGCTGATGATGGTGAGTGGGATGGTGGCGGTGAGTGCGGCCTTGGCCAGCGGCCACAGATTGTCGAGAACCAGTTTCCACGCCGACCTCGGCGCCGGCGGCGGCTCGGCGGCCTGCCCACTGGCCTGCGGCGCGCCCCCGGCCGCACCCGTCGCGTCGGCCTTGAGGTACTTCTGCGAGATCTTGGCGAGGGTGCCATCGGCGCGCAGTTCGTCCAATGCCCCGTTCAGCTCGGGTAGGTATCCGCTGTTCTTGACGGCGGCCAAGCCCTGTTCACTCTTCTCGCCCGTGTTCGCCGCGATCTTCACGGACTTGTCGCCCGTCTCGGCGAGATAGGCATAGACAGCGATGCTGTCGTTGACCGTTGCGTCGATGCGGCCCTGATTCAACAGCGTGATCGCTTGTGCGAAGCCCTCGACGGATTCCACGTTGGCGCCGGCATCCCTTGCCACCTGCGCCCAGTTGCTGGTGCTCGACTGGGCGGTGGTCTTGCCCCTCAGGTCGGCGAGCGAGGAGATCGAGTCGTCGTTCGCCCTGGTGACGATGACGCCTTCGCCGACCGAGTACGGCTGCGAGAGGTCGTACTTGGCTTGGCGTTCCGGGTTGATGGTGACTTCGTTGGCCACCACGTCGAAGCGCTTCGCCTCCAGCGCGGCGAATATCGAGTCCCACGGGGTTTCGACGAATTCGACGGGCACGCCCAGCTTCTCGCCGACGGCCTTGGCGACGTCGACGTCGTACCCGGTCAGTTCGCCGGTCGCCTGGTCGTGATAGCTGAACGGCGAGTACGTGCCCTCCGTCCCGACACGCAGCACCCCCGCCGACCTGATCGGCGTGTCCGCAGGCGCGCCCGTTGCGTCGGCCTTGAGGTACTTCTGCGAGATCTTGGCGAGGGTGCCGTCGGCGCGGAGCTCGCTGAGCGCGTTGTTCAGCTCGGGGAGGTAGCCGCTGTCCTTGCGGGCGGCGAAGCCCTGCTCGCTCTTCTCGCCGACGGTGCCTGCGATCTTGATCGACTTGTCGCCGGTTTCGGCCAGGTAGGCGTAGACGGCAATGCTGTCGTTGATGACCACGTCGACGCGGCCCTGGTTGAGTAGCGTGATCGCCTGGGCGAAGCCTTCGACCGATTCGACGTTGGCCCCCGCCTTGCGCGCCACCTCCGACCAGTTGCTGGTGGCGTTCTCCGCGGCGGTCTTGCCCTTGATGTCGGCGAGCGAGGAGATCGAATTGTCATCGGCGCGCGTGACGATGACGCCCTCGCCGACGGTGTACGGCTGGGACAGGTCGTACTTCGCCTGGCGTTCGGGGTTGATGGTCACCTGGTTGGCGACGATGTCGAAGCGGTCGGCCTCCAACGCGGCAAACATCGAGTCCCAGGGGGTCTCGACGAATTCGACGGGCACGCCAAGCTTCTCGCCGACGGCCTTGGCGACGTCGACGTCGTAGCCGGCCAGGTCGCCGGTGGCTTGGTCGTGATAGCTGAACGGTGAGTACACACCCTCGGTGCCGACGCGCAGTACGCCCGCCGCCTTGATCGGGTCACTGCCCTTGTCGTCCGACGATCCGCAACCGGCCGCGCTGAGTACCACCGCGGCGACGACGAGGACGGCGAGCATTACTCGCCGGAAGTATCCGAACACCGGCGGACGGTAGCAACCGATCAATCACTTTCAAAGAGTTCTGCTCACACGGGCTGGTAAATCCAAGGTCCGCGGGGCAGCGCCGCCGCATCGAATTCGGCGAGCATGCCCTCCGGTGTCGTCGCCGAATATCCGAGTGACTCGGCGATCAGGGTGAGCGCATGCTCGACCCCCAACTCGGCCAACGTGACGGCGCCATCGCGCTTGGCCAGCCGTTTGCCGTCGACGTTCAGTACCAGCGGAACGTGTGCGTAGGTCGGTTGCGGATGGCCCAGCAGCGAACCGAGGTAGGCCTGCCGCGGTGACGACGAGAGCAGATCGTCTCCGCGCACCACCTGGTCGACGTCCTGGGCCGCATCGTCGACCACTACCGCCAAGTTGTAGGCCGGTACCCCGTCGTAGCGCCGCAACACGAAGTCGTCGACCACGCCGGTGTACTCGCCGTGCAACACGTCGGTGACGGTGTACTCGGCGACGTCGGAGCGCAGTCGCAGCGCAGGCGGCCGATCCGAGGCGTTCCGACGCTCGGTGCGCTCGTCGTCGGTGAGGTTGCGGCAGGTCCCGGGGTACGCGCCCTCGGGCGCGTGCGGCGCGCGGGGCGCCCGCAGGATGTCCTTTCTGCTGCAGAAGCATTCGAACGTCAGCCCGCGCGCGGTCAGCTCGTCGACGACGGCCCGGTAGCGGTCCTCGTGGGCGGTCTGATACTCGGGCGCCTCGTCCCAGGTGATCCCGATCGCGGCGAGATCTGCTACCTGGTGGGCTGCGACGCGCGGGGACGTCCGGTCGTCGAGGTCCTCGACGCGCACCAGGAAGCGACGCCCCGTCGACCTGGCGAACAGCCACGCCAACAGTGCCGTTCGCAGATTTCCGAGGTGTAGGTCGGCGGACGGACTTGGGGCGAACCGGCCCGCGGCGGAGTTCATCGCATCGCTCATCTAGAACGGATTCATTGCCAGGACCTGCAGCACCAACAGTGCGCCGGAGGGGGAATCACGACGAGAAGGGAGCGGGGTCGTCGAGGTGGGGCGGGTGGGGCTCGTTCATCGGATCACTTCTTTGCGGGCGCGGGAGCTCGTGTCTGCAACCGTAGCGCGCCGAGCCCCACCCGACACGCCAGTCCCGGTAGGTCGGTGCGACTAGGCGACCGCCGCCAGCCGTGAACGGGCCTGCCGGACGCAGTCTGCCCAGCCCCGGCCGGGTGCATGCACCGCCGTCTCGCCAGCGAACGCGCTGGAGATCACCAGATCCGGCCGAAGTGGCGTCAGCAGTTGCAAACTGGCCGAGAGGGGGTCGGCGTCGCTGACCGGCGGAATGTACCCGGCGAACCAATTGCCATCGGCGCCAAGCAGTATCGTGTCGCCGGTGAACAGGTAGCGCTGGCCGTTGACGCCGGGCACCAGATAGCTGGTGCTGCCGGGGGTGTGGCCGGGGGTGGGGATGACCTCGATGCCGTTGGCGTCGACGTGCCTGCCCGCGAGGGGTACGTCCACGTGTGCGTGCTGGCCGATCTCGACGAGTTCGGCCGCCGGGGCGTGCAGCCGCGCGTCGAAGCGTTCCCGAACTCGGCCCAGCATTGGCCCGGCTTCGTCGCGGTGCGAAAGATACTGGTGGGCAACGCCACCCAGGTTGGCGATGGCGTCGAAGTCGGCGTCTGTCTGGACCCCGTAGAACAGGACGTTGCCGTCGGGGCCGCCCGTCCATAGGTAGGCGTGGGTGGTCAACCCTGGGAAGGGGCTGTCGATGCGGGCTTCCCAGAGGTCGGCGCGGATGGGTCGCATGGGTTCCTCCTGCTGCACGTGATGACTGTGCACCCATGGTGGAACATCAACCGCACTTGAGGTCAAGGACGTCGTCGATCGCGTCAGCTCGCCTTGACCCGGTCGTCTTGACTCTGCAGGGCCACCGTCGCCGTGTCCGCGGGTGACTGAACGCCGATGCCCCGCCCCTGAACGGTCACCGCGAGGCGCGTGCGATCACCTCGGAAGAGGTCACGCGAGAACTCGCAGGGTGTTCCGTTCTGGTCGTAGGCGATTCGAGTGATGAGCAGGAGCGCCGACCGCTGCTTGATGCCGAGCAGTGTGGCTTCGTCGGGGGTGGCATTGACCGCCTCGATGCGCTCGTCGGCGCGTGAGGTGACGAGACCGTAATGGGTTTCCAGGATTTCGTAGATCGACCCACCGAGCTCGCGCTCAAGCAGTCCGGGAAAGGCGTCGGCGGGGAATTGCGCGAGCTCCAGCGAGATTGGGGACCCGTCGGCGAGCCGCACGCGCTGGATCTCGACCACGAAGTCGTCGGCCGCGAGGTGCAGTGCCTGCTGCGTGGTGCGGTCCGGGACCGTGATCTTGGTGGCCAGCACCCGGGTGCCCGCCACGTACCCCTGGTTGGCGAGGAATGCGGGGACGCCGACCACGTCGGACAGGCTCCGTTGCACCTGGGCGTGGCTGATGAAGATGCCGCCTGCCCGTCCGATGACGCGGTCGACGAGACCGGCCTCCTCCAATGCCGCCAGTACCTGCCGCAAGCCGGACCGGCTGGTGCCGTACCGCTCGGCCAGTTCGCGTTCGCTGCCGAGTTTGGTCCCAGGGGTGCCCGCGTTGAGATCGGCCACGATGCGACGCCGCAGTTTCTCGCTCGGCGTGGGCACGGCGTCTCCTGCCTGTGTATTTGGTCGGACCAATTCTACGGAACGGCGAGGTTACTGTTCGGCGATCGCCGCCTGGGATTCGGGCAGAATCTGGCCGCCGTCCACCACCAGGGCCTGCCCGGTGATGTAGCCGGCCTCCTCGGTGGCGAAGAACAAGGCGGCATTGCCGATGTCGGCCACGCTCCCGAGCCGGCCTGCGGGCACCGCCGCCGCCATTTGGTTCATGTAGTCCTGGCCCATTTCGATGAGACCCTCGGTGATGATGTTGCCGGGCAGCACCGCGTTGATGGTGATCTTCTTCGGCGCGAGCTCCATGGCTGCGGTCCTGATGAATCCGAGTTGCGCAGCCTTGCTGGCGCCGTAGTGCGACCACCCTGGGTAGCCGGTGATCGGACCGGTGATGGACGACGTCACGATCACCCGGCCATGGCCGCTGTCGGTCAGCGCGGCGAGTGCAGCCTGGACGATGTACACGGTGCCCTTGAAGTTCACGCCGATCACGTGCTCGATGTCCTCGGGGGTCAGGTCTTCGAGCCGCCCGGACGGAAAGATTCCCGCGTTGGCGCACACGACGTCCAACGCGCCGTGTCGTTCCAGTGCCGCGGCGACCACGCGGCGGCAGTCCTCGGGGCTGGTGACGTCGGCGGCGACGCCACTGACCGCACCTGGGGCGCCTGCGAGTTCGGCGACGGCCGTGTCGATGTCACCCTGGGTGCGTCCGGTGATGACGACGTTGACGCCCGCTGCCGCGAACGTCTCGGCGATGCCTCGACCGATGCCCTTGCTGCCGCCGGTCACGACGGCCGTGCGGCCCTGCAGTGAAGTGAACATGTTCGCCTTTCAGTGGGTGGGTCAGGCCAGCCGTAGCCCGTCGAACGTCAGATAGCGTTCGGCGAGTTCACAACTGCCCTTGGCGTAGGTGACCGAAATCGCCTGCGATTCCTTCGAGTGGCTGTGCGTCCCCATCCACGCCAGCAGCAGCAGTCTGCGCAGCAGCACGAACGACGGCAGCATGGCTTCGTCGCGCTCGGCCAGCGGTCGACGGGACCGGTAGCCTGCCGCCCAGGCATCCTGCCACCGAGGCACCGCGGGATCGTCCTCGAAGAAGGACACTGCGGTGCCGAAATCGTAGAAGTACCAGCCGAAGCCGCAGTCGTCGAAGTCGATGACGGTGATCGTCGGGTCCGCGCCGTGCCCTGGGTCGTCGACGAGCAGGTTGGCCAGACGTAGGTCGGCGTGCACCAGGCCGAAGACGTCGGGGCCGGTGCCGTACCGATCCAGCCGATCACCCAGCAACTGCTGCGCCCTGCCCAGCAGGGCGGACTCCTCGTTGCCGACTCCCATCGCGTCCTGCCAACGGCCCCAACGTGGTTGGTCGCCGAGGCTGTGCTGCCAGTCCCAGGAGAAGCGGCCGAACCCAACCGGGCGGACCCACGTCGTCGAATGGTCGTGCAGGGCGGCGGTGATTCGGCCCAGGGTGAAGAAGTCCTGGTCGGTGAGGTTCTTCTCGTCGGGCTCGTTGCCTGCAACCATCTCGAAGTGGACGACGTGACGCGCAGTTCCGTCCTGGTCGACGGTGACGACCCGTCGACCGTCACGCGTGGGAAGCACCGTGGGTACGGTGACGTCGCCGCCGACCCGCAGGGCGTCGAGCCAGTCGAGTTCGGACTCGATCTCGTGCGGTC
>NZ_JBEVLO010000539.1:0-10484 GCF_040509115.1 Mycobacterium sp. | reverse complement strand
CCGCCGCGCCGAAATCCCTGCTAGCCCTTGTTGGCTTCGATCTCCAGGGTGATGGTGACCTTGTCGCCGACGACGGCGCCACCGGTCTCCAGCGGCATGTCGATGTCGATGCCGAAGTCCTTGCGGTTCAGCACGACAGACGCCTCGAAGCCTGCGACCGCGCCGTGGCCCATGCCGGGGTTGGTGCCGTTGAACTCCAGCGCCAGGCTGACCGGCTTGGTCACGCCCTTGAGGGTGAAGTCGCCGTCGAGCACGTAGTTGTCACCGTCGGCGCGGACGCCGGTCGAGACGAAGGACGCGGTGGGGTGGTTCTCCACGTCGAAGAAGTCGGCGGCCTTGATGTGGGCATCGCGCTGCTCGTTGCCGGTGTTGACCGACGCGACGTCGATCTCGGCGGTCACCGAGGGGGTGCCGTCCTCGGCCACGGTGATGGCGCCACTGAAGCCGCCGAATGTGCCGCGCACCTTGCTCACCACGAGGTGGCGGACGGAGAACGCGATCGAGGAGTGAACCGGGTCGATTGCCCAGGTTCCGGTGCCGAGATCAGTGGTCGATACTGCTGCAGTCATGGTGTCTCCTTGGCTCGGGTGCCGGACCGTCCCGGCGCCATCGCAGAGAGTAACCGGACCGCAGTCCGCATGTATTCCCGGGGCTGGGATCCTTCGGCGCGTCGGGACGGGCCAGCTAACTACCGCGTTACATTCGCGGGGTGAAAGCCGAGGACGGGGCGACCGAGGGCGCCATCGGTTTCATCGCACGGCTCGGGGCGACAATGGCCGGCGCGAACTACCCCATCACGATGGTTCAGCACACCATGCTGACCACCTCCGCCGCCTACGGCCTGGGTCACGAGATCCTGGTGCTGCCCAACTACGTGCACGTCGGCGGCACCGACAGCAGCGGCGACACCGCGCTGTACATCGCGCGGCCCGAGCACGATCTGCGCTATCACCAGACCTTCCCGTTGGCCCGCCTGGTCGCCCGCGCCCAGAACGGCGACGTATCGCCCGACGAGGGCATGGCCGAACTGGATCGCATCTACGCCATGCCGATGCGCTTCCCGGGCTGGGTCGGCGTCATCGGGTACGCGGTGCAGAGCGCGGGCCTGGCGTTGGTGTTGCAGCCCTCGCCGTGGGCACTGGGAGCGGCGCTGGCCCTGGGACTGGTGGTCGGCGTGCTGAGCAGGCTGGCACGCCCCAGCGACGCCTTCGAACAGCTGCTGCCCATCATCGGGGCGTTTCTGGTGGCGCTGATCGCGTTCAGCATCACCCACCTGCTGCACTTCGAGGTCGGCAGTCTGCGGGTCCTGATCGCGCCACTGGCGTATTTCCTGCCCGGCGCCGCGATCACCCTGGCTGTCATCGAATTGTCCACGCACCAGATGGTTTCGGGCTCCAGCCGATTGATCACCGGTTTCATGCGGATCGCCCAGCTGGCCTTCGGCATCCTGATCGCCGCCCAGGTGACGGGGATCGGCGACAGCAACCTCGTCGACAACCCGGCCAACCTGCTGGGCGCGTGGGCGCCGTGGGTCGGCGTGGTCGTCTATGCCCTGGGCACGACGCTGTTCTTCGGGCCGCCACGGGGATTCCTGCCGTGGATGGTGCTGATCCTGTTCGTCGCCTACACAGGGCAGGTACTCGGCGGCTGGCTGCTCGGCAGCTACGCCAGCGGGTTCTGCGGCGGCCTTGCCCTGACGGTCGGCGCCGCCGCGATTTCACGGCTGCCCAGGACGCCACCGACCATGGCGCTGATCCTGCCCGGCTTCTGGCTGCTGGTGCCAGGGTCACTCGGGCTCATCGGGATCACCGAGTTGGTCGGCAGTGACAGCAGCGCCGTCTTCGGCGCCACTCTGATCTCGATGATCTCGATCGCGCTGGGCATCCAGTCCGGCCTGCTGATCAGCCAGCTGGTCCGCCGGACCCGGGCCGGCGAGGATCAGCGGATCTTCCGGGCCTGACGCCTAGGCCGCCAGCGGCGCGTAGGTGGTGCTGCGCTGCCGGGTGGGCCGGTTGATCCCTTCGGCGATCTCGACCAATTCGGCGACCGTTTTGGCCGAGCCGTATTCGGAGCCGGCCATCCGGGAGATGGTCTCCTCCATCAACGTGCCGCCCAGGTCGTTGGCCCCGCCGCGCAGCATCACCTGGGTGCGTTCGGTCCCGAGCTTCACCCAGCTGGTCTGAATGTGATCGATCCTGCCGTGCAGCATGATTCGCGCCAACGCGTGCACCGCCCGATTGTCGCGATGGGTCGGACCGGGTCGCGCTCCGCCCGCCAAGTACAGCGGCGAGGACTGATGCACGAACGGCAGTGGCACGAACTCGGTGAACCCGCCCGTACGGTCCTGGATGTCGCGCAGCACGTTGAGGTGCCCCACCCAGTGCCGCGGGGTGTCGACGTGGCCGTACATCATCGTCGAGCTCGATCGCAGACCGACCTCGTGGGCGGTGGTGACGACCTCGATCCACGCCGAGGTCGGCAGCTTGCCCTTCGTCAGCACCCAGCGGACCTCGTCGTCCAAGATCTCAGCGGCCGTGCCGGGAATCGAGCCAAGGCCGGCCTCCCGGAGACTGATCAACCACTCCCGGATCGACGTTCCGCTCTTGGTGACGCCGTTGGAGATCTCCATCGGGGAGAACGCGTGCACGTGCATCGAGGGCACCCGCGCCTTGACCGCGCGAACCAGATCCGCGTACCCGGTCACCGGCAGCTCGGGGTCGATGCCACCCTGCATGCATACCTCGGTGGCGCCGGCGACGTGCGCCTCCCACGCCCGGTCGGCGACCTCGTCGGTGGATAGCGAGAACGCGTCCGCGTCGCCCTTGCGCTGAGCGAAGGCGCAGAACCGGCAGCCGGTGTAGCAGATGTTGGTGAAGTTGATGTTGCGGTTCACCACGAACGTGACGTCGTCGCCCACCACCTCGCGGCGCAGCGAATCCGCCAGGGCGGCAACGGCATCCATCGCCGGCCCGTCTGCGGTGGCCAGCGCGTGGTACTCGTCGTCGCTGCAGCCGGCGGGATTGCGCTCCGCCGAACGCAGGGCCGACAGTACGTCGGTGTCGATCCGTTCCGGGGCCCTTGCGGCGAGTTCGTTGACCTTCGCCCGGATGGACTCCCAGTCACCGAACGCACTGCCCAGGTCGCTGCGCGTCTCGGTCAGCCGACCCTCGGAGTCGATCGCCGTGTGCAGATCGGTCCGCCCCAACGACTCGGTCGCTTCGTCGGGCTCCTGCCACGGACGTCCGACGGGATTGATCTCCCGCGCGAAACCGCTATCGGGATCGGCGAGGGCCGCGACGTGGCCCTGCACCCGCGGGTCGATCCACGCCGCGCCCGCCTGAACGTACTGCGGCTGGGCCGTCAACCGCTGCACCAGGTCGTAGCCCGCCTCCGCGGTGACGTCGGCCAGCTCGTCCAACGCGGGCCACGGCCGCTCCGGGTTGACGTGATCCGGAGTCAGCGGCGACACGCCACCCCAGTCGTCCACGCCAGCGCCGATGAGTGCCAGGCATTCGTCGCGTGACACCAGATTCGGCGGCGCCTGGATGCGCATCTTGGGGCCGAGCACCAGTCGGGTGACGGCGATGGTCGCCAGGAAGTCGTCGATCCCAGCGTCCGCCGACCGCGCCATCGCGGTGTGCTCCTTGGCCCGGAAGTTCTGCACGATCACTTCCTGAACGTGACCGAACTCCTTGTGGGAGCGGCGGATCGCGTGCATGGTCTCGGCGCGTTCGGTGAGGTCTTCGCCGATGCCCACCAAGAGGCCCGTGGTGAATGGAATCGACAGTCGACCGGCGTCGTCCAGAGTGCGCAACCGCACCGCGGGATCCTTGTCGGGGCTTCCGTAGTGCGCGAGCCCCTTGGTCTCGAACAACCGTCGTGACGTGGTCTCCAGCATCATGCCCATCGAGGGCGCCACGGGCTTGAGACTCGACAGCTCCGACCAGCTCATCACGCCGGGGTTCAGGTGCGGCAGCAGTCCGGTTTCCTCGAGCACCCGGATCGCCATCGCTCGCACGTAGTCAAGCGTCGAGTCGTACCCACGTTCGTCAAGCCACTGCTTCGCCTCGTCCCACCTGGCCTCTGGACGGTCGCCGAGGGTGAAAAGCGCTTCCTTGCAGCCCAATTCGGCGCCACGACGGGCGACGTCGAGAATTTCGTCGGGCTCCATGAACATGCCCTTGCCCTGCGCCCGCAGCCGACCAGGCACCGTGACGAACGTGCAGTAGTGACACGTGTCCCGGCACAGATGCGTCACCGGGATGAACACCTTGCGGGAGTAACTGACCGGCAGCTTGCCCGTCGGACCGAGCCGACCCGCCGCGGTCAGACCCGCGTCGCGGACCCTGGCCGCGCTGGCGGTCAGATCCTCGAGGTCGGCACCACGTGCCGTCATCGCGATGGCGGCTTCCTCGACGTTCAGTGCGACGCCGTCGCGAGCGCGTCTCAAGACTCGACGGAGAGCGGCGGGAGTCGGCGAGGCACCGGGACCCGAGGTTGCAGACTTGGATGGGACCACGGGGCTGGGCAGATCGGCGCCGCGCTGGGGGTTCAGAGCCACTCCTCTGTAACCCCGGGGCTGTCGAGAATCATCCGCGGGTCTCACAATCTGAAACCAAGGCGCCTGGCATAGAGGTCACAGTAGTCGCACCCCGGCGACACGGGTGTGGCCCGTGTGCCAACCAATCGGCTGACACCCGCGTAAGTTCATCGCCGTCGGGACCTGTGGCGAAATGGAGTTCTGAGCATGCGCTTTTCCGTTCGTTCTCATCTCGCCGCCGGTCTGTGGGCGGTCGCCGCCGGGGTCATCGCGGTTCCCAGCGTGATACCCAGCGTGATTCCCCGTGCGATGCCTGAAGCCGTCGCGGCACCTGCACCGACCGCGCAGCGGGTCGCGTTGACCGCGTCGGTGCGCTCCCTCGTGGTCCAGCCACCGAACCCGGGGCGGTTCGCCAGCGCGGTCGCCGCCATCGAACGGCTGGACCCGGGGCGGGCGCAGGCTGGGTCGGGGCAGGCGCAGGCTGCGTCGGGGCGGAGCGCCAAGGCTGCCGTCGACCCGACCGGTCGGGCCACCGCCGTCCCTTCGCCGCTCGCCGTGGCTGCGCCGTTGAACGCCGCCTCGGACTGGATCACCTCGGGTTATCAGTTCATCCAGTACTGGGTGGACTACGGCGTGGAGCTGGCCGACTACGTGCTCCAGTTCATTCCCTACGGCTACCTGATCTCCGGCCAGATCAACATCTTCTACTACAACCTGATCCGGCCGATCGCCGACAGCGTCGTCTACGGGCTGATCAACCCCGTCGTCAACGATCCACTCAATCCCGCATCCTGGATCAACGGGTTTCTCTACGTAGGCCAGGCGACGGTGAACGCGTTGATCAACACCGGCATCGCCGAGCTCAACTACTTCTTCGGCTGGTTGATCCCTCCGATCCCCCCGATCCCGTTCGCGGCAACCGAGGCCGACCTCGCGCTGTCGCCGCTGTCCACGCTGTCCGCCGACTTGGAGTCGATGCCCGGCCCGACGGCGGCGAGGCTCGTCGACACCGCAGAGTCAGGCGATCTCACCGGTCTCATCGATCCCGACGCGACCACCGATCCGATGGAGACCGATAGCGACGCGACCACCGATCCCGAGCCACTCACCGACGAGCAAGTGGCGGTGGTCGACACCGCCGAATCCGACGTCGCCACCGAGCAGGCGTCCACGCCCCTCGTCGAACCCTCGCCGCAGGACGACGAGACCCTCGCGGCGGGCACCGAGAGCGAGAAGACCGAACCCTCGCTCGAAACGCCCACGACGACGTCGGCGGGCGGCGTGCAGGCCCAGGGCATCGTGCGGGGCAGCACCACCACGACGAACACGACCACCATCCCCACGACGGCGGCCGGTCAGACGACTCCGAGCAACGACGAGATCCCCGTCGAGGCGGGGATCGATCCTGTCGAAGCCGACCCGACGGCCAACGCCGGCGCCGACCAACCGGGGACTGAACCCTCAGGCGGCGGGCCCGAACAGAAGGACACCCAAGGCTCGGACAACCAAGGCTCCGACACCAAAAGCTAGGACACCAGGAGCTAGGTCGCGGTCCTGGCCGTCAGCCGAGACAACGCATACGCGGGCGGTCCGCCACCCAGCACGACGAACACCACCGGGGCGAACTGCATCACGCCCGCCCCGCTCAGCACGACGTCGCCACCGGGCCCCCCGATGGTCAGCCCCAGCGTTGTCGCCAGCCAGGCCCACAGGGGCAGCGCCGCCAACCGCGGCGTTGAAACCCATTGCAGCGCAGCCCAGACCAGCGCCACGTTGACCAGCCCACTGATCAGCCCGCTGACGGGCAGTGGGACGGCGCCGACGTAGAGCGGAAGCAGAAATGCGCCCGCGATCGCGGACAGGACGCCGTCAAGCGTCAGGACGGCGAGTACGACGATGCGCACCCAACCGGCGGAGCGATCGATCAGGTGGGGACGCTGTCCAGCAGTGAAACCAGGGAGCCGACGACCCACTGGTAACTGTCCAGACGGTCCTGCCAGTGCTGCAGGTTGGGATCCAGATCCGGGTCCATCGCCATCCCTTCCCGAGCTGCTGATTCCTCGACGAGTGTTGCTACGGAGCGTACCGCGTCTCATCCAGATTCAACCCCGCAAGGAGATCGGTTTCCCAGCCGCGTCCGTCGCGCTCTCCCGCCGACCCCTGCGCCAGCACGTAGTGTTCGCTGGTCGAGATGACCATCGCCATGTCGTTGGATAGTGCACACGCGCGGTCGCCCGGCTCGACGGTGACCTGGGTGACGTGGGCGCGCAATGCCGCGACCTTCGCGCCACGACTCTCGGGTGCCTCGACGACGGCGTCCACGTCGTCGTCGGCGTAGGTGTGGGGGAATTCGTCGGCCGCCACCAGAGTCCAGCCCGCGGGCAACTCGACGTCGGCCAGCGCACGCACCCCCTCCTCGACCGCGGAGTGCGCCGCCACCGTCCAGTAGAACTTCGGCACCTGCCACGGATCGCCCGGGTAATCGGGGCCCGCGGCCGCCGCTATGGCCGCGGTCGTCACCCGGTGAGCGTGGATGTGGTCGGGATGTCCGTAACCTCCGTTGCCGTCATAGGTGACGACGACGTGGGGCCGTTGGTCGCGGATCACTTCGACGAGGGCGCCGACGGCCTCCTTCGGGTCGGCATCGATGAACCTCTGCCGGGCGCGCGGTGCACTGCCGACCATGCCCGAGTCGCGCCATCGGCCCGCACCGCCGAGGAAGATCGGCGCGGCGACGCCCAATTGCCGTAACGCCAAGGACAATTCGCCGATGCGATAGCCGCCCAGCTGATCGGCGCCGTCGACCGCCAGCTGCGCCCATTGGTCACCGATCACCTCCCCCTCCTCACCAAGCGTGCAGGTCACGACGCGGACGTCGGCCCCGCGGGCGGCGTAGTGGGCGATGGTCGCGCCGGTCGTCAACGTCTCGTCGTCGGGGTGGGCGTGGACGAACAACAGCCGTGGCTTCTCCATCCACTCAAGATAGATTCACCCCGTGACGCGGCGCACCGTTGAGTACGCGTGCGCCGTCGTGGTCATCGGTCTGCTCGCAGGCGTCGCGGGCGCGGCGACCACGTTGTTGCTGCACGCCGTCGAACACGCGGTGTACGACTACTCGTTCGGCACGCTTCTGAGCGGCGTCGGCGACAGCAGCCCGGTGCGGCGCGCGATCGGGCCGATGGTCGGCGGCGCGCTGGCCGGCTTCGGCTGGTGGCTGCTGCGGCGCAGGGGTGACGTCCCCGGACTCTCGGCGACCATCACCGAGCACCGACCGCTTCCCAGGTGGCGGATGTCGATCGACGCCGTCCTGCAGGTCCTTCTGGTCGGCTCGGGCGCTTCGCTCGGCCGGGAAGGCGCACCCCGCCAACTCGCGGCGGTACTCGGTGATCTCGGAACCTCGCGATGGTCGCTCACGCCGCGGGACCGCGAGATCCTGTTGGGGTGCGCGGCGGGAGCCGGACTCGGCGCCGTCTACAGCGTCCCGCTCGGGGGCGCCCTGTTCACCGTGAGCATCGTGCTCAAGAGCTGGCATCCGCGGGTGGTCGGCACGGCGCTCATCACGTCGAGCCTTGCGGTCGCGGCGGCCTCACCCATCACCCACTTCGAGCACTCGTTGACGTGGCCGGACCCCGATCTCTCCTACCTGTTCATCGTTCTGGCGTGCGCCATCGCCCCCTTGGCGGTGGGCATCGGCTTCGCGTTCGACAAGCTGATGGCGCTGGCCCGATCCGCGCCGCGGGTCCGCGGCTGGACGTTGATCCCCGCCATCGGCTCGGCGGGACTCGCGATGGGGGTCTGCTCGATCTGGTTTCCGGAACTGCCCGGCAACGGGCGCAGCATCCTGACGGTCAGCGTGAACGCCAGCCTGACGCTCGGCGGCGCCGCGGTGATCCTCTTCCTGAAGCCGCTGCTGACCGCCCTGTTCCTGCGCGCGGGCGCGGTGGGCGGCATGATCACACCCGCGCTGGCTACCGGTGCGGCAGCCGGGTCGTTGGCCACGCTCATTCTGAATCAGTTGGCGGGCACGGACTTTCAGGTGTCGGCGGTCTCGCTGGCATGCGCGGCAGGCGTCCTGGCCATCACGCAGCGCGCGCCGGCGTTCGCCGCGCTCTTCGTGTGGGAGCTCGCCCGTCCGCCGCTGTGGTTGCTGGTGGTCTTCACGGCGGCGGCCTTCACCGCCCACGGCATCCGGGTGCTGCGCGAGCGAAACCCCGCCAAGCACTGAGCTTTACGGGCCCTTGACCCACTTGCCGGCGTCACCGACGATGCCGACGGGCACGGCACCCGTCAGGCTGACGTTCTGCACGTTGGGACCTGCGGCCACGATCGTGGTGTCCTGCAAGATCGGCAGCACCGTCGCCATGTTCCACAGCCGCGGCTCCACCGCGGTGATGACGTCGCCAATGGGCGTCGTGCCATCGAGAGCGGCGTCGATGTTCGGCTGGATGCTGCGATCACAGATGCCCGTCAGGTTGCTCGGGGCCTGCACCAGCTGATCAGGCCCGGCAGGCGCACTCGGCGCGGGCGGGGTCGCCGTCGGAGTCGACGCGGGGGTCGACGCGGCGGTCGACGACGGCGTGGTGGTCTGCGTGGTCGACGAGGCGGTCGGCGCAGGACCGTCGGCCGACGGGGTGGTCGACACCGACGTGGCCTCCAGCGCCGGGCACCCGTACCGAGAGGCCAATGCGGTCGCCAGATCACCGCCGGCTTGGTGCCAGCCCACGATCGCGTCGACCCGGTTCTGCGCCAATGCGTCGCCGTACAGCACAGGCGGGTCCAGGGCGAGCACCGACGCGGCGATGCCGACGCTGCGGAGTTGGTCGGCAGCGGTGTTGGCCACGGCCACCGACGTTGGATCGTTCGTGGCGACGCCGACGACGAACTTCATCTGCTCGCCGTCCTTGCTGATGCGGCCCCTGGTCGACGGCGGCGAACCGGGAGTCGGCTGCGGCGTGGGGCTGGTCGACGAGACCTCTTGCTCGACGGTATATCCGGACGCGGTGAGAAGGTCGAGGGCCGCTTCCTTCGTCATCGCCGGAGGCGACGTCGGCACGTAACCGGGGTCCGACGGCGAGCGCACCTGCGCCTGCGCCAGCGTGACGGTGTTGTCGCTGCCCGCTCCGACGGCGGCCAGCAGGTCGACGTCCAGAAGCCCGAGGATGGCCCTGCGGACCTGCGAGTCGGCGAGCTGGGGCTGTTGGCCACGCAGCGTCACCTGCATCACCCGCGGTGTCACGATGCGTGCGGTGCGCACGTCCGGGATCGCGCCCAGCTGGACGAACGCGGCCTGTCCGCCGTGCACCTGGGCCACCTGGGTGTCGCCGTTGCGGATCGAGTCCGCCAGCACGGCGGGTGCTCCCCCGCGCCGGAACAGGATCAGGTCGGGTTTGGCGGGCACGCCCCAATAGCGGTCGTTGCGCGCCAACAGGATCTCGTCCCGCTGGGGGTCGATGCTCTCGACGCGGAACTGGCCGCCGGTCACCGGAATCGCCCGCACCAGGCCCGCGGCGAACCCGCCAGGCACGTCCTTCACGATGTGCGCGGGAAGGATGTCGTTGAACAACTCCTTCCACGCCGGGTACGGCTGCGAAAAGGTGACGACCGCGGTCTTGCCGCCCTCGACCGACTGCACGCCGGTGATCAAGTCGTAGCCAGCGGGGTCGACCACCCCGGGCTCGCTGACCATCTGCCGCCACAGGTACCAGAAGTCGTCTGCGGCGATCGGCGCATTGTCGGTCCACTGCGCCTCGGGCCGGATCTTGTAGGTGACGGTGAAGGGCTTGTCGCTGGTCACTTCGGCCGACTCCAGCATGGTCGGGTCGAGTTCCCACCGCGAGCCGGTCGGTGAGTTCGGATCCGGGATCGGTCGGAACGAGCTCGGCAGGACCAACGACGAGATGGCGGCGTTCACCGGCGACTGATCCGACAGCAGGTGCGGGTTGAA
>NZ_JBEVLO010000538.1:0-3060 GCF_040509115.1 Mycobacterium sp. | reverse complement strand
GCGGCGCCCCGAAGCCGCGCACCAGGCCGGCCATGGTGGCACCCGAGCCGACGGCGACCGCGACGTGGTCGGGTTGCACACCCTGCGAATCGATCTCGCGCGCGACCTCGAGGTAGGCATTGGTCGTCTCCGGCGTCGAACCCCCGAACGGGATGACCGCCGGACGGCGGCCAGCATCGTGCAGTTCGGCCGCCACCTCCGCCACGCGCGCCGCCAGCGCGGCGTCGTCGCCGTCGACCCATACGATCGTCGCGCCGAGCAGAGCGTCGAGAGCGAGGTTTCCGGCCTTGCGTCCCGTGCCGGGCGTACCCGCCAGGACGAGTACGACGTCCAGGCCGAGGCGTGCGGCTGCCGCTGCGGTCAGGCGGGCGTGGTTCGACTGAGCCGCACCGCTGGTGACGAGCGTGTCCGCCCCGTCCGCCACCGCGCGCCCACACGTCCACTGCAGCTTGCGGACCTTGTTGCCGCCCCCACCCAAACCGATCAGGTCGTCGCGCTTGATCCACAGGCGACCCCGGCTCAGGCCGATCGTCGAGGCGAGGCGGGGCGCCTCCTCCAGCGGGGTGGGCCACGTCCCGAGGGTCATCGCCGTCACTTCGCACCTCCAAGGAACGTCAGGGACTTCGGGTCGAGTCCGATCGCGCGGCTCGACCATACTTCGTGACCGCTGGATCGAATAGCGGTCGCAGTCATCGCAATTCGGAGGGCGCCACCCACTCCGTCGGGCGCAACAGGACGATCTCGGGAATGATGCAGGTCCGCGACAGCCGCGTGGTCATCCGTACGGTCTCGGCGACGTCGCGCGGTGTGATCATCTCGACGGCCCCGCCCTCGCGCGCTTCGTCCGCCATCGGGGTGTCGGTGAGCCCCGGGCAGATGGCGGTCGCCTTGATGCCCTCGCCTGCGAGTTCGTCGTGCAGGGCCTCGGTGAAGCCGATCACCGCCGCCTTGGACGCGGAGTACGCCGCGAGCATGGCCTCTCCGCGCTTGCCTGCGTTGGACGAGGTGGTCACCACCTGCGCCGTCCCCCGCTCACCGATTGCCTTGCGCAGCAGAGGAAGACACTTGGTCGTGAGCAGGATGACGGCTCGGGTGTTGACGGCGAACTGCGCGTCGACGAACTCGGAGGTGAGTTCGCCAACGGCCATTGCGCCTCCCACCCCCGCATTGTTCACCAGGAGGTCGAGCGAGCCGAAGCACCGGGCGTGCGACACCACGATCTGATCGAGGAAGGCCTCGTCGGCCAGCGAACCGGCAAGCAATCGCACTTCGGGCCCGTCGGCAGGGACGAGCGCCTCGGCGGCGGCCTGCAACTTCTCGCGGTCGCGACCGACCATCGTGACGGCGAAACCCTCCTCGTGCAGCGCCTCGGTGATCGCTCGGCCGATGCCTCCGCCGGCTCCGGTGACGATGGCCGTGCGCACGGTGTCGGTCATGGTCGAGATATATCCCAGAACGCCTCGGTTCGCTCGGCGACCCGCTGCGGGTACTCACCGCTGATCGCGTGCGACGCGTCGGGCCATACCTCGACCTTCCCGTGTGACAACAGTTTCCGGGCCCGATCCGCCGCGCGGGCTGGGTTTAGCATCACACTTCGACCACCAAGCACCGCCAGCACGGGGATGCCGAGCTCTCGCAGCTGGTCCTCGGCGATCAGTCTCGGCGGCGGGAGCCGCAGGACGAAGTCGACCATCGAGGCGGCGATCAGCCGTGCCTCCGGCACCGACTCGTCGACGTCCGCGCCGCCCGAGATCCACCGCAGCACGCGCCGCCGCAGGGCCCCCGGCACGGCAGGACTCAGCATCGCGCCGGAGGCCAACAGGGTCCTCACCGGAATGCGCGCGAACGTCTGGACCGGGTCCAACAGTGCCAGCGACGCGACCCGGCCCGGCAGGTGCGCGGCGTAGTTCACCGCCGTCCAGCCCCCGATCGAGGCACCGAGGAGATGCACCGACGTCAACCCGAGACCGACGAGCGTGTCGTCCAACCACCGCGCCTGGTCACCTGGCCCGGTGATCGGCCGGGTCTGCACCGAAAGCCCGGCTTCGCCAAGCAGATCCAGGCCGTAGACGGTGCGGCGCTGAAGCAGCGCGGGCAGATTGGCCGCCCACATGGGGGTGGCCGCGCCGCGCCCGGGCAGCAGCACGACCGGCGTGGCAGCCGACGGCCCATCGAAGCGGTAGGCGCGCACGCTGCCGAACGACGTGGTGACGTCGGTCTGGGCATCGAACGGCGGAAGCTGTTGCATACCAGCGCGATACGCATCGATAAAGTGCGCGAATCCGTCGTGCCCCACGTCGCCGACGAAGTGCCCCAGCTTCGATCTGCTCGACCGTGGCGCGACGTTGACGTCGGGTACGGTCAGGTCCACCGGAGCTACTCGACGGTGACGGACTTGGCGAGGTTGCGCGGCTTGTCGACGTCGTAGCCACGTGCCTGCGCGACGCCCGCGGCGAACACCTGCAACGGAATCGTCGACAGCAGAGGTTGGAACAGCGTTGACACGGCGGGGATTTCGATCAGGTGGTCGGCGTACGGCCGCACGGTGTCGTCGCCCTCCTCGGCGATGACGATCGTGATGGCGCCACGTGCCTGGATCTCGCGGATGTTGCTCATCAGCTTGGAGTGCAGCATCGCCGCGTTCTTCGGCGAGGGCATCACGACGATGACGGGAAGGCCGTCCTCGATCAGTGCGATCGGCCCGTGCTTGAGCTCGCCAGCCGCGAAGCCCTCGGCGTGCATGTATGCCAGCTCCTTGAGCTTGAGCGCACCTTCCAACGCCACGGGATAGCCGACGTGGCGGCCAAGGAAGAGCACGGTCGACGACGACGCGAACCGGTGAGCCAGTGCGGTGACCGGTTCCATGCACGTCAGCACCCGCGCGATGAGATCGGGCATCGACTCGAGCTCGGTGAACTCTCGCTCGACCTCGTCGGGGTACTTGGTGCCGCGCGCCTGGGCCAGCGCCAACCCCACCAAGTAGTTGGCGGCGATCTGCGCCAGGAACGTCTTGGTCGACGCGACGCCGATCTCCGGCCCGGCGCGGGTGTAGAGCACGGC
>NZ_JBEVLO010000537.1:0-17183 GCF_040509115.1 Mycobacterium sp. | reverse complement strand
CCTAGCCCTAGCCCTTGGCGAGGAATGGGTGGAATCGCACTCGGATGTGGTGGATTTCGTTGCGCCCGTTGATGGGTGCTGCGGGGATGACGAAGGTCTCGTCGACGTGCGCGGCGAAACGTCGACCGGCGATCGACACCTTGGTCAGAATGTCGAACCTGGCACGCACGACGTCGCCGGTGATGGTGAACTCCGGCGGGGTGGCCGCGCCGATGACCCGGTACTGGGGACCACCGTTGAGGCTGCGGCGCAGATGGCTTCCGGAGAAGCCGTTCTTCACGCCCTGTTCGATGCGCGTGCAATCGGCTGCGAAGGGCACGCCGCTCGCGTCGTGACTGACCAGCGCATCGATGTAGGCCTTGGCCGCTGAGATGCGTTCGGCGTCGGAGACGACGACGGGCTCGGTCGATTCCCCGGTCGTTTCGCTCTCCCCCGCAGGCGGGGGAACCCCCGGTTCCGGAGCCACTAGATCCGCTCGAGAATGGTGCCGGTGGACAGCGCTCCACCGGCGCACATGGTGATCAGCGCAGTGCTCTTGTCGGTGCGCTCCAGTTCGTGCAGGGCCGTGGTGATCAGTCGGCTGCCGGTGCACCCCACGGGGTGGCCGAGGGCGATCGCGCCGCCGTTGACGTTGACCTTGTCCATGTCCGGTTCATGCACGCGGGCCCACGACAACACCACCGACGCAAATGCCTCGTTGATCTCGACGAGGTCGATGTCGCCCATCTTCATGCCCGCCTTCTCCAACACCTTGGCGGTGGACTGCACCGGACCGTCGAGGTGGTAGTAGGGCTCGGCGCCGACATTCGCCTGGCTGACGATCCGGGCCCGCGGTCGCAAGCCGTGCGCCTTGGCCACGTCACTGTCCATCCACAGCACCGCGGCCGCGCCGTCGGAGATCTGCGACGACGTGCCCGCCGTGTGAATTCCGCCCTCCATCACCGGTTTCAACGAGGACAGCCCTTCCAGCGTGGTGTCCCGCATGCCCTGATCCCTGGTCACCGGGGCGAGGTCGGACGTCGGCTGCTTCTGCTCGTCGAGCACCGGCGCCACGATCGGCGAGACCTCACGGTCGAACCTTCCCTCGGCCCAGGCGCGGTGCGCCTTCTGCTGCGAGGCGAGTCCGAATGCGTCGATGTCCTCGCGGGTGATGCCGCGGCGCTTGGCGATTCGCTCGGCGGCGGTGAACTGGTCGGGCATGTCGATGTCCCACGACGCGGCCCGGATGATCGAACGGTCCGGCCCGGCGTTGGCGCCGAGACCTACCCGGCTCATCGCCTCGACGCCGCACGCGATGCCGACGTCGATCGCGCCGATCGCGATGAGCCCTGCGATCAGATGGTTGGCCTGCTGGCCGCTGCCGCATTGGCAGTCCACGGTGGTGGCTCCGACGTGCTCGGGCAGTCCAGCGGTCAGCCAGCCCACCCTGGTGATGTTGTTCGACTGCTCGCCGAACTGCGTGACACAGCCGCCGATCAGCTGCTCGACGTGCCCGGCTTCGAAGCTGGAGTCGAGGCCTGCCTTCTCGACCAACGCCTTCTGCACCGCGCCCAGCAACTCGGTGGCGTGCAGCCCGGACAGCCAGCCGTTGCGCTTGCCGATCGGGCTGCGCGTGGCCTCGACGATGACAGGGGTACCCATTGCGCCAGGCTAGAACACGTTTCATAACTCTGACAAGCTGTGATGCCGCCATGCCTTTGATCTGCGGTGAAGGCGTGTTTTACTGACACTAGAACACGTTCCAATTGAGGAGAGCCCAGCCGTGCCCACCCCCAATGTCTCATCTGACTTCGACTTCCTGAGCGCAACCTTGAACCTCGAGCGATTGCCCGTCGAGGAACTCGCGGAACTGCGCAATTCCGAGCCCGTGCACTGGGTCGACGTGCCCGGCGGCACGGGCGGCTTTGGCGACAAGGGCTACTGGCTCGTCACCAAGCATGCCGACGTCAAGGAAGTGTCCAAGCGCAACGACGTCTTCGGTAGCTCGCCGGACGGTGCGATTCCGACGTGGCCACAGGCCATGACCCGCGATGCGATCGACCTGCAGAAGGCCGTGCTCCTCAACATGGACGCGCCGCAGCACACCCGCCTACGCAAGATCGTCTCCCGCGGCTTCACGCCGAGGGCGGTTGGGCGTCTGGAGGACGAACTGCGCACCCGCGCGGAGAAGATCGCCAAGACCGCCGCAGCCGAGGGCTCGGGCGACTTCGTCGAGCAGGTGTCGTGCGAACTGCCGCTGCAGGCCATCGCCGGTCTGCTCGGAGTGCCACAGGAGGACCGCGACAAGCTCTTCCGCTGGTCGAACGAGATGACCGCGGGCGAAGATCCGGAGTACGCAGGCGTCGATCCCGCAATGTCCTCGTTCGAGCTGATCACCTACGCCATGAAGATGGCCGAGGAGCGGTCGAAGAACCCGACCGACGACATCGTCACCACCCTCGTCCAAGCCGACATCGACGGGGAGAAGCTGTCGGACGACGAGTTCGGCTTCTTCGTCGTCATGCTCGCGGTGGCAGGCAACGAGACCACCCGCAATTCGATCACCCACGGCATGATCGCGTTCTCCCAGCACCCCGATCAGTGGGAGCTCTACAAGTTGGAGCGACCCGGCACGGCGGCCGACGAGATCGTCCGTTGGGCCACGCCGGTGTCGGCGTTCCAGCGCACCGCACTCGAGGACGTCGAACTCGGCGGGGTGCCGATCAAGAAGGGACAGCGGGTGGTGATGTCGTACCGCTCGGCGAACTTCGACGACGAGGTGTTCGACAACCCGCACGAGTTCAACATTCTGCGCAATCCGAATCCCCACGTCGGCTTCGGTGGCACCGGCGCGCACTTCTGCATCGGCGCGAACCTGGCGCGGATGACCATCAACCTGATCTTCAACGCCGTGGCCGACGCGATGCCCAATCTGAAGCCGGTCGGCGAGCCCGAGCGTCTGATGTCGGGCTGGCTCAACGGGATCAAGCACTGGCAGGTTGACTACACGGGCGCAGGCGAGCCGACCAATTAGGCGCTGCCGGCGCTGAGGCCCCGGGCGATCAAGGAGGATTCGGGTGGACTTCAGTCCCGATGAAGGACAGCAGGCCGTCGCCGACGTGGTGACATCCGCGCTCGGGCGCGACAACGGCTGGGACGCGCTCGTCGCAGGAGGCGTCCTGGCCTTCGGCGTGCCGGAGCGGCTTGGTGGGGACGGCCTGGGGCTGCCGGAGATCACCTCGGCGCTGATTGAGATCGGCAGGTTCGGCAACACCACCCCGGCGTTCGCGACGCTCGGTCTCGGCCTGATCCCGCTGTTGGACCTGGCCTCCACCGAGCAGCAGGACCGCTTTCTGGCCGGCGTCGCGAAGGGGGGCGTGCTCACCGCGGCGCTGAACGAACCGGGCCACGCGCTTCCGGAGCGGCCCGTCGTCACCCTGTCCGGCGGAACGCTCTCCGGCACCAAGATCGGCGTACCCCATGCGCGGCAGGCCGATTGGCTCGTCGTGACCACCGATAGCGGCGTCGTCGTGGTGTCACCCACTGCGGACGGCGTGACGCTGACCAAGACGCCCGCTGCGAACCACAGCGACGAATTCGTGGTGACGTTCGACCGCGTCGCCGTCGCGGATGCCGACGTGGTGGCCGATGTCGGCTCGGTGCGAAGGGTGAACCAGCTCGTGTTGGCGGCGACCGGTGCCTATGCGGCCGGACTGGTGGCGGGCGCGCTGCGGCTCACGGCCGACTACGTCGCGAACCGGGAGCAGTTCGGCAGACCGTTGTCGACGTTCCAGACGGTGGCCGCGCAGCTCTCCGAGATCTACATCGCCTCGCGCACTCTGACACTCGCGTCGACGTCGGTGGTCTGGCGCCTGTCCGAGGGGCGCGACGCCGTCGAGGACCTCGACGTCCTCGGCTACTGGCTGACGTCGCAGGCGCCGCCGGTGATGCAGCTCTGCCATCACCTGCACGGCGGGATGGGCATGGACATCGCGTACCCGATGGACGGGTACTACTCCACGATCAAGGACCTGACCCGGCTTCTGGGTGGTCCCTCGCTCCGATTGGATCTTCTCGGGGCCTCTACGGTGGCGGGAGCGTAATGTACATCGAGCTGACGCCGGAACAAAGGCAACTGCAAGCCGAACTGCGGCAGTACTTTTCGAATCTCATCTCGCCCGAGGAAGCCAAGGCGATGGAGTCCGACCGGCACAACGAGGCATATCGGGCGATCATCAAGCGGATGGGCTCGGACGGCAAACTGGGAGTCGGCTGGCCCAAGGAGTACGGCGGTCTGGGCTACGGCACCATCGAGCAGTCGATCTTCGTCAACGAGGCCCAGCGTGCGGACGTGCCGCTGCCCGCGGTGACTCTGCAGACCGTCGGCCCGACGCTGCAGCAGTACGGCACCGAGGAGCAGAAGAAGAAGTTCCTGCCCGGCATCCTCGCAGGCGAGGTTCACTTCGCGATCGGGTACACCGAGCCGGAGGCGGGCACCGACCTGGCGTCGCTGCGCACCACCGCGGTTCGTACCGGGGACGAGGCCACCGGGTATTACACCGTCAACGGCCAGAAGGTCTTCACAACAGGGGGCCATGACGCCGACTACGTCTGGCTGGCAGTGCGCACCGACCCGGAAGCGGTGAAGCACAAGGGCATTTCGATTCTGATCGTCGACACCAAGGACCCCGGCTACTCGTGGACGCCGATGATCCTGTCCGACGGCGCCCACCACACCAACGCCACCTACTACAACGACGTGCGGGTGCCCGCCGACATGCTCGTCGGCGAGGAGAACGGTGGCTGGCGATTGATCACCACGCAGCTCAACAACGAGCGCGTGATGCTCGGTCCGGCAGGCCGCTTCGCCTCGCTGTACGACCGCATCCATGCATGGGCGTCCAAACCTGGAAGCAACGGCGACACTCCGCTCGACCACGACGACGTGAAGCGCTCACTCGGTGAGCTCAAGGCGATGTGGCGGGTCAACGAACTGCTCAACTGGCAGGTCGCGGCGTCGGGGGAGACCATCGACGTCGCCGACGCCGCCGCCACCAAGGTGTTCGGCACCGAGCGCATTCAGTACGCGGGCAGGCTTGCCGAGGAGATCGTTGGTGCGCACGGCAATCCCGCGGATCCAGAGACCGGGGAGCTTCTGCAGTGGCTCGACAGCCAGACCAAGCGCAATCTGGTCATCACGTTCGGAGGCGGAGTGAACGAGGTGATGCGCGAGATGATCGCGGCGGCGGGGCTGAAGGTGCCGAGGGTGCCGCGGTGACGATCAATGAGCGCTTGCGCGAAGAGCAGACGATCGATCAGCGCTTGCGCGAAGAGCAGGCACGCGTCGACGACATCAAGGCCGCTGCCGAACGCGTCAAGGCCGAGGGCAAGAGCAAGCCGCGGGTCGGCCGCCATCCCGTGAATCAGCCGATGATCGACCACTGGCTCGATGCGATGGGTGATCGCAACCCGATCTACGTCGACGAGGCCGCCGCCAAGGCGGCCGGTCACCCGGGCATCGTCGCCCCGCCTGCGATGATTCAGGTCTGGACGATGATGGGCCTCGGTGCGGTCCGCCCCGATGACGACCCATTGGGCAAGATCCTCGAATTGTTCGACGAGGCGGGCTACATCGGGGTGGTTGCCACCAATTGCGAGCAGACCTACCACCGCTACCTTCGCCCGGGTGAGGAGGTCAGCGTTTCCGCCGAGTTGACCGGCGTCGTCGGCCCGAAGCGCACGGCACTGGGCGAGGGCTTCTTCATCACGCAGACGATCACGTGGTCGGTCGGCGATGAGGACGTCGCCGAGATGATGTGGCGCATCATGAAGTTCAGGCCCGCGGAGCAGGACTCACCGCCAGCCTCGGCGGTGCCCGACGATCTCGACGCCGCCAACATGATGCGACCGTCTTCGTCGAAGGACACCAAGTTCTTCTGGGACGGCGTCAACGCCCACGAGTTGCGCATTCAGAAGCGTGCGGACGGCAGCCTGCAACACCCGCCGGTGCCCGCGCTGTGGCTGGACAAGGACGACCAGACTGACTACGTGGTGTCCGCGGGGACGGGCACGGTGTTCAGTTTCGTCGTGCACCACGCGCCGAAGGTGCCGGGCCGCACGCCTCCGTTCGTGGTCGCGCTCGTCGAACTCGCCGAAGGAGTCCGCATGCTTGGCGAGCTCCGCAACGTCGACCCGGCAGGAGTAGAGATCGGAATGCCCGTCCGCGCAACGTACATCGATTTTCCCGAGGGTGACGCCGGCCCGGCGTGGACGCTGTATGCCTGGGAGCCTGACGCATGACGGCCCTGATCGAGGTGGGCCAAAAGCTGCCCGAGCTCCAGCTCTACGGCGACCCGACCTTCATCGTCTCGACCGCGATCTCGACGCGCGACTACCAGGACGTGCACCACGATCGGGACAAGGCGCTGGCTAAGGGGTCGAAGGACATCTTCGTCAACATCCTGACCGACACCGGCCTGGTGCAGCGCTTCATCACCGACTGGGCGGGCCCGTCGGCGGTGATCAAGTCGATCGGGCTGCGACTCGGGGTGCCCTGGTACGCCTATGACACGGTGACCTTCACGGGCGAGGTGACGGCGGTCGAAGATGGTCTCGTCACGTTGAAGATCGTGGGCAGCAACAGCCTTGGCGACCACGTCATCGCCAACGCGACGCTGGTGGTCGGAGGGGATTCCTGATGGGTGAGCTGTCGGGCAAGGCGGCGATCGTCGGGATCGGTGCCACTGACTTCTCGAAGAACTCCGGTCGCAGTGAGCTGCGGCTCGCCGCGGAGGCGGTGCTCGACGCGCTCGACGACGCGGGCCTGACGCCTGCCGACGTGGACGGCATGACGACCTTCACGATGGACTCCAATACCGAGGTCGCCGTCGCGCGCGCCACGGGCATCGGCGAGCTCAAGTTCTTCTCGAAGATCCACCACGGTGGCGGCGCAGCCTGCGCGACCGTCCAGCAGGCGGCCATGGCCGTCGCCACCGGCATCGCCGATTGCGTCGTTGCCTACCGGGCGTTCAACGAACGTTCCGGCATGCGGTTCGGTCAGGTCCAGATGCGGTTGGTGGAGAACGCCGACTCGACGGGTGTCGACAACTCCTTCTCGTACCCGCACGGGTTGTCAACGCCGGCAGCACAAGTGGCGATGATCGCCAAGCGCTACATGCATCTGTCGGGGGCCACGAGCAGGGACTTCGGGGCGATCTCAGTCGCCGACCGCAAGCACGCCGCGAAGAACCCGAAGGCGTACTTCTACGAGAAGCCGATCACCATCGAGGAGCACCAGGCGTCGCGGTGGATCGCCGAACCGCTTCGGCTGCTGGACTGCTGCCAGGAGACCGACGGCGGCGTCGCGTTGGTGATCACCTCGGCCGAGCGGGCGAAGGACTTGAAGAACCGACCCGCCGTGATCGAGGCAGCCGCACAGGGGTCGAGCCCCGATCAGTATTCGATGGTGAGCTACTACCGCCCTGAGCTGGACGGTCTCCCCGAGATGGGGCTGGTGGGCAGGCAGATGTGGGCCCAGTCGGGACTCAGGCCGACGGACATCCAGACGGCCATCCTGTACGACCACTTCACGCCGTTCACTCTCATTCAGCTGGAGGAGTTGGGTTTCTGCGCGCTCGGTGAGGCCAAGGACTTCATCGCAGATGGCGCGATCGAGGTCGGCGGACGGTTGCCCATCAACACCCACGGCGGGCAGCTCGGCGAGGCCTACATCCACGGCATGAACGGGATCGCCGAGGGGGTGCGGCAATTGCGGGGCACGTCGCTGAACCCGGTGCCCGATGTCGAACACGTGCTGGTGACGGCAGGGACGGGTGTCCCGACGTCCGGTTTGATCCTCGGCTGACGACTTGCCCAAATCGCGACCGCGATGCGGTCGGTCGGGCTGCGCGGGTCGGGGCGTCGTAGGTCCCAAATCAGCCGCCGATACTTTGCGGCGACGGCGTGGTCAGCCGCGCGGTCGCGCCCGGAGTGGTGCGAAGTAGTCGACGTCACCGGCATCGATTCGGGTTCATCGGACGTCGAACCCGTGCCGTGATCAAGTTTGCCGACGTAGTCGTGCAGATTTAGCAAATTTTGGGCTATCAGAACGCGCCGTCGCAAATTTCTGCAAAGACGTTATTATGTGCTCGAATGGTGTGCTCTACTGGGGCAGGGCACCGATCGGGGTTAACGGGGGCGGGGACATGCTTGGAGAAAACGGTCAGCTGGTAGCAGTTTCAGCAAATCTTGGCAACGGCCAGCGGAACATTGGCAATCGAATACCCTTGCACGGCAATAGGTTGAGCCGGGCAACGGTGGGCAGTGTGCCGGGCCATGCGTACGGTGCGTGCGCGGTGGAGGCGGAACTGACGCCGCTGGTGCACACCCAACTCGCCACGACGATCCTGATCGTCGACGATTGCACGCTCTATCGGGAGAGCTTGGCCGCAGTTCTCGGCGAGGACGATTCGTTCGAGGCGTGCGTTGCGTGGGACATGACCTCGCTCTTGACCGCGCTGGAGAACGGCACTCCAGACGTCATTCTGCTGAACATGTCGACCAAGGACAGCACGCAGCTGCTTCGCACGATCACCTCGGGCAGGCCGGACGCCAAGGTGGTCGCCGTCGGCGTGTGGGAGGGCGACGAGCCGACCATCGTGGCGTGCGCCGAGGCGGGGGTCACGGGTTACCACCTCCGTAGCGAGTCGTTCGACGATCTCCTGTCCTTGATGAACAGAGTGGCCAACGGGGAATCGGTCTGCTCACCGAGTGTCGCGACGATCTTGCTTCGCCGGCTCTCGGCGCTGGCGTCGGAGTCCAAGCCCGACCCGGGGGAACTAGTCCTGACGACCCGCGAGATTCAGATCTTGCGGATGTTGGAGCTAGGGCTGTCCAATCGGGAGATCGCGAACGATCTCTGCATAGCGCTGCACACGGTCAAGAACCACGTCCACAGCATTCTGGGGAAGCTCGGCGTCCGGACTCGGACGCAGGCGGTGGCGGTGTCGCGGTCACTCCACACCGCGGGGTGAGGTTCGAAGGACCAGACACCGTGCTGGTCTGAAATTGGGTCCAACGGTCCATGTACGGCCGAACCGAGCCGGGCAATAGTGGATCGGTGCGAACTGAGTTGGCTCGACCCCGTGGCTTCCTGCCGCGTGATGCGGCTCGGTTGACACGCGCCCAGTCGATGACGATCGACGTAGGTTCGGCAGTTCCCGCAGAGACCGGCGGGGGCGCCGACGGCCGAGTGCGAAGCCGCCGAAGCGCCGCATCGCATGTCGCCCCCGCCCCAACGGTGCCGGATCGGATCGGCATTGCTCGACCCGAGTCGGATTCGACCACGCCCATTCATCGGCGACGGTCGACTTCAGGGTGACGGTGGCAGCCAGACGCGGCCGAGTCTCGTGCCATCGAAGCGGGGAGATATCAAGTGCCAGATGATCATTCCGCTGGATCGGTGCCAGGAGCATCTCGTCGACCGGCCCGCGGGGCCGAGGGCGGCGCCGAAGTGTCCCGCCAATCGTCGCGGCGGGGCGGCTCCCAAGTGCCGTCGCCGCTGCGGGTCGTGTCTTCGAGCGGGCTGGAGTCGTCCGACGGACCCCATGGCAGATTCGTCCCCGAGGCGACACGGCGCAGCGGCCACGAGCGCGGAGGCTGGACGTCCCCGGCCGATCTGGAGATCACCGGGATGACTCGCCAACGAGTGCCCCAGAATGACCCACTTCGGGACGAAACGATCGTGGTGATCGACGATTACACCCTCAACCGTGAAAATCTGACGGCCATCTTCGCCATGAATCTGATTGCCGCACCACGTGCCGCGTGGGATTTGCCCTCGTTGGTGGCGGCTCTGCACGGAATCGATTCGTGTGTCGTCCTTCTCAACATGGCGACCAGGGACAGTGCCTTGTTGTTGCGGGCCGCCACGGACCTGAGTCCGGAGGTGCGAGTGATCGTGATCGGCGCCTCCGAAGACGACGAATCGGAGATCGTCGCGTGCGCAGAGGCGGGCGTGGCCGGCTATCACATGCGCACCGACTCGTTCGATGACTTGCTTGCCCTCATGCGCAGGGTCGCTGACGGCGAAACATCTTGGTCGCCAAAGGTCTCGGCGATTTTGCTCCGCCGCCTGGCGGCACTGGCTGCGCAGCGGGAGCCGGTGGGCAAGGATCTAGCTCTTACGGTCCGGGAGGCCCAGATCCTGAGGATGCTCGAATTGGGCCGGTCGAATCAGGACATCGCCACCCAGCTCTCGATCGCAGTCCACACGGTCAAGAACCACGTACACAACGTGCTGACCAAGCTCGGTGTCAGCACACGTACCGAGGCGGCGGCACTTTCCCACACCGTCCGGTTACGCGACGGTTGAGCGTAGGAACTAGGCCCTGGTGCTACCCGAAATCAGCTCTGATGGTCCATGTACGCGACGGTTGCGGAGCCCGATAGTTATGGAGTGTTCTTCGTGTTAGCTCCAGACGCTGGTAGTCGGTCGTTGGACGTCGCACCGGCCGCGCCCACTTCGATGTCGGTAGCGCCCCCGCCCCTTCGCCCGCCATGGTCGCGCCGCAAAGCAGATTCCGCGATGGCGGCCTCGGAACCGAAGGCCGTCTGATGTGCGGCATCATTGCGTGCCGGACAACGGGTCCGGCTATCGAGTATCTCCGCATTGCACTGCGCAGGCTCGAATACCGCGGCTACGACTCGGTTGGCGTCGCGGTGCGAACGAGCGACGGAGACGTGGTCCGGCTCAGGACGGTCGATCGGATCGGAACGCTGGATCGACAGGTCCGTGAGTGGTCGGGACCGGCCCTCGACGGACTCGGTATCGGGCACACCCGATGGGCGACTCATGGGTCGGTCACCGAGACCAACGCACATCCACTGGCCGACTGCACGGGACACATCAACGTCGTGCACAACGGCGTCATCGAGAACGCCGACGTGCTGCGGGAGGCGTTGACTGCGGCGGGCCACCTGTTCACGTCCGACGTCGACAGCGAGGTGCTTTGCCATCTGATCGAAGATCGGTGGCGACTCCACGGGGATCTGTTCGACGCCGTCGAGGCGGCGCTCGAGGTGGTCGAGGGTACCTGGGGCCTGGCGGTACTGGCCGAGCCCACCGGCCAGCTGGTGGTGGCCGCCAACGGATCTCCGCTTCTGGTGGCCCGCACCGACGACGGCCAGTTCGCCACCAGCGACATCAGTGCGATCGCCGACTGGGTCGAAGACTTCCGTGTCCTCGAGGACGGAGACGTCGTCGACCTCACCGGAGAGGGGCGGTGGCGCAACCATGGACTAGACGCGACGCCCGACGTTGCCATTCGCTGCACCACGCAGGCGCAGGACGGCAATCTGAACGGCTATGCGGACTACATGGCCAAGGAAATCGACCAGCAGCCCGAGGTGATCGCGCGTCTGCTCGACGACGTGGGTGGCCGAATCGCAAGCGGGTCCCTTTGGGCTGACTTGGATTTGATGCCCTTCGACCGTCTTCACGTGATCGGATGTGGGACGTCGCTGAACGCCGGGCAGGTCATCGGACGACTCGTCAGTCGCCTCGGCGGAGTGCCCGTCACCACGAGTGTCGCCAGTGAGTGTGGTGACGAGATCGTGGAGCCGCACACGCTGCGCCTGGCCATCAGCCAGTCCGGCGAGACCGCAGACGTGTTGCAGGCCATCCAGACCCGCACTCCAGCCAACACGCAACTGCTGGCCCTCACCAACAACACGCACTCCACACTTGCCCGCCGGGTGGATGCAGTGATGCCGTGCGGGGCAGGCGTAGAGGTCGGTGTCGCTGCCACGAAGACCTTCGTGTGTCAGATCGTCGCTGGTATCGCTGTGATGATCTCGGCCTTGGTTGCCCGGCGCAGACTCACCGCGGCGGAGGCTGGCCTGCTGGTCGACGAACTGCGGAGGATCCCGGATCAGCTGTCGGCAGCAAGCGCCGTCGCGAAGTGCGTGGTACCGCAGATTGCCGAACAGTACTCGGCGGCAAGCGGATTCGTCTTCATTGCGAGGGGGCCCGGTCTTCCGTACGCCGCCGAGGGCGCGCTGAAGTTGAAGGAGCTTGCGTACCGATGGGCGGAGCACTATCCCGCAGGCGAACTCAAGCACGGCCCGTTGGCTCTGATCACCGCTGGCACGCCCGTAGTCGCCGTCGACAGCAACGACCCGAAACTGGTCGCCAACGTCGCCGAGATCCGGGCCCGCGGGGGCCACGTCATCAGCGTCGGCGGCGCGGGTGCGACGGTGCCCGCGGTCGAGCGCGTGGACGCGCCGTGGGGGCCGCTCGCGGCGACGGTGCCGCTGCAGATTCTGGCGCGGACGCTCGCGCTGGTGCTGGGGCGCGACGTCGACAAACCCCGCAACCTCGCCAAGTCGGTCACGGTCGAGTAGCCAGATGAACCGCCAGAGGCAACGGCCCAACAGAAGGGAGATTTCCAAGAGGGTCGCGGTGATTGGTGCCGGTCACCGGGGGACGACCCAAGACCTGAACGGCCACACGAACTACTGGGGAGCCCGGGGGGAATGGGCATGGACCAATCGAACGTGACACAGATTACGCAGCCGCTGAGCGTCGTACCGTCGCGCGTGGAAGAAGCGATCGAGGCGGCGTCCAGAAGAATCGTGGCCGAGGTGACGCGGATACGCCCCGACTCGGTACCTGCGAGCCGCGCAGCCACGCCGAGTTCGCCGGCGTCCGTCATGGGGCGGTCGCGATGGGAACGGCGATACGCGCGCAATGTCCGCTTCACGGACACCGTCGTGGTCATCGGCGCCGTCTTTCTCGCCCAATACGTCCGGTTCGGTAGCACACCCGCCGCAGACGGCCTCACCAGCCAGTACCAGACGGCATGCTCCGTGGCCCTCGTCGCGATCTGGCTCTCGGCGCTGGCCGGAATCCGGGCACGGTCGCCGAAGTACCTCGGCGTTGGCATCGAGGAGTACCGGCGCGTGGTGGCCGCCTCGTTCTGGACCTTCGGAGCGGTGGCGATCTGCCAGCTGCTCATGAAGCTCGAGCTCTCACGGGGCTACCTCGCCGTAGCGCTCCCCGTGGGTGTCGTCGGCCTGGTTCTGACGCGTTGGAAGTGGCGCACACACGTCGCCTGCCAACGTGCGAAGGGCGCGTATCAAACCGCTGTGCTGGCGATCGGCGACAGAGGCGGAGTCACCGAACTCGCGAACGAACTCACCGACGATCCCGACAGCGGCTTCCGCGTGGTCGGGATTGCGATACCAGGCTACGGTCCCCCAGCCGATGAGTACCTCACCATCAACCACCAGCAGATTCCGATCGTCGGTGGGGAATGCCATGTCTCTCAGGCGATCCGAAGCTGCGGAGCCGACACAGTCGCCATCGCCGGAACGGAGCACTTCGGAGTCAAGGGGATCAGACGGCTCATCTGGGAGCTGGAACCGATGGACGTCGAACTCATGGTGTCCCCCGGTGTCATGGACGTCGCCCGGTCTCGGTTGGCCATGCGGCCGATCGCAGGCCTGCCACTGCTCTGCATCGACAAGCCGCAATACCAGGGTGCGAAGCGATTGCAGAAGCGGGCGTTCGACTTCTGTTTCGCGTTGGCGGCCCTCACGGCGGTATCACCGCTCCTCTTCGTCACCGCCGTTGCGATCAAGCTGACGAGCAAGGGGCCGGTCTTCTACTCGTCGGAACGCATCGGGATCAATGGCAGAGCGTTCTCGATGCTGAAGTTCCGAACCATGGTGGAGGACGCAGACAAGGATCTGCAGCAGCTGCTCAGCGTGAATGAGAGCGATGGTCTGCTGTTCAAGATCCGAGACGATCCGCGGGTCACGCCACTCGGTCGGGTGTTGCGCCGCTTCAGCATCGACGAGCTGCCCCAGTTCATCAACGTGCTCCGCAGGGAGATGAGCGTCGTTGGCCCGCGTCCACCCCTGAGGCGCGAGGTCGAACACTACGACGACGACGTGCAGCGCAGGCTGCTCGTCAAGCCGGGCGTGACGGGGTTGTGGCAGGTGAGCGGGCGATCTGATCTGCCATGGGACAAGGCCGTCCGCCTCGACCTCTCGTACGTCGACAACTGGTCGATGGTCGGGGACATCCTCATCGTCTGCAAGACCCTGCACGCCGTGCTGCGACGCACCGGTGCTTACTGAGGGCCCACCGGCCTCGAAGAATAGGAGACAACCATCATGCGAGCACTTGTCACCGGCGCTGCCGGCTTCATCGGTTCGACGTTAGTCGACCGATTGCTCAACGAAGGCCACAATGTCATCGCCCTCGACAACCTGAGCACCGGGGTCCTGGCGAACCTCGACGAGGCGCGTCACGCCCATCGATTGAGCCGACAGCGGTTCACGTTCGTACAGAACGACATTCAGGCGCCTGAGCTCAGCGACATCGTCGCAGGATGCAACCCGGACATCATCTTCCATCTTGCCGCCCAGGTGAATCTGCGGGCCTCGGTGAGTGATCCGCTGTTCGATGCCAGGAACAACGTGCTCGGCACGATCAACGTGCTCGAAGCCGCAAGGTGTTCGGACGTCAGAAGGATCGTCTACGCCGCCTCCGGCGGGTCACGGTACGGGACTCCGAGTTCCCTGCCCGCCGATGAAACCGTGAGGACGGACCCGATCTCACCGTACGCCGTTGCCAAACTGGCCGGCGAGCTGTACCTACGGGCCTACGCGGAGATGTACGGGATAGCGCCGATCTGCCTGGCCCTGGCCAATGTCTATGGGCCACGCCAGAATCCGCACGGAGAAGCCGGTGTCATCACGGTCTTCGGGCGGGCGATGATCACAGACAGCTCCGCGACGGTCTTCGGCGACGGTTCTGCCGCCCGCGACTACGTGTACGTCGACGACGTCGTCGACGCGTTCATCCGGGCCGCTCATGCTCCCGACGGCACCGTCGGCACGTACAACATCGGCACGGGACGACAGACGACGGTGATCGAAGTGCATCGGCTGATCGCCGAGGTCCTCGGAGACGCATCCCCGCCGTTCTTCGCGGAGGCGCGCAATGGTGAATTGCAGGCCATTGCCCTCGACGCCACGAAGGCGCTGACCGAACTCGGGTGGACCCCGAGAGTCGCGCTCCCGGACGGAATCGAACGCACGATTTCATGGCTGCGTACGGCCCTGGAACCCGAGTCCGTCCAGTTGATCGGCGCGTGACGGATGGACGAGACGACTGAAGCTGTCCGCGGGCGGCGGGCGGGCCGACTGTCACCAAGTCCCCTTGCACTCGCCACGGGTGCAAACGATTCCCGTTGGGAGAGAATGTGATTGTGCAATTGAGGCGCCGTATCAAACAGATCGGGCGCCGGTGGTGGGTGGTCCTGCTGGTCGCCGGGCTTGCCACGTGCGTGGCGGCACTGCCGATATTGCAAATGCGCCCGACGTATGTCGGGAGCGCACTACTCGTACAGTCCTCACCGGGCCTGGCACCCGAGCAGGACGCGGCGATGTCGATCGGGTACGCCACCGTGTTCAACGAGCCGGCGACGATTGGCCGGCTCAGGGCGGCAACGAACACTCCCGAGGACGTCACGTTCGAGGCTAGGTCGGTCGCCACCAGCCCAATCCTTGCGATCGAGGCGACCGCCGAAAGCCCAGAATTGGCGCAGGATGCCGCGCAGAACATGGCGGCGGCGTTCCGAGCCGACATCGGCGCGGTTCGCCAAGCCGCCTACCAGAAGACGATCGCGGACGCGGAGCAAGAACTCGACTCGCTCATCGCCCGGCCAGGTCCCGAAGGAGAACTCAATCCAATGGTGCCGGTCGTGCAGACGCGACTGGACGCCATGAGGGCCGAGTCGGCCAACCAGCTCCACGAACTTCAGCTGCGGGCGGGCGTAACCAAGACCGAGCAAGACATCTTGTTCAGCCTGGGACTCCGCGCCGCTGGTGGGTTACTCCTCGGCGTGCTCGCCGCCCTCGGTCTCGCGGCGTTGTCGTCACGGATCGTGACCGCAGAAGACCTTCGGGACAAGACCGGCATCGAACCGTTGATCGAGGTGCCCTCTGGTGGTTCCAAGAAGGCAGTAAAGTTGCGAAAAGATCGATTGCGGGCGCTCACCAACCTCGTCAGCTTCCAAGACCTGCCAAAGTCGACGGTCGTTGCCTTGACCGACTGCCGGGGAGCACGTGCAGCGCAGGAACTCTCCGAAGCGGTGGCAAATTTGTCAGCGCAGCAGGGGCGCCGAACGGTTCTGGTGTACGCCAACAACGACATGTCGCGGCAGGCCGACGGCGCAGGCTTCAACGATGCGCTCGCCGACAGCAGCATGGTTCACAGCGTGCTCAAGGACAGCGGGCTCGAATCGCTGAAGATCCTGTCCGCGGGTTCGTTCGTCACCGATCGCTATGCCCTCATCGGTCGCGAACGAATCGATGCGGTTCTCGACGAGCTACGCATGGTCGCGGACACCATCGTGATCGCGGCTCCTTCGATCGTCGACACCATTGAGTCGCAGCCGATTTGCGCTGCGTCGGACTTCACCATGCTCGTCGTGGGCAGGCGGTCTTCGCGCTCGGGCGACGTGACCTCCGCCGCTGAAGCCCTGACGGACGCACACGCGGTCCTGCTTGGTGCCGTGATGACTGACGGACGGGAAAAGCGGTAGATGCTTGAGATGGCAGAGGCGTTGCACCACGGTGGGAGTGGTGCGACATGATGCTGCTCGCTGGTGCAGTCGCTCTCGCGGTGACGCTGTGTGCGCTACGCATCCCGATCTTCGCAATCATCGTCCTGCTCATGACCATTTGTCTGCGGCCCGTGTTGAACTCAGAAATTCAAACGCCCGTCGAACTCTGGTGGTTCGCCTTCGCTCTGCTGATCGCCTCGACCGTGCTGTGGATGGATCGTACTTCCGGGCGATTGCGCGGCGTCGGGCCGGTCGAGTGGGCGATGGCCGGGTACCTGCTATGGAACTTGTATTCAATGCAGGCCCCGCACAAGTACCCCGCGGTTGACCTGCTGGGCGGCGAGCCCCTTCCGGTAGCACGGTTCATCGTCATCGGGACACTGCTCCCATTCGTGTTCTACCTCGTCGGGCGTTACACGTTCGACCGCCCTGCGGTGGTACGGGCACTGCTTTGGTTCCTTCTGGCCTTTGCGGCCTACTCGGCGGCCGTGAGCATCATGCCGTTCATCGGACTGAGTGATCTGGTTTGGCCTCGCTACATCGTCGTCAACGACCAGACGGGGTGGG
>NZ_JBEVLO010000536.1:0-9079 GCF_040509115.1 Mycobacterium sp. | reverse complement strand
ACGCGTTTCCGGGTGCCCCTGCTGTGTCTGGTGTCTTAGCGGCCGTTGCCGACGGTCGAGGTGACCTGGCCGGTGGTGGCCGAGTGCTGGATGTCGTTGATCCACTGGTGGTGGGTCAGGTCCGCATTGGCGGGGGCGGCGAAGCCGAGGACGGCGGCGGTGAGGCCGGCGGCGATGGCGGTGGTGATGGTCGCGAATCCGAAGTTCTTCATGGTCGTTCTTCTTTCGTGAGTGAGTCTGTTTCTGGTTCCGGTGGGGAGGCCTTCCCGGCCGGTCTGATGCCTATAACCGGCAGGTCAGAGCTTTCATTCCGCTGGCAGAGATTGAGCGGCGGTTGGCAGGAATCGACCCGTTCGCGAGTTCTGCGAGGGGGTCGTGATCGGCGGCTCGGCACGACCCGCACGCAGATCTGGGCGGCGGGCGACGACCGATCGTTGGTTTTGGAATAAACGATCAAATACTTGGCTTGCAGCCGACGGCTTCAACTTTCAACTTCACCCTTCAACCTCAACCATCAATTTCAACCTTCAACCAGCACGACGCCCAGGAGGCGAGCCCCATGGCCAACACACTTGCGGGAAAGACGGCATTGGTAACCGGAGCGACGGCGGGCATCGGCTACGCCATCGCCGCTCAGCTAGCCGCCGAGGGAGCCGAGGTGATCGTGCACGGCCGCAATGCCGAGCGCGGCGCCAAGGCTGTCCAGGACATCGAAAATGCTGGTGGCACAGCACGTTTCGTGGCCGCCGACGTGGCCGTCGCCGACGACGTGCGCAGGCTCGCCGACGAGGCAGGCGCCGTCGACATCCTGGTGAACAACGCAGGCATCTACCGCTTCGCCCCCACCTTCGACACCGTCGACGCCGACTTCGACGACCAGATCAATACCAACCTGCGTGCGCCCTACGTCCTGGTGCAGAAGCTGGTGCCGGGAATGATCGCGCGCGGCGGCGGCTCGGTGATCAACGTCACCACGGTCGCCGCGTCGACCCCGGCCGCGGGTGCGGGCATCTACGGGGCCAGCAAGGCGGCCCTCGAGCTGCTGACCAAGCTGTGGGCCGACGAGTTCGGCAGCCAGGGCGTACGGGTGAACGCAGTGGCCCCCGGGCCGACGCAGACGCTGGGCACGGCGAGCTTCGAGGACGACCTCATCGAAGGGCTCGGCCGCGGCACCGCTCTGGGGCGCACGGCCGAGGCCGACGAGATCGCCAACGTCGTGACGTTCGTCGCCTCCCCCGCGGCGAGCTACGTCAACGGCGCGGTACTCACGGTCGGTGGCGGCTCACTGGCGCTCCGGCCCGTCGCCTAGCCCAAGGTCAGGCCGCGAGGACTGCGTCCAGCGCGGAGTAGAACAGGCCGAGGCCGTCGTCGGACGGTCCGGTCAGCGCCTCGGTCGCGTGTTCGGGGTGTGGCATCAACCCGACCACGCGGCCGTTGGCCGAACTGATGCCAGCGATGCTTCGCAGCGAGCCGTTGGGGTTCTCGCGGTAGCGGAACACCACGCGGCCCTCGCCCTCCAGCTCGTCGAGCACGTCGTCGGACGCGACGAAGCGTCCCTCGCCCGACTTGAGCGGCACCAACAGGTCGGCTCCCTGCTCGTAGCGGGTGGTCCATGCCGAGGACGCCGAGGCGACTTCCAGCCACACGTCGCGACACACGAAGTGAAGACCGGCGTTGCGAGTGAGTGCGCCGGGGAGCAGGCCAGCCTCGCACAGCACCTGAAAGCCGTTGCAAATCCCCAACACCGGTAGGCCGCCGCGGGCGGCCGTCACGACCTCACCCATCACGGGCGCGAACTTGGCGATCGCGCCGCACCGCAGGTAGTCGCCGTAGGAGAACCCGCCGGGAACGACGACGGCATCGACGCCCTTGAGGTCGGCGTCGGCGTGCCAGAGGTTGACCGACTCGGCGCCCGCCAACCGCACGGCGCGAGCCGCGTCGACGTCGTCGAGGGTGCCAGGGAAGGTGATGACCCCGACCCTGGCGGTCACTTTTCGTCCCTGATCACGGCCCAGTCCTCGATGACGGTGTTGGCCAGCAGTGACTCGGCGATCTCGGCGAGCGTCTCGTCGCTGACGCTGTCGTCGACTTCGAGCTCGAAGCGCTTGCCCTGCCGGACATCTGAGACGCCGGTCACGCCGAGGCGGCCCAGCGCTCCGGCGATCGCCTGACCCTGGGGGTCGAGGATCACCGTCTTGGGCATCACGTTCACTACGACGCGGGCCACGCGCGGGCTCCTTCTCTCGGTTGAATCGGCGCTTACTCTACCGGCGGTCACGGCGGTCTCGCCCAAGCGGCTCGCGAGCGGGCCCCACGCGCCACAATGGACCCATGCAACTGACGCACTTCGGCCACTCCTGCCTGCTGGCGAGCTTCCGTCACGCCGACGACGAGACCACCGTGCTGTTCGACCCAGGCAACTTCTCCCACGGGTTCGAGGGCATCACGGGCCTGACGGCGATCCTCATCACCCACCAGCATCCCGACCACGCCGACGTCGCCCGGCTTCCCGCGCTCATCGACGCGAACCCGCAGGCGGCGCTGTACGCCGATCCCATGACGGCCGCACAGCTCGGCGGGTCGTGGAAGGCGGTCAACGTCGGCGACACCCTGTCCGTGGGCCATCTGTCGGTGCGCGGGGTGGGCGGCACCCATGCGGTGATCCATCCGGAGATCCCGGTGATCGACAACATCTCGTACCTCGTCGGCGACGAGGGCCATCCCGCCCGGCTGATGCACCCCGGTGACGCCCTGTTCACCCCCGGCGAGCCCGTCGACGTGTTGGCCACGCCTGCGGCGGCGCCCTGGATGAAGGTCTCCGAGGCGGTCGACTACCTGCGCGCGGTGGCGCCCACCCATGCGGTCCCGATCCACCAGGGCGTCGTCGCCAAGGAGGCCCGCGGGATCTACTACGGCCGGCTGTCGGAGATGACCGACACCGACTTCCAGGTGCTGGAGGAGGAGAGCGGAACGGAGTTCTAGTGGGGCGAGCGAAGCGACGGGGTCAAGGCTAGTGGGGCGAGCGAAGCGACGGCTGGCGTTCAGCGGCTACATCGCGGGCCTCGGCACCGTCGCAGGCGTCCGGATGGTCATCGGCTCCTGGTTGCAGTCACCGTTCGGGCGGTTCGCCGACGTGATGGTCGAGACCGCCGACGGCGAGCGCATCCTGTTGGCCCCCACCGAGGCGATCGCCGAGTTCGTCGCGGCCACTTACACGTTCGATTCCGCCGAGATCGGCTCCGTCATGGCGGAGCACGGCTCCGACGGGTTGACCATCGTCGCGCCGGACCTCGAGGTCGCGGTTCGGTTGGGGGGCCCTGCGCGGTTCGACGCGCTTCTGCGCCTGGTACCCGCCAGACTCGCCACCGCGCCGCTGTGGCTGCGTGCGATCGATCCGGTAGCCGCCAGGTTGATCCCCGGCGTCCGCACCGCGGGCAGCGCAGGCAATGGTCGCCGCGAGTACTACGGGGTGCGGCGGACCAGGCGCATCGCCGGGGTCCGGGCCCGCTTCCGTGGCGTCGACCTCGGCGGACTGGCCGCCTTGGAACCGCCTGTGCGCTTTGGCTTCTCGTCGGCTCCGGCGCTACCGCAGATGGTGTCGGTGACGACGACGATCGATGTCCCCTAGCGCGCTAAGCCGTGTCCCGGGCCGCCGCGCGGCCTGCGGCCCGACCGGAGAACACGCATCCGCCGAGGAAGGTGCCCTCCAGCGAGCGATAGCCGTGCATTCCGCCTCCGCCGAAACCGGCCGCCTCACCTGCCGCGTACAGGCCGTCGAACGTCGTTCCGTCGGCCTTGAGAACCCGCGAGTTGAGATCGGTCTCCAAGCCGCCCAACGACTTCCGAGTCAGGATGTGTAGCTTCACGGCGATCAGCGGACCCGCCTTGGGGTCGGTGATCCGATGTGGCGCCACCACCCGGGTGACCCGGTCGGCCAGGTAGTTGCGGGCGCCGCGGATGGCGGTGAGCTGGCTGTCCTTGGTGTAGGAGTTGGCAACCTCACGGTCGCGGGCGGTCACCTCGGTGGCGACGACGTCGTAGTCCAGCGGTTCGACGTCGGGCACGTCGTTCATCTTGGCCACCAGGTCTCGCAGGGTGGTGGCAGAGACGAAGTCGATTCCCTGGTCGACGAACCGCTGTACGGGTGCGGGGGCACCCGGTTTGACGCGGGACAGCACCTGGCGCACGCTGCGGCCGGTGAGGTCGGGGTTTTGCTCCTGACCCGAGAGGCCGAACTCCTTGGCGATGATCCGCGCGTTGAGCACGAACCAGGTGTAGTCATGGCCGGTCTTGGCGATGTACTCCAGCGTGCCGAGGGTGTCGAAGCCGGGGTACAGGGGTGCGGGCAGCCGGCGTCCCGTCGCGTCGAGCCAGATGGACGAGGGCCCGGGCAGGATGCGAATGCCGTGCTTGGGCCAGATCGGGTCGTAGTTGGTGATCCCCTCGGTGTAGTGCCACATCCGGTCGGCGTTGATGGCGTGGGCGCCTGCGGCTTCGGTGATGCCGAGCATCCGGCCGTCGACGTGCGCTGGGACGCCGCTGAGCAGCTGATCGGGCACGCGACCCATCCGAGCGGGCCAGTTCCTGCGCACCAGGTCGTGGTTGCCGCCGATGCCGCCGCTGGCGACGATCACCGCAGGCGCGTGGAACTCGAACTCGCCAATCGTATTTCGCGACGATGCGACACCACGGGCCTGGGTGGACGGTTCCAGCACCGCCCCGCGCACGCCGGTCACGGCGCCGCCGGAGACGATCAGGTCGTCGACGCGGTGGCGGTGCGCGAACCGCACCCTGGGATGGTTCACCAGCCGCCGCGCGAACACGTCGACGATCGCGGGCCCGGTGCCCCAGGTGATGTGGAAGCGCGGCACCGAATTGCCATGTCCGCGTGCGTCATACCCGCCCCGTTCGGCCCAGCCGACGAGCGCGAACGTTTGCAGTCCCCGTTCGCGCAGCCAGCTGCGCTTCTCCCCCGCGGCGAAGTCGACGTAGGCGTGGGCCCATTGCCGTGGCCAGTGGTCCTCCGGCCGGTCGAAGCCCGCCGTGCCCAGCCAGTCTTGGAGGGCGAGCTCGTGGTCGTCCCGGATGCCGAGTCTGCGCTGTTCGGGGCTGTCGACGAAGAACAGCCCGCCGAACGACCAGAATGCCTGGCCACCCAGGTTGGCGGCGTTCTCCTGGTCGACGATCAGCACCGAGCGACCCTTGTCGATCACCTCGCAGGCGGCGACAAGTCCCGCCAGCCCCGCTCCGACCACGATGACGTCAGCATCAGCCATGGGAAGCCACGTTAGCGGGCTGCGGTCAGGCGGCGTCGACCAATACGGGTCGGGGGTCCCACCGGTACACCGCGGGGACGCATTCGTGCATGAGTGCGAGGTCGACGGCATCGAGCATGGCCTGCCGCGGGCCGGAGCGCCGCAGTTGGCTTGCCGACACGGCGAGCCGCACCGTGCCGGACCGGCGGGCGGTGCGTTCGGCTGACAGCACCACGGTGCGGCACCACCAGGTTTCGGTAAGGAAGCCCTCACCGATGCCGACGACCCTGGCCTTCAGCGTGACGTTGCGTACCAGGTCGGTCACCCCGCCGAGCCCGGCGAGCAGACGGAAGCCGTTGCGCGGCAAAGCGGTCACCGTGCCGTGGGACACGGTCCAGCCCGGTGCGGCGAACAGCCGAGTCCGCAGGCCGAGGTGTTCGAGTACCCGGTCGGCTCCCATCAGCCGCAAGTTGGCCTCGTGGGCCTGAAGGGTGGCGAACTCGCCGCGCTTCTTCTTCGTGGCCGCCTCGTCGTACCCGTGCAGCACGATCGCGTCCCCGTCGCCGCGGCGACGCGTCAGCCACTCGACGGTGGGGGCGTCGTGGTCGAGTCGGTAGCCGCCCTTCAGCCGCGGCGCGACCATGAACGAGACGGGCACGCCACGCGCGGCGAGGTCGGCGTGGAAGGCAGCCACGTCGGCAAGGGTGCGCTCCTTGAGCCCCGAGATCGAGACGATCAGTTTTCCGGCCACGACCCGAAGTATGGCAACGTCAGATGTCGCGACGGTTGCAGACAGGCGGGCGGGAGTTGACGTCTTGGGTTATCCGGGGAGGACGGCCTCGATGGCGGCGATGACCTCGGGCGCGTCGGGTACGGTGCGCGGCCGGAATCGGTGGACCACCTCACCGCCCGGCGCCAGGAGGAATTTCTCGAAGTTCCACTGCACGTCCCCCGCTTCGCCGTCGGCGTCTGGGGTCTTGGTGAGCTCGACGTAGAGGGGGTGCCGATCGGCGCCGTTGACGTCGGTCTTCGCCAGCAGCGGGAACGTCACGCCATAGGTCGTCGAGCAGAACTCCTGGATCTCCTCGGCGCTCCCCGGTTCCTGGCCCATGAACTGGTTACACGGCACGCCGAGGACCGTCAGCCCTTGGTCGCCGTAGTCCTTCGCGAGCTTCTCCAGCGCGGTGTACTGCGGCGTCAGGCCGCACTTGGATGCCACGTTCACGACGAGTACTGCGCCGTCGGCGATTTCGGCCAGGGTGGTGGGCTTGCCGTCGAGTGTGGTCAGCGGGAGATCGGTGAGACTCATGGGCGCGACGCTAGCACCGCGGCGGTGGATCGCAACGTCGCGAGTGCGAGCCTCACTGCGCATGGCACGGGTTCGACGACGTCGACGTCGGTCCTGGCCGCCAGTCGTCGTGCGGCGTCCGTGAGCGGCCCGCCGCCGATCACGACGCATCCGGCGCCGGCCGCGACGGCCGCGTCGATGGCGCCGTCGAGCGCCTCTACGTTGCGGTCGGGATCTTGCGCGAGTTCTAGCGGATCACGAGCAGGGACGAACACACCGGCGAAGTCGGCTGTCGGGCAATGCGTCTCGACCAGAGATTCGAGGGCTTCGCGGAGCTGCGGGGTCGACGTGACGATCGCGAAGCGTCCGCCGCGCGCCGCCTTGCGTACGGACGCCTCACCGATGCCGAACACCGGGATGCCCAGTGCCGCCCGAAGTTCCGTGGCGCCGGGATCACCGAACGCGGCGACGATGACGGCGTCCGGACGGTGCTCCTCGACGCCGGCCATCCCCGCAGCTACGGACGCCGATGCGGCCAGGCCCAACGCAGCGGGGTCGACGATCATCGCAGCGCCGGACGCGGCGGTGGCCCCCATCACCACCGCGTCCTCGCCGAGCAGTTCGATCGTCCCGCGCGCCGCACTGACCATCATCGCCGTCGTCGTCGTGCTGGTATTCGGGTTGACCAGCAGCAGCTTGGTGCGTCGCCCCGTCACTGGTCCTCCGGCATCGGGAGTCCGAGGGTCTCGTTCGGAAAGCGCACTGCCACCGCGCAGATGGTGAACAGGGCGGTCAGAAGTCCGAACATCGCGCCGACACCGTAGTTGTCCAGCACGGCACCGGCGATCAGCGGGAACAAACCTCCCGACAACGAGCCGATTGCCAGGATCACCGACGTGGCAAGGCCGCGGATCCGGGTCGGGTACTGCTCGGGGGCGAACAACCAGATGGTGGTGTTCAGGATGATCACCGCGAAGTTGAAGAGGAAGCCGAACAACAGCACCAGGCCGATGTTGACGGCGAAGAACCCGAAGCCGAGCCCGGCGACGACGCCAAGGACTGCCGCCGAGGTCAGCGTCAGCTTGCGCGGCAGGCGTCGAGCCAGTCCCGCTGCGGTGAGCGCACCGACCAGTGAGCCGCTCTGCATCACCAGGGTGTACCAGAGCGCGCTGGTCAACGACATCCCGCGTTCGGTGAGGATGACGGGAATCAGTGTCAGCATCGAGATTTGCGCGGCGTACGACATGCATACCGCGACGCCAAGGGCCGCGGTGGCGCGGCGGTAGCGTCCGCTGAAGGCTTCGGTCCACCTCGCCTGCGATGCAGCCTCGTCGGTCGTGTCCACCTCGGTCAGGTAGGTCTCCTGCGAGTCGAGCTCGCCGCGCAGCTTGCCCGTCGCGAGGCGGTTCAGGACCGTGTTCGCCTCGGCGACGCGTCCCTTGGCGACGAGGAAGCGCGGGGTCTCGGGGAGTGCGCGCCGGTAGACCACGACGGCGACGGCCGGCAAGACCAGCACGCCGAACAGCCATCGCCATCCTTCGCCGCCGCTGAAGATCGCGAACACGATCACGCCGAACAGTGGAGCCAGCATGTTCCCGAGGCCGGCGGCAGCGACGTTGATGAGACCGACTGCGGTGCCACGGTGCTTGGCCGAGAAGAACTCCGACATCATGATCACGGCGATGGCGATCTCGCCGCCCAGTCCCAGACCGACCAGGAAGCGTGCGCCTACCAGTACCTCGTAGTTCGGCGCGAGCGCGCAAACGAGAGATCCCGCGGCGAACACCAGAAGGTTCACCCCGAGGAGCGGGCGGCGGCCGACTCGGTCCATGATGGCGCCGGCGAGCACGCGACCGAGTGCCACCGCCGTGAAGGTGGCGGTGTTGAGAAGGCCGATCTCCGTGCCGCCAAGTCCCCACTGCGCCTTGAGCATCGGCCCTGCTATCCCGACGGTGTTCTGCTCGATCGCGTCGAAGAACACGCCGAACAGCACCATGGCGATGACACCGAAGTGTGCCGACGTGACCCCGATGCGCTGATAGGCGTTCTCGATCTGCTGGGCGTAGGACGCCTTTGTGGGCCCGTCCGATGGGCCGCCCTCGGCGGATGCGGGGTCCTCGACGCCCGCGCTGATCCGATTTCCCGTCATTCCTGCCTGACCCCTCATCCGTATTCCTGGTGGTATACCAGCTACGTCGAAAATAGGGCTTGGGATGTTTCCGGCGGTGACGCCGTGGTAAAGGTTGAGTTACCGTGGCCGCGCTCTCTCCCTCGCACCTGGCCTCGCTACCTGGGTATATGACCGCGCAAGCTAGATCCGTGGGCTGGCCGGGCCACCGAGCGCGCGCCCGGCGTGAGGCGGATAGCTGCCCTGCTGGTATACCCAGACTCGCCTCGGAGGTTGGTGGTATACCAGGATCGTGGCTCAAAACCTCTCGCGGTACGTCTTCGACGAGTTGCGCGATCGCATCCTTGACGGACGGTTGACCGCGGGAGCGCCCATCAGCGAACGGGAGATTGGTGCCGAACTAGACGT
>NZ_JBEVLO010000535.1:0-8095 GCF_040509115.1 Mycobacterium sp. | reverse complement strand
GACCCGCGCTGCAGCGCGTGCTGGCCTTCCTCACCGAAGAATCCTTCGACGAACGATTCGAGTACGGCGTGGCAAAGCTTCTCGCGCAATAGCGTTCCGACGTCGACCAAGCCAAGGGGTCTCGGCGACGTCGGTCACCGTGGCGGGCGCTTCACCGCCGAGTTAGCCGATCAGGTTCAGGGGGCCTGGGTCGGCGGCGGATGGGTCCAGTCCGTTGTCGGTCAGAATGCGAGCAATGGTGCCGTCGCGCCGAAGTGCAACGATGTCCTCCGATATTGCCCTGAACAATCCGGAGTTGCTAGTGGACACCGGGAAGCAGACCTGGCCCGGAGCCTCACTCGATGCCACTCGAGGATCGGGAGCCGGGCGTTGAATCGACCAATCTGCGCTGTTCTGCTCCTTGGCGTACGACGCGGTTCCGATGGAATCGACTGCCGCGTCCAGCCTCCCGGCCGTGAGGTCGCCGTACACGCCCGCTGGATTCGGATACACCTTCAGATCAGCGCCGTACAGCTTCGCCAACTCGTCGTTCCACATGTAGCCGTCTACGGTGCCAACGGATCTGCCCTGTAATGCGTCGAACGTCGCGGCACCGTCCTTGGAGACGAGGACGATCTGGTCGCCGATCACGGGACCGGCCAGCGACACCACCTTTGCGCGGGCTGCGGTGCAGTACCAATTCCCGGCGGACACGTCGGTGCGGCCGTTCTGAGTTGCCGGGATGACCGAACCGGTGTCGAGCGGCTGCGAGACCAGGGTGAGGCACTCCATGGCGGCGATCTTGTCGAGAACCTCGCCCTCGACCCCGGAGACCTCCGTACCGTCGACCACGAGGAACGGCGGAAAGTTGAACGTCGCCGCGGTCAGCGAACCCGGTGTCACCGTCTTGAGTCCAGAGTGCGCCGGTGTGCAATCAGACTGTGCCGTGGTCTCATTGGTGGATCCTGAGCCGCAGCCGGTGAGTGCGGTCAGGGTGAGGAGGACACCCGCCGCGCCTGCGATCTTGTCGTGCATGTTGATTTCCCTTCGGTGGATGTGCGATGGCGAAGTCATAGATGTCGGCCGAGCGTCGTCTCGACGCGTTCGATCATCACGCTGGCCGAGATGGCGATGACCGCGTACAGGGCTCCCGCGAGAAGGAACAGGTTGAAGTAGTGGAAGGTGTTGTTGGCAATGGACTTCGCCTGCGAGGTCAGTTCCGGGACCGCGATGACGAACGCCAAGGACGTGGCCTGGAAGACGAGGATGCAGAAACCCATGAGAGGCGGTATCGCGATCCGGATGCCCTGGGGGATCACCACGTCTCGCCAAATGTGACGTCGCTTCATCCCCAGTGCGTGGCCCGCTTCGACCTCGCCAAGGGGGACCGCTTGAATGCCTCCACGGAGGATCTCGCTGGTGTAGGCAGCGGTCGTGAATGCCAGTGCGAGGTAGGCGCAGATGAAAGCCGAGAGAGTGACCGGGATGCCGTTGTAGACGATTTGGAGTAAGACCAACGCTGGTGTGCCGCGGCCAATTTCGACTATCACTATCGCCGCGCGGCGAAGTGGGTGCCGTGGAGACGAGACGGCGATGGCGAGAAGCAGACCCGCAGGCAGGCCGAGAAGCAGCGTCATGAACGTCAATCGCAGACTCGTCCAGAGGCCGCCGAGTAGACGATCGTGGTAGGTCAACCAGTCGCTCCAAATGCCGCTCATGCGGCAACCCCCTTCAACATCCTCGCCTCGAGATGCCGCGCGACCCATGCCGACGGGAAGGTCAGGGCGATGTAGTAGAGGCCTGCGACGAAGAACGGCGTGACGGAGGTCGTGGTGCTCGACGCGGTGGTGGCGTAGTAGCTGATCTCGAAGACGCCGATGGTGGAGGCGAGCGAGGAATCCTTCAGCAGGTTGATGCCATAGGAGGCGGACGCCGGGATCGCGACTCTCACCATCTGAGGTCCGATGATGCGCGACGCCAGGTCCAGCTGGGACATTCCCAGTGCCCGGGCGGCCTCGAATTGTCCTTGCTTGATCGCCCGGAGGGACCCGCGGTAGATCTCTGCCATGTACGCAGCCGAGACAAGGCCGATGGCCAAGATCGCCGAGCGCTCCGACGCGAAGATGGATCCCAGCGCAGGATCGAACTGCGTCGTCCCGTTGTAGATCAGAAAGAGCCACACCACCAGCGGCACGCCACGGGTGATCTCGATGAAGGACCTTGCCGTCGAGCGGAGAATCCACGAAGGGGCGATGCGGAGCGCCAGCAAGGGTAGGCCGAGTGCGGCACCCATCGCGAAGCCGAACGCGGTCAGTTGAATCGTCATGAGGATTCCGCCGGCGACGGTCTCCCAGATGTCGACCGTCACTTTCGGTCCAGGACCGCTCGTAAGAACTGGCGGGTGCGGTCCTGGCTGGGGTCCTCGAAGATCCGGTGTGGGTCACCGTGTTCGATGATCACTCCGTCGTTCATGACGACCAGGTGGTCACTGACGTCGCGTGCGAATTGCATCTCGTGGGTGACGACGACCATCGTCATGCCCTCGTCGGCCAATTCGCGCATCACGGCGAGCACCTCGAGACCCAGTTCGGGGTCTAGCGCCGAGGTGGGTTCGTCGAAGAGCATGACCTTCGGGTCGAGTGCGAGGGCGCGCGCAATGGCGATGCGCTGTTGTTGGCCGCCTGAGCACCGGCCGGGATACTGACTAGCCTTGTCCGCCAATCCGACTCGTTCGAGCAAGGCGACGGCGCGCTCTTCGGATTCAGCGCGGCTGCGTCCGAGCACCCGTTGCTGCGGGAGCGCGATGTTGCGTAGAACGCTCATGTGCGGGAACAGGTTGAACGATTGAAACACCATCCCCACCCGGGACCGCAGGATCGCCAATTCCTTGGACTTGACTTCGTGTTCGACGTGAACCCTGACACCGTCGACCGTGATGGTGCCCGAGGTGGGTCGTTCGAGCAGGTTGATGCAGCGCAGGAGGGTGCTCTTGCCCGCGCCGCTCGGCCCGATCAGTGCGAAGACCTGGCCTGAGCCCACGGACATCGAGACATCGCTGAGTACGAGATGCTCACCGAAGCGCTTCTCGACGTTCTGAAGCTCGATCGCCGGCTCCAGGTGCCGAGGCGGCACGGCGGAATGGTTCGAGCGAAGTGCGGTGGCCTTGGGATGTCCGACGGATTCGTTCGTCGGCCCGGGCGGCGCACTCATGACAGCTCTTGCAGGGCGTCAGGCAAGGACGCCAGGTCGGGGATCGTGCGCGTGACGGACTGAGCATCGTCCGTCGTCATGTGCGTCCAGTCGTTGTTCTCACTGCTATCCGACCGGTGGACGAACACCGTGCGAAAACCGCGCTGGTGGGCTGGTACGCAGTCGTGCCACACACTGCATCCGACGTGAATCCAGTCGCTCGGTTTGGGGGTGTGGCGGGCTAGGAACTCGTCGAATAGGCCACCGCCCGGCTTGTAACTGCCTACCTCCTCGGCGGCGATGACGTCATCGAACTCGACGGGTAGAGGTCCGTTGAGGGTGCCCCGGATCAACTCGACATCGGTGTTGGACAGGATGCCCAGCTTGTAGCCGGCGTTGCGCAGTCGATGTAGCGCATCCACACTGTCGGGAAATGCCTGCCAGCTGGGCAGGCTGTCGCCCAGGATGCCGAACTGGTGGTCCGCCAAGGTGATGTCGAGTGCGGCGGTGGCTCGGCGCAGGCCTTCGGCGAGCACGCTGCGATAGTTGCGGAACGGCGACTCCTCCTCGACCTGTGGCTCGAACCGGAAGTATGCGTCGATCAGGTCGGCCGACCGTCCTGGTGCAACGGTCTCCAGGGCCGCGGTCATACCGGTTCGCCAGTCGATGATGGTCCCGTAACAATCGAATGTCAGCCAACGGTCCGTCATGGTGTGCACCTATCTACTCGGAAATGATCGTCACGCTCGCTGCGAAGTCACTCACAGGTCGCCCAGTCGTCAATGATTGACACGAAGTCAATCCGCAGTCTCAACCCTCGTATGCGAAAAGTGGGTCAAGGGAACGGCTTTGCCTTACGATCGCGGCCTCTTGTCTACGATCCTCACCGCAGGTCTTCCGGTCCGATCCCACGTCCCGTGGCGCCGCAGCGGTCACGTTCGTTCGCCGTAGGTGGAGTTCCGTCGGAACTGATCCATGATGGCGACCGAGTCGGGGTGGAAGTGAATGGCGCGCACTTCCTCGAGCTCGGCGTCGAGCGCCTCGCCGAAGGTCTGGTTGGCTCCGCGAAAGATGGCTGCCTTGACGGTGGCGTTGGCGTAGGCCGGACGCGACACCAACTTGGTCGCGAGCTCCATGGCGGTCGACATCAAGTGCTCTGGTTCGACGACCTGGCCAACCAGCCCGATCGTTTCAGCCCGCGTCGCCGTGATCTCCTCACCGAGCAGCACGAATTGCGAAGCGCGTATCCGTCCGACCGCGGCCGTCAGGAGGAAGGACGTGCCTCCACCCATGCCCGTGCCAATGCGCACCTCGGGAAGGCTGAAACGAGAAGCGTTGGTGGCAAGCACGAAGTCGCAAGCGAGTGCGATCTCGCAGCCAGCGCCGACGGCAAGCCCGTTGATGGCTGCGATGACCGGAATGGGTAGCGCGGTGATGATGTCGGCGAGGCGCTGTTGCCCCTCGATTTGTCCCAGGCCGCCGTCTTGGCGGTTCTCCTTGAGATCGAAGCCGGCACAGAACGCGCGCCCGGTGCCGGTGAGGATGACGGCCCGGCGTTCTTCGTCCACCGTCTTGGTGAGCGCAATCTCCAGGGCGTCCACCAGAGTCGGATTGAGGGCATTGAGGCGGTGCGGGCGGTTGAGCCGGAGGATGACGATGGGGTCGTTCGGCGCGCCCTCCGTGATGAGTTCGCCGGTGTCGCTTGGGTTTGTCTCGGTCCGGCTCGTCATGATCGTCCTTGGGGGCGGGTGGTGACGACGGGCGCGGCGGCGATGTCGCGGAGAGCTCGCTTGTCGACCTTGCCGATCGCGAGTCGGGGTAGCTCGGGGCGCAGTTCGAAGCGTTTGGGGATCTTGTAATTCGCAAGCCGCATGCGCAGGAAGGTGCGCAATTCGTCGGTGGAGGGTGTGACGGCGTCGCGCGGGACGACGAAGGCGACACCGACCTCGGAATAGAGTTCGTCGGGTACGCCGATGACGGCCGCGAACTGTACGTCTGGATGTTCCTCCAAGGCCAGTTCGACCTCGCGGGGATACACGTTGTACCCGCCAGACTTGAACATCTCGGTCAGCCGACCGGCCAGCCGGATGCGGCCGTCGTGATCAAGTCTGCCGACGTCGCCGGTATGGAGCCAGCCGTCGAGATCGATCGCCGCCGTCGTGGCATCGGGGCGGTTCAGGTAGCCCAACATGACGAAGTCACCGCGGACTTGAACCTCACCCTCTTCGTCGACCTCGCAGCGCGATCCGTCGGGCCGCGCGATCCTTACGTCGTAACGTGGATCGGGTCGACCGACGGTGTTCGCCAACGCCTCGATGTCGTCGTCGTCGTCAGTGTAGGTCACCGAGCCGACGGTCTCGGTCATGCCAAAGCTGGTGCAGACCAACGGGACTCGCTCCTGGAGCTCGAGGATCAGCTCACGGGAGGCGGCAGCGCCTCCCCAGATCACGCGTTTCACGCTCGAGAGATCGGCGGTTGCCCATTCCGGTGTGGCGGTGATCAAGAGGAACATGGTTGGGATTGCCAGCCAGTACTCGATCCGCTCGCGGGCGATGACGTCCAGCACGCCGCTACGGTCGAACTTCTCCATGAAGTGCACCGTGCCGCCCGCGACGACGACCGAGCTCACGATGTCCCCGAGGCAACCGACATGGTTGATGGGGAGGTCGCACAGCATCCGAGGATGCTCGGCATACCAACGATCGGCTTGAATCGACGAACACTCGACCAGGCCGCGATGTGGCAGGAGTGCACCCTTTGGCCGTCCCGACGTGCCGGAGGTGTAGACCAGCACAGCGGGGTCTCTGCTGTCGACTGCGCTTTCGGCCCGGCGCAATTGATCGGCCGTCACGACCTCGCCCGCACGCAGAAACTTCTCCCAGGTGTCGCCAGCGGTGACGATCGGAACGGCCAAACCGATTCTTGCGCTGAGATTTTCGAGTGTCGCACGGTACGCATCGGAAAGGCCCATGAGCACCCGCGGTTGGGAATCGGAGACGACGTGGTCGAGCTCGCCAGAGGTGTACTTGGGATTGAGGCCCTGCCAGATCGCGCCGATCCGCGCGGCGGCGACGAAGGACACATAGAACTCCGGCCTTGGGTTGCCCAAGACCGCGATGCGATCGCCACGGCGCACCCCCGCGGCCAGAAAAGCTCGGGCCAGGGCCGCTGACTGTTCCTCGACCTGGCCTCTGGTCAGTCGAATGTCATCGTGCGTCAGCAGTTCTCGGTCGGGGTCGCTCTTCGTCCAGTGGGCAACGTAGTCAAAGATGCGTGGCAGGTCGGGGAGGGACGCCACGCGGGGAGCCGGCTTCATCGATGTTGACACAATATCAATTTGACACAAACTTGGGGGAAGGTCAAGGGTGCAATGCCGGAGTCACACTCGGTGCCGGAGTCACACCGGGCGCCGGAGTCACACCGGTAATGAAGGACGCAGCAGCCCGGGTCGACCCGAACGCGTGCCACGGTCGACGTTGATACAATGCGTCGAACTGCGGGGGGATGCCTCACGCGGACGACGAAGACGGGAACGGTCGACCGGTGGACGATCTGTTGGGTCGCGTGACGACAGTGGATGCCCTGGTCAACTCGATCCGTCGGCGCGTGCTCTCCGGCGAGTTCGCCCCTGGTGCCAAGCTCAACGAGGTGCCGTTGGCGGAGAGTTACGGCGTCGGCCGCTACTCGTTGCGGGGGGCACTGCGGGTGCTCACCGACGAAGGCCTGCTCCGCTATGAACAGAATCGAGGCGTCTTCGTCCCCTCGCTCGCTCGCGCCGACGTCGCTGACCTCTATCACTTCCGGGCTGCCCTCGAAATCGAGGCCGCCCGGTTGGCGATGAGCCGGGGGGCCACGTTCTCGGAGGCGGCCAAGATGGTGGACCAACTCGAATCCATGGGCGGGGGAGAACCGTGGGCGGAAGCAATCGAGGTCGACCTGGCGTTCCATCGCGAAGTCGTGCGCGCGGCCGAAAGTCCGCGCCTATTGAAGGCTTTCACCGCCATGTCGTCGGAGCTGCAGCTCGTCCTGGCCGGTAGTCAGCAGCACTACGGAGACCCGCGGCGAATAGGGCACGAGCACCGCGAGATTCTCGAGGCGTTGACCAGTGGTGATGCCGTGGCGGGTGAGCAAGCGCTGCGCTATCACCTTGAGGACGCCGTGGCCGAACTGCTCACCCTGTTCAGCTAGCAGACCTAGTTCGACAACGTCCGTCGACTGACGGCTAGGCAGCGCGGGAGGGTGACGGCCCCGGGGACGGTATGTCCTGGTGGCTCAGCGGCCCGCGAGTGCGGCGTCGATGACAGCACGCTTGAGCACCGCACGGGTGTGTCCGATGCGGGCGACGACCTGCTCGTGCTGATCGGTCACCTCCACGGTGAATCGCGCCTTCCGGCCCCGTCGGTCAACGAGTGTGGCGTGCGCCGTCAACACCGCGCCAACCGGCGAAGGTCGGTCGTGGGCTATCTCCACACCTGCTCCGACGGTCAGTTCGTCGGCGGCCAGTTCCGGTGCAAGCACCGCGTGACAGACCAACTCGGCGAGCGACAGAACGAAGGGGGTCGAGGCTGCCGCAGGAAATTCGGGGCCCCACGCTGCGGCCGTATCGCGTTGTTCGACGGTTTGGCTCAGGGTGGCGGTGTTTGTTGACACAATATCAATATGCCGTCGCGTGACGCACCTGTCAACGGGCCGCATCCACCGGGGCTGTCAAGCCGGGGCTCAGCGCGGCCGAGCTCCTCGACGAGCGGGTCCCTGATCGCATCCACATCGATTGCTGGACTGAGAGTTTCATGCGCCCGATCGGGGAGTGCCGTCTAGTTGGATCTCTGGGCCGCCAGCACCCGGGCGGCTTCGCGGACCGCGGCGACGTTGGACTTGCCCTGGCGGGAGCCTGCTAGTTTCGCGGCGATGTGGGCACCGACGGTGA
>NZ_JBEVLO010000534.1:0-9833 GCF_040509115.1 Mycobacterium sp. | reverse complement strand
AACTGCTACCTCGGCACGACGGGACTGATCGGTGGGCCACCGCCGGGAGCGCTGTGGGCCTGGCTGGTGCTCACGGGAGTGCCCGTCGGCGCCGTCGCCCTGGGGTGGCGGCGCATGCGATGGCGGCGGCGGGCTTCGGCACTGGCGGCCACGGTCTTGTGTCTACTCAGCGCGGCGCTGGTGCTCAACGCGTGGGTGGGCTACGTCCCGACGGTCTACTCGGCGTGGAACCAGCTGACGGCCGCGCACTTGCCCCACCAGACCGACGAGGCCACCGTGGCTGCGATGCAACGCGGTCGGGTGATACCGACCAACGGCGTGATCGTCCCGGTGGACGTCGCGGCGAATGTCTCGCACTTCCCGCACCGTGGGGAGCTGGTGTATCTGCCGCCGTCGTGGTTTGCCAGTTCGCCGCCGCCCCCACTTCCGGTCGTGATGATGATCGGCGCCGAGATCAACACCCCAGCGGACTGGGTCCGCATCGGAGGTGCGGCAAGCACCGCCGACGCCTACGCCGCCGCGCACGGGGGCAACGCCCCGGTCTTGGTATTCGTCGACTCGGGAGGGACGTTCGGCGTGGACACCGAATGCGTGAACGGCACCCGCGGCAACGCCGCGGACCACCTGACGAAGGAGGTCGTCCCGTTCATGATCGCGCACTTCGATGTCAGTGCCGCCCCCGCCCGGTGGGGCGTGGCCGGGTTCTCGACGGGCGGCACCTGTGCCCTCGACTTGACGGTGATGCACCCCGACGTGTTCAACGCGTTCGTCGACATCGCCGGGGACGCCTCACCCAACGCGGGCAACAAGGTGCAGACGATCGCCCGACTGTTCGGTGGCGACGCCAAGGCGTGGGCTTCGTTCGATCCGTATCACGTCATCACCAATCACGGTCGATATCAAGGCGTCTCGGGCTGGTTCGCGGTCGCCCCGTCATCGAACCGCGAAGCCAACCTCGGGGGTCAGGACGGCGCAGCCCATTCGCTGTGCGAGCTGGGCCGGGCATACGGCCTCGAGTGCGCGGTGATCGCCCAGCCCGGCAACCACGATTGGACGTTCGCGACTGCCGCATTCAGCGCGGCACTGCCCTGGTTGGCCGGGCGGTTGGGCACCCCCGACAGCACACCCCTGCCGCTCCCGGCCAACACCACTTCGTCGCCTCCCCCAGCCATCGTCCAGGCCAACCGCGGCTCCGGGGTGCGTCCCGTTCCCTGACTCGGATCGCCTCCGATCCGACGTGGTCGGGCTCCGGATGGACCGAGTGCCACCGGGACCGCCGATCTCGTACAGTCGTCGCCATCGGCGATCGGAAGGGAGAGCCGACCACGTGACCAAGACCGTGCCCGAACGCGCGTCCGTCGTGGTCATCGGTGGCGGCGTGATCGGAACCAGCATCGCCTGCCATCTCGCCGCCTCTGGCGTGCCCGACGTCGTCCTGGTCGAACGCCACGAACTAGCCAGCGGATCGACTTCGAAGGCCGCGGGCGGCGTGCGGGCCACCTTCAGCAATGCCGCCAACATCGCCATCGGCATGCGCGGCCTCGAGGTCTACGCGAATTTCACCGAGCTCTACGGTCAGGACATCGACTTCCGCCGCGACGGCTACCTGTACTTGCTGTCGGACCAGGCCAGCCTCGACGAGTTCACCGACCAAGTTGCCCGGCACAACCGGCACGGGGTACCCAGTGAGATCGTCGATGCCGAACGGGCACAGAGGATTTCACCACTCATCCGGACCGACGACCTGCTTGGGGCATGTTGGTCCCCGCACGACGCAAAGGCCACTCCCGAGTCGGTCGTCGCGGGCTACGCCGCCGCCGCCCGCCGGCACGGCGCCCGGATCATTCGCCACTGCGAGGTCATCGACATCACCAGGTCCGGTTCCGCGATCACCGGGGTCGTCACCACCTTGGGGGCGATCACGACCGACACGGTCGTCTGCGCCGCCGGCGCATGGTCGCGTCGGATCGGCGAAATGGTGGATCTGACCATTCCCGTGACTCCGGTGCGCCGCCAGATCGCATTCACCGAGCCGCTGGCCGCACTGCCGGCCCGCTCGCCCTCGCTGACCATCGACTTTCCGTCCAACTTCTACTTCCACCCCGAGGGCAACGGCCTGCTGCTGGGGTGGTCCGACCCCAGCGAGCAGCCCGGCTTCAACCTGAAGTTCGAACTGGACCAGTGGCTGATGGGGGTGGGTGAGATCGCCGAGCGTTGCGCGCCCGCGGTACTCGACTACGGCATCCGCACGGGATGGGCGGGGCTCTACGAGATCACCCCGGACCACAATCAGATCATCGATCGTCCAGGCGAGGTGGAGGGATTACTCGTCGCGACCGGCTACTCGGGCCATGGCTTCCTGATGGGGCCGGCCACCGGGGAGATCATCTGCGACCTCTATCACGGCAAGACGCCTGGTTACGACATCAGCGGCTTCACCCTCGGACGATTCGCCGATGCGACGGCGGGCGGGGCGCGAGCAGAGACCAACATCGTCTAGCGCGCTCCGGCCGGTGCGTAGACGCGCTTGGCGACTCACCGACGGTCGGAGGACGCCCGACCGGTGAACTGTTCGACGAGCAGTTGGAGACGTTCCGAGTCGTTTCCAGGGCGTAGTCGGCCGGTACGGCCAAGGGTGACCAGTCCGTGAAGTGCGGCCCACAACACCTCGGTGAGCGCGTCCACGTCCTGTCCGTCACCAACGGAGTCGACCGCGTGGCGCAGCTCGGCGAAGGCCGCCGTGAGCTGAGGTGGTGTGTCCTGGGCCGCGAAGCGCAAGGTGGTCGCTCGCGCGAACATCGCGTCGTAGACGGCTGGGTTGTTGCGGGCGAAGTCGAGGTAGGCGCGAGCGATCCGGGCTAGGGCGTCGCGCGCCGCGTCGGCGTGCAGCCGAGCGTCCCGCATCATGGTCGCGAGCTCACCAAACCCCTCGATGGCGACGGCATCAGCGAGTTGTTCCATGCCGGCGAAGTGCTTGTACAACACTGGCTGGCTGTATTCGATCTCGGTGGACAGGCGACGGGTGGTGACGGCCTCCCAGCCCTCCGCCTCGGCCAGCTCGCGGGCCGTCGTGATGATCAACCGCCGCCGGGCGGCCCGCTCACGCTCGCGGCGGTCGTCGATGGCCATCCCCAAGTCTAGCATCGCTAGGCCTTCTAGCGTCGATACCGACGGGGTCCCAACCGTTACGACGTCCGGCCACCCGTGGCATGACCACCATGACCCATCGCCTGCCAGCTCGCTGGAGGCTCGTCAGGCCGGTCGGCGCAGCGTTTGTGCCGCTCGATTCCGGGTACGGAAGGACTCATCGATTAAAGCTGCCGTTCAAAGGGTGCCCGGACATGGTGGACTGGCTCGACGGCCTGCAGCGGCGCCACCCAAGTCTTGGCTTCCTCATCGCCGTCATCTACAAGTACGTCGATGACCAGGGCGGCTATCTGGCGGCGCTGATCACGTACTACTCGTTCGTCTCCCTGTTTCCGCTGTTGCTCCTGATGACGACCGGGCTGGGCGTGGTGCTCGCGGGGCACCCCGAACTCCAACAAGACGTGGTGCAATCCACCCTGGCTCAGTTCCCCGTCATCGGCAGCCAGCTGGAGCAGCCCGAGCAACTCAGCGGTGGCACGGTGGCCGTCGTCGTCGGCATCGCAGGCGCACTGTACGGCGGCCTCGGGGTCGGGCAGGCCATCCAGAACGCGATGGACACGGTGTGGGCGGTCCCGCGCAACATCCGGCCCGATCCCATCCGGTCACGGATGCGCAGTCTGCTGCTTCTGATCATCCTGGGGTCTGCCGCGATCACGGCTACCGCGCTGTCGGCGGGGGCTCGCGCCACCGAGACGCTGGGCTGGATAGGCAAGACCGGACTGACGGTTGCCGCCGTGACGATCAATGCCATCATCTGCCTCGTCGCCTTCCGGGTGACCACCACCCGTCACCTCAGCTATCGGCAGGTGCTGCCGGGAGCCCTTGGTGCCGCCGTGATCTGGCAGCTCGTCCAGTGGTTCGGCGCCACCTACGTCTCCCACACCGTCAAGACGGCGACCGCCACCAACGGTGTGTTCGCGCTCGTCTTGGGTCTGCTCGCCTTCCTCTTCCTCATCTCGACCAGTCTGGTGCTGTGCGCCGAGGTGAACGTCGTCCGCGTCGACCGGCTCTACCCGCGAGCACTCCTGACACCGTTCGTCGACGACGTCGATCTCACATCCGCCGACCGCAGGACGTACACCCGCAAGGCCAAAGCCGAACGGGTAAAGGGCTTTCAGAAAGTCAGCGTGCGATTCGACGGAGCACGACGGCCAGACATCCCTGGCTCATCGCCTGACTCCTCATCTCCGGACTCCCAGGCAGCTCCTCAGAGCCGGGTGATCGAGTAACGCCGCGTCTGGTGTCGGTGGACCCTTCGCGGTGGCCCCGCGGGTTCGCCCCCTCGGCGCTGGACTGGTTCCACGCTGGCGGCAATTCGGTGGTGATCGACACCGGCGAGGCCATGACGCACTGGATTACGGCCCGAACATACTGCAGCGGAAACGCTTTCAGCGACCGCGGCGGACGGCCGGGTCAGCCCAGGTCGCGACGCAGCGCGGTTCACCCGGAACACGCTATCGCACAACGCCTCTCATGCACGCGTAGTTCGTAGCCCGCCGTGTGATTGGGTTCCGCCCGAAGCGGGTAACACGTTGACTCAGATGCCGACCGCAGTTGACGAACACGCGAAGGAGATGTCGTTATGCCCGACGCGGCCAACACGGCGCACGACATGCCACCACATTCCTTATTCGGCGACCCCTCGCTCCGACTGTTCGGCGGCCCCGCTCCAGCACCCGATCGACGTCTCGTCACCACGACGGACGTGGCGTCACCGGAATCGAACCTCCCATGACCGCGATCCCGACTAGGCCGACCTCCGCACCGGACGTCACGGCGGCGATGCACGAACTGGTCGTCGACATCGAGCACCTCATCGCCAAGGCGTGCGACACGCGGTTACGCATGCGCAGCGACCCCGATCTACACCTCTCGACCCGTGCGCTCAGCGAGATGATCGATGTGCTCGGGGACGCCAAACTGCGGCTGCGCGTCGATGCCAGCGGGTATCACCGCACATAGGCCAGCACGTGACCTGCGGCGCTCGTTGTGGACGACCGGGCAGCGCGTCAACGGCCCCCGACGTCGGCGAGCGCCTCCTCGAGGCGACGATGCAGACCGAACATCTCGTCGAACTTCATGAGCTCCAACGGCCGGCGCGTCACGGACCCGTCGGCGACGACGGCGAACCGCCCGGTCGAGGAGATCGCGTCGTTGACCTCGATGAGGAGTTGCAGGCCCACCGACGCCAAGAACGTCACCTCCGACAAGTCGATCACCACTGCTGCGGGGCGCTCGGCCATCACTTCGTCCATCACACTGCGCAGTTCGGGCGCCGTGACGAAGTCGACCTCACCGGTCACGGCGACGATCGTCACCCCTTCCCGCTGGAGGGTGGCGACGGTCAAGGCATTCGAGGGTGGCAAGTGTTCGTCCCTGGGTCGGGCCGCGCCGGTACGCGACAAGTGCACGACCCCAGCAGTTTAGCGGTATCCCCTCGACCCGCTCCCCGAGTGGGCCGCGATGCATCGGCCTCCAGATCACGTGTAGCGCGACCGCTCACGGGGCACCACATGAAGATGTCCCCCTGCCACCGCCCAATAGCCCGTCCGGCCGACCCCACCGACGTGACCCGTGGTGAGCGATGAGCGCTGCCGGACAGCCTGACGGCACCACCCGCGAGGTCGAGATTCGTCTCCTGGCGGGGCACGACCACGTCGGATTGACGCGCATCGTGGTCGCAGCGATCGCCACCGAGGCCGATCTCGGATTCGACCGCGTCGCCGATCTGAGGCTGGCAGTCGACGAGGTGGTCAGCCGACTCGTCCTTCGATCCTCGTCGACTGCGGTGCCGATAACCGGGCGCGTCGTCGCCGGCGACGACGCAGTAGTGGTCTCCCTCGAAAGCAAGGATGCCCCAGAGGATCTGTACGACGAGGGAGACTTCGGGTGGCAAGTGTTGACCGCTCTCACCGACGGCGTCGCCATCATCAGGGAGCCAAACAGCGTCAGCGAGTCCGAAGCAGTCCGCGGCATCACCTTGACCGTGAACCGCGACGCACTGTGACACAGGCGTACCTCCGGGCTCGTTTCCGACGGGTGCGGCTGGCCGGGCAGCCAGGACTTAGGGTTGGCGGCCGATCACGTCGCGGTACACCCCGACGTACGCATCGATCATCGTCGTGACGTCGAAGCGCCTGGCGGCAAGCTCGGCGATGTTGGGCCGGCTCAGCTCGCCGACCGAAGCGACTGCGGCTACCGCTGATTCGACGTCGTCGACCAGATAGCCCGTGACGCCGTGGTCGATGAGCTCACCCATGGAGCCCCGCGCGTTGGCGACGACCGGTGTGCCACAGGCCATCGCCTCGGCCACGCTGTAGCCAAACGGCTCGTCGAAGTCGATCAGGTGAAGCAGAGCGTATGCGCTACCGAGTACCTCCGCCCGCCCCGCGCGGTCGACGGCGCCCAGGTAGCGGACCCGGTCGCCGTCGAGATGCGGTTCGACTTCGGTCCGAAAGTAGTGCTCGTCCTGGATGATCCCGGCAATCTGCAATCGACGGCCGCACCGGCGTGCCACCTCAATGGCCTGAGCAGTGCCCTTGTCGGGGTGGATCCGACCGAAGAACAACAGGTGCTCACCAGGACGCGGATGGACGGCGAACTCGGCGACGTCGATTCCGTGATGAATGGTGGCGGCGTATTGCAGCAGGGGATGGCGGTCAGCGTGGCTGATCGACACGTACGCGGTGGTGTCGTCGTAGCGTGCGTAGACCGGAACGATGCGCTCCGAGGAGAACCCGTGGATCGTCGTGACCACCGGGGTGGCGACGAGGTTGCTGTAGGTCAACGGCAGGAAGTCGAACCCGTTGTGAATGACGTCGAACTCGGATGCCCGCTCGAACACCGAGGCGACGTGCAGGCATTCGGCGACCTTGGCGTCGATCGTCTCGTCCTCGGACCAGCCGCACGGCGAGATCGCGGACAGGCGGGCCGTCGTGATCGAGTCCGCGGTCGCGAACAGCGTCACGTGGTGTCCGGCGGCCACCAAGCCCTCGGTGAGCAGCGAGGCAAACTGCTCCCACGGACCGTAGGCCCGAGGCGGTGTCCGCCAGGCGATCGGCGCGAGCACGGCGACTCGGATGGGGTCGCCCGCAGCGTCGTGACGAGGAGTGAGGATGTGCTCACCGTACGCCGGGGTCACTGCCAGCAGAGCATTCCCCGAATGAGCAACGCCGTCAGCGGCACGACGGAGGACTTTGTGCCCACCAGACAGTGACGAAAGCCAGGGCCGCGGCGCACGTCACCGTCCTAGTGTCGTTGCTGGCGGCGACTGCGCATGTTGCACCGGAACCGAGGCACAGAAATGACCAAATCAGCGGCACAACCGATCGCTTCGATCACCGCGGACGAAAGTTGGGCGCTGCTGTCCAGCTGCACGCTGGGCCGGTTCGTGACCAGCTGGGACGGGCAGCCGGACGTCTTCCCGGTCAACTTCGTGGTGCAACGCCACACCGTGCTCATTCGGACCGCCGAGGGAGCCAAACTGTCTGCCGTCGCCGAGAACCACTGTGTCGCCTTCGAGGCCGACCACCACGACGTGATGCACGGATGGAGCGTCGTGGTGAAGGGAGTAGCCCAGGTGCTGCAAAGCGCGGCCGAGGTCGAGGACGCCGAGCGTGCCCAGGTGATGCCATGGACGGCAACGACGAAGCTCCATTACATCCGGATCTTGCCCACCAGCATCTCCGGGCGCCGCTTCACGTTTGGTTCCGAGCCTGACGACTTCATGGACTTCGGATAGCCCACGTCCTTCGTCCAACGGATTGGCAGCGTGACGTGGCCGCACCGCCACGGCGTCGCGGCCGGCCGCCGCCATCCGAGTTGCCGTGCGCCCCAGAGGGGTCCGTCGAGACGATCACGACGGCGGGTCATGCAGACTCCTCGTCCCACCGAGGGGTCTCTGCCGTTACGGGCAAATGTAACAGCCGCTACAATGTGCGCCGTGGCGGCGGTGGATGCGGTGCGGTGGGTCGTGTTGGTGGTGCGCGTGCCAGCCGAGCCCTCCCGCCATCGGGTCGCGGTATGGCGAGAGTTGCGGCGTACGGGTGCACTGCCACTAGGACAAGGCCTCTGGATCGTGCCTGATGCACCGGTGTTCAGTGACGGGATCGCACGAACCGTCGAATTGGCGCGGCGGGGTGAGGGTGAGGCCATCGTGATGACTGCCACCGGTCGCGGCGAGGCGGACGCAGCCCGCCTCGAGTCGCTCTTCACCGCCGAGCGGCAGGCCGAGTGGGCCGAATTCCTCTCGGAGTGCGCCAAGTTCGATGCCGAGATCGACAAGGAGATTCGGATCAGCAAGTTCACCTTGGCCGAACTCGAGGAAGAAGAACAAAGCCTGGAACGGTTACGCCGATGGCACCGGGAACTGTCCGCACGCGACCTCTTCGGCGCACCCAACTCCGTCGATGCCGGTGACCAACTCAAACACTGCGCCGAGCGGTTGAGCGAGTACACCGAGTTGGTGTTCACGACCTTGCACCAGATGTGATTGCAACTCGCGAGGTCCAGACGAGGCCGCACCAGGCCCGATGGCTGGCGTCCTGACATGACTACACCCACGCGCCTCGGTGATCGCTATGAACTGCGCGGTGTGCTCGGTCGGGGCGGAATGGCCGAAGTCCGCGATGGTTGGGATATCCGCCTGCAGCGCACGGTCGCCGTCAAGCTCCTCCACTCGGCGTTCGACGCCGACACCGAGAGTCGCCTGCGCTTTCAATCGGAAGCCCACTCCGCTGCCGCACTCAACCACCCGAACATCGTCACGATCTACGATTACGGGGAGCAGGACGGTACGCCATACATCGTGATGGAACGCCTGCCGGGCGACACCCTCGCCGACGTGTTGGCCAGTGGTCCGCTACCGCAGGAACGGGTGCAGTCCATCCTCGCCGATGTCCTCTCCGCGCTGACCGTCGCTCACGAGGCCGGGGTCCTGCACCGCGACATCAAACCTGCGAACATTCTGTTCACCCCGCAGGGCAGCGTCAAAGTCGTCGACTTCGGCATTGCGAAGACCAACGCCAACACCTACACGCGGGCCGGTCAGATCGTCGGGACACTGGCGTATCTCTCCCCCGAGCGGCTCGCCGGGCGACGAGCAGAAGTCACGGACGACCTCTATGCGGTCGGCTGCATCGGCTACGAATCACTCTGTGGCCGAAAGCCCTTTCCCCATGACGAACTTGGACCGCTGACCCGGGCCATCCTCCATGACACACCGCCAGCCATCGTCTCGCTGTGCCCGGTGGTGGCCCCGCCGTTGGCCCGTACCATCGAGCGCGCCCTTGCGCGCGACCCGCAGTATCGCTTCGTCAGTGCGGCCGACATGCGCTCATCGCTGCCAAACCCCGCAGGCCCGCCCCCGCCGCCACAGCAGAGGCCAGCCACCCTCGTGCTCACTGCCCCCATCGGCACGGGGGCGCCGATGAGCCCGGCCAGTGTGATCACGTCGCCGCCGACCAACCGGAGGCGTCGTGTCGCGACGCTGTCCACCATTGCTGGGATTGCGGCCTGCCTGCTCTTGGCAGCGACCCTGTGGGTTCTGACGTCCCCGTTCGGCAAGGACGAACCGGCTGGTCCCACGGTCCCAACGATCAGCGACACGTCGCCGTCCGCCCCGCTGCAGAGCAGCACGGCCACCACCGCCACCTCGACCACCACGACGACGAGCACCGAAGGGCCAC
>NZ_JBEVLO010000533.1:0-3534 GCF_040509115.1 Mycobacterium sp. | reverse complement strand
AATGGCCGCCGAACCGGGAGGTAATGGCCGCCGAACCGGGAGGTAATGGCCGCCGAACCGGCCGACCCCTAGCCGAACGCACCAAGCGCCCGGTCGGCCTGCGCGAGTTCCTCCTCGGCCGTGGCCAGCCGGTCGGCCGCAGCGTCGGCAGTCTGCTCGACCGCGTCGGCGCTGGCCTCCGCGGTCTCCACTTCTTGCTCGGCGGCGCTCAACGTCTCCAGGAGCTTCTCGTAGCGTCGGCGCGCGGTGGCGATCCGTGCGCGCGCATCGGCGACGGCGCCGCGCGCCTCGCGAAGTGCCATCGCCGCGGCGTCGACGTCGGCTGACGCGACGGCCCGGCGCTGTCTCGCCGCTTCAATCTCGGCGTCGTCGGGCTGGTCGAGGGCGCTCTTCGACGGTGCCGTCGTCCGGGACGTCGACGGCTGATCCCTGGTCCTGCGCTCGGTCGACGAGACCGCCGTCACCGCACCGAATTCGCCGAACCCCGACCAGCGCTCGGCCTTGGCGAGCCGACCCAGCCTCGCCGCCACGTCGGGGTCGGCGATCGCCGCCTGCAGCGTGCCGACGACGTCATCGCGCAGCGCCGCCGACGGTTTGGCCTGACCCGTCGCGGCGAACCCGATGCGGACGAGCTCGTCGACGAGCTTGCGTTGAGCTGCGGACAGCGCCCGGATCCGTGGGCCGTCCATCGATGCGTGCGCCGTGCGTAGCTCCTCGGCGAGCTCGGCCAATCGGCGCCGCGCCGTGCCGTCCGCGCGTACCACCGCATTCACCACCCACGCCGCGGTGGTTGGGCGGCGGGCTTTCGCGATCCGCTTGGCGGCCGCCGTCTCGCCACGCTTCTTGGCGGCGGCCACCAACTCCGTCCTCAAGGAGGTGAAGTCCTCTGGCGCAGCGGCATACAGCTCGTCGAGCTCGGCGTCCTCAGTCACAGCGGTGACGCTCCCCGGAGGTGCTCGAAGATCAGTGAGGTCTGAGTACCTGCGACGTCGGCGTCGGCGTTGAGATTCTCCACCACGAACGACCGCAGGTCGTCGGTATCGCGCGCCGCCACGTGGAGGATGAAGTCGTCCGCGCCCGCGAGGAAGTACACGTCCATCACCTGTGGCCGCTTCCGGATGTGTTGGATGAAGTCGATGATCTTGCCCCTGGCGTTCGCCTGCAGGCTCACCGAGATCATCGCCTGGAGGGACAGCCCGATCGCCGCCGGATCGATGTCGGCGTAGAAGCCGCGAATCACCCCAAGGTCCTGCAGCCGTCGTACCCGGCCGTGACAGGTGGACGGCGCGATGCCGACGAGATCGGCGAGGACGCTGTTGGGCATGCGCGCATCGCCGTGCAACGCAGTCAAGATCCGCCGATCGACGTCGTCGAGGTCGGCGCGTTGAACATTCTTCGACGGCACCGTGTCAGCGGCCGCCGTGATCGACGATCGTTCAGTCATCACCCGATCTTAGCGAAGTATCGTCAGCCCCATTGCGGTTCAATCGAACGTTCTTCACAATTTAGGCAGCCAGAAACGACCATAGGAGCCGTCATGCGCGTCGGAGTCCCGACTGAGATCAAGAACAACGAGTACCGCGTCGCCATCACTCCCGCTGGTGTCGCCGAACTAACCCGCCGCGGTCACGAGGTGCTCATCCAGGCCGGCGCCGGGGACGGCTCGGCGATCTCCGACCGTGACTACAAGGCCGCGGGCGCAGAGGTCATCGACACCGCCGACCAGGTCTGGGCCGAAGCCGACCTGCTGCTCAAGGTCAAGGAGCCCATCGAGGCCGAATACGACCGGATGCGCAAGGGCCAGACCCTGTTCACGTACCTGCACCTCGCGGCGTCGAAGTCGTGCACCGATGCGTTGATGGCCTCAGGCACCACCTCCATCGCGTACGAGACCGTCCAGACCGTCAACCCGGACGGTTCGGTGGCACTTCCCCTCCTGGCCCCGATGAGCGAGGTCGCGGGCCGCCTCTCCGCCCAGGTCGGCGCCTACCACCTCATGCGCAGCCATGGCGGCCGTGGCGTCCTGATGGGCGGCGTCCCCGGCGTCGCACCCGCCGAGGTCGTCGTCGTCGGCGGCGGCATGGCCGGCCACAACGCTGCCCGTGTCGCCAGCGGAATGGGCGCACACGTCACCGTCTTCGACCTCAACGTCAACACGCTGCGCAAGATCGACGGCGAGTTCAGCGGCAACATCGAGACCCGCTACTCGTCGACGCTGGAACTCGAAGAGGCCGTAAGGCGCGCCGATCTGGTGATCGGCGCCGTACTGGTCCCTGGCGCCAAGGCGCCCAAGCTGGTCACCAATTCGACTGTGGCACAGATGAAGTCTGGCGCGGTCCTGGTGGACATCGCGATTGATCAGGGCGGCTGCTTCGAGGATTCGCGCCCTACCACCCACGACGATCCCACCTTCGCCGTGCACGACACCGTGTTCTACTGCGTGGCCAACATGCCCGGCGCCGTCCCGCGGACGTCGACCTTCGCGCTGACCAACGCCACCATGCCGTACGTGCTCAAGCTCGCCGACAAGGGATGGCAGGCCGCCTGCGCGGCGGATCCGGCTCTCGCCAAGGGCCTTTCGACCCACGAGGGCGCCCTCGTCTCCGAGCAGGTCGCCTCCGACCTCGGATTGCCGTTCACCGATCCGGCGACGATTCTCGCCTAAGGCAAGCAGTCCCGCCGACACCCCGCCCAGGCCGGGGTCGTCCGCCGGAACGGCTCGCGCGCCCCAGCTGCGTGGCATCATGGTGCGCACGAATGGCCGCGACACGACGGCGGGGGCGAAGATGGCGGCAAGGGTGTCGATCTGCGGTGTGAGCCCATGAGCCCGTCGCGATACGCCGCAGCCAGCGTCACCGGACCGCGTGAGAAGAACGACGATCGGTGGAGTGCCGATCCCGACGCAGGCCTGTTCGTCGTGTCCGATGGCATCGGCAGTGCCTCCCACGGCGGATTGGCGGCGCAGGTGGTCGTCGATCGACTTCCCGCGTACCTCGCCGCGCAACGTGCCCGGCCCGGGCGGGCCGACCCACGCCACTGGCTGCCCGCGGCGATCGCCCACCTGTCCGACGAACTGCATCGGCGCAGCGTCGGACCCGACGGCCTCACCGGTACGACGGCCACCGTGGTGGCGGCGCTCAACACCGGCCGCGACTGCGTGGTCGCCCATCTCGGCGACAGCCCTGCCTATCTGCTGCGCGACGGCCAGCTGACGTGCCTCACCACCGACCACACCATTGCCCGCGTCCTGATGGACGCAGGCGCCATCACCGCCGACGAGGCGCTCGCGCACCCTGGGCGCAACAAGCTCACCAGGCACGTCGGGATGGAGCCACCCGCCCACCCCGACGTCACCCAGGTCGAACTGCACCCCGGCGATCGACTGCTGCTGTGCAGCGACGGCATCAGCGGCGTACTCGGCGAGGACACCCTGCGCGACGTGCTGTCCTCCGCAGGCGACCCTGAGGCGACGTGCGCCGCCCTCATCGAGGCCGCCACCAATGCCGACAGCACCGACAACATGACGGTGGTCGT
>NZ_JBEVLO010000532.1:0-22618 GCF_040509115.1 Mycobacterium sp. | reverse complement strand
GCGCAGTCCACGTGGCCCAGCTTCGACGCAGTCTAGATCAGCAGGGTCATCCGACAACCCACTCGTACAGACCGAGGGCCTAACCGTGAATCGTACCGTGACCGACTCATCGAACATCTACGATCTCGACGTCCCTGGATACGAGCGTGTGCGGGTCTGCGAGGACTCGGGATCCGGCTTACGAGCCATTGTTGCGATCCACAGCACGACGCTAGGGCCAGCCTTGGGGGGCACTCGCTTTCTGCCCTATGTCGACGACGATGATGCGCTGACCGACGTGAAGCGACTTGCGGCGGCGATGACTCACAAGGCGGCCGCCGCGGGTCTGAACCTTGGTGGTGGCAAGGCCGTGATCATCGGTGATCCGGCCAACATCAAGACATCTCAGTTGTTGCACGCCTATGGCCGATTGGTCGATTCGTTGAAAGGCACCTACATCACCGCAGCCGACATCGGCACCAGCAGTGACGATCTAGACATCGTCGGTGAGGTCACCGACTTCGCCGTCGGCAAGAACGTCGCTGCGGGCGGTCTCGGGGATAGCGGTCGCTGCACAGCTCTAGGCGTGGTCGTCTCGATGCGGGCTGCGGTGGAGAAGCTGCATCCACGACGCACCCTCGCTGGTCTTCGGGTCGGTGTAGAGGGAGCGGGCAAGGTGGGCGCCCGATTGATCGGAATGCTCCTCGACGAGGGCGCACACGTGTATGCGACAGAAGTGCACCAAGCGACTCACGACATGCTGCACGACGTCTTTCCGAGCGTGGACGTCGTCGACGACCTGTTCGACGTCGACATCGACGTCTACGCACCGTGCGCGCGGGGAGCAACCCTGACCAACGACACTGCACAGCGGTTGTCCGCGGGCATCGTGTGCGGCGCCGCCAACAATCAACTGCTCACGGATGACGTCGAGGCGACTCTCGACAAGCGCGGAATCGTCTGGATCCCAGACTATGTCGCAAATTCCGGCGGTCTCATTCAGGTCGACGCCGAGCGCAGAGGAAGTTCTCTCGACGAGGCTCAGCGGCACGTCGAGAAGCTGGGTGAATCCGTGACGGCGATCTTGGATCGTTCTGCCAGTGACGGCGTGACTGCCGCATCCGCAGCTCGCCAGATCGTCGAACACCGTCTCGTCGCCGGCGCCAGGTAATCGTCGACGTCCAAGTGAGCCTTGTCGTGCCACTCATGGTGGTCGCACGCTCGTGCGCCAACAGGTAACCGAGGGTGGGACGTTCGTCGTCGACGTGACGGGCTGGAGCTCATGTTCTTGATCGTGGGAGACACCGCTGCTGAACGACGCACCAGCGGAGCGCTCGCGCGCCGCGGTCTACCGGTGCGTCACCTCGTCACGGCCACCGGCGATGAGTTGCGGGCCGCCATCGACGACAGTCCGCGCGGTGGAGCGGTCCTGACCCATGACGACGCATCTCACTGGGCTCCTGCGCGTCCCAGATGACGCCGGACCATCGTGGCGCATTCCGATCGCAGGCGCGGGATCATCCCGGCGTCGGGTGAGAGAAGCAGCTGGAGAACGGATCCGCGCAATATGGCAATCAGGAGATAGGCGAAGGCGTCGCCGTCGGCATCATCACGGATCCCGCCTTGCACGACGCCCCGTTCGACCGCGGCGGAGATCTGGGATCGAAACCAGTTGTCGCGCTCGATGAAGAGATCTCGTACGTGTTCGTCGTTCGCCACCGCCTCACCCCCCATCAGGAGGAACGCGCTCGTCCCGGTGCGCCCCTCCGCCGCGGTCGACAGACATTTGTCGACCAGTTCGAGGATCCAGTCCAACCCGGTGATGTCGCGGGATACGTCGACGAGCGCCTGCGAATATTCCACGACCCGGCGCAACAGTTCCTTCTTGTTGGCGAACTGGTGGGTCACGATGCCGCGGCTATAACCTGCTGCCGCAGCGACTTCCGACGTCGACACCGACCGCGACCCAGATTGGGCAATGAGATCTTGCGCCGCCTCGAGAAGGTCGCTCCGTCTCAGCGCGGCGAACCACCTGCGTACGTGGCTTCGTCGTGCCATCCATCGCGTCCCCATTCTCCATCATGTTTGGATGCTATGCAGATAGCAAGTATGCTTGACGTGATGACACGCTCGAATATCACCACGTCCGTGCTGGAAGTCAGTCGCAGCAATCCATTCGCAGATCTCCGCCTCATCGACGAAGAAGTCCGCCCCGAGTCCAGCGACTCGGTGTTGCTGGCCGTCGACCGGTTCGGCCTGGCCACGAACAACCTCGGGTACGCCCTTCTCGGTGACGTGCTCAAGTCGTGGGATGCCTTCCCATCGCCGACGCCGGGATGGGGTCGGGTTCCGGTGTGGGGAGCAGCGCGCGTACTCGCCGCTCCGGAATCGATCGCACCGGTGGGTGCCACCCTGACCGGGTATCTGCCCATGGCGACGCATGTAGTGGTGCGCGCCAAGCCCATTGAGTCTGGGCTGCTGACCGTCGATGAACCCCGGGCAGGCATGCTGGAGATCTACCGGCGCCTCACTCTCGACGAGACCAATCAAGCATCAAGCGATCACGAGATCGACGTCGACACAGTGATGTTGGCCGTCTATCCGTTCGCCTCGTTGTTGGCTCACGACTTGTCCACCGACGGAGCTCGGTCGGTCCTGGTGTCGAGTGCCTCGAGTCGAAGTGCCGCGTCGCTGAGTCGACTACTCCTGGACCGCGGCGTGGAGACGATCGGTCTCACCAGCCCCAGGAACCGCGCCGCCGTCGAGACGATGGGCGTCTACTCCCGCGTGTTCACCTATGAAGAAGTCGGTCAGCTGCCTGACACCATCGACACCGTGTACGTCGACGTGGCGGGCTCGACCGACGTGACGAACGCCGTCCAGGCAAGACTGGGGGCTCGCCTCGTGGCGACCGTGGTCGTCGGCGGTACGCATCTTCGCTCCTGGCCGCCCGAGGTCGACGGCGCGTCCAGCGTCACCGTATTCAACACCGGCGACCGCGAACAGGAGATCGCCGCCGAACATGGTCAACAGTTCGTCGAGGCGATGTATCGATCGGCGCGCCGCCAATTGGTTGCCTGGGCCACACCGTGGATGCAGGTCACCCGGCTCAATGGTCTGACCGCGGCCGAGGACACCTGGCGGGCGATCGCAGCCGGCAAGTCCGATCCGCTGACAGCCGTCGTGATCCGGCCCTAGCGGCACGCAAGAATCCATCCGCGAAAGCTAGCTTCGGCGGTCGTCCTTCGACTTCACCCGCAAGAATTAATTTAGGAGAAAAGATGCTGACAGTGATCCCAGACAACTTCGAGCGCTTCATCGCCGAGGACGACGGTCAACCCGTCGTCATGCTCAACCTCCTCCGGTTCCGACCCGACGGCGGCCGGGACCGCTACCGCGAGTACCTGGACATGGCCGGCCCAGTCGTCGCGCGCCACGGAGCGGAGATCGTCTTCGCCGGTGACGGACTAACGGCTCTCGCAGCGGAACCCGGTCAGGAATGGGACGCCGTCGTCCTGGTCCGATACCCGTCACGCCAAACGCTTCTGGACCTCGTCGCCGACCACGAGTACACGGCCGCAGACGAATTGCGGATATCGGCCCTGACGGAGGCAGTGTTGCAACCCTTGCAGACCACACCCTCCTGACCGCCCCGTTTCGTCGATCTGGTGAGACGCTGCGGACGATGGGCGCGCGTTGCCCCGGTGTAGGCCTAATGTCGGGACGGGGCGTCGGGTTCGCCAGACGTCCAAGTCAATTCCAAGTCAGTGATGTCCGAGCGGGTCGACGGTCTTGTGGCGGACGAGCAGCGAAACTGAGGCGAGAGTGATGAGACATCCAGTCAGCATGTAGATCGCGACGCTGGTGGTGCCGTATGCGCTGAGCAGCGCAGTGGCCACCATGGGAGCGAAGGCGCCACCGAAGACGGAGCCAAGTTGAATCCCCAGTGACACACCGGAGTAACGGACACCCGTTGAAAACGTCTCGGCGAAGAATGCGGGTTGCACGCCGTACATGAGACTGTGCAAGAGTCCGAGCCCGATGACCATCGCCAAGGTGATGAGCCAGAAGTTTCCGGTATCGAGCAGGAACCAAAACGGAATGGAGAACGCCGCCAAGCCGCCTGCACCCCAACGAAATACGCGAGCTCGGCCGACCTTGTCGGACAGCGCGCCAGCCAGGGGCAGGGCGGCAACTTGGACCACGGAGCCGATGAGGATCGCCGCTAGGAGCGTGCTCTTTTCCATTCCGAGGTGATTGGTGCCGAAGGACACGACAAAGGTGATGAAGAGATACAGGGTGAGGTTGATGCCGATGTAGCTACCGGCGGTCAGCGCGACTTCCCGCGGGTACGTGCGCAATACGGTGATGACGGGGGACCGCTTCTTTTCCTCGGTGGGCCCTGGCTGTGGATCGACCCGATGCTGTTGCAGGCGCAAGAAGGCTGGAGTGTCTTCGAGCTTCAGGTGCATGTAGATGGCGAGTGCGATGAGAACGAGGCTCATGAGGAAGGGCAGGCGCCATGCCCACAGAAGCAGCGCGTCGGCGGGGACGGCAGCAGTGGTGATGAGGAAGACGACGTTGGCCAACAGCACGCCGCCCGGAGCGCCCAGCGACGAGAAGCTGCCGAAGTAGCCTCGGCGGGAAGCGGGCGCCGCTTCCACTGCCAGGAGCACGACGCCTCCCATTTGTCCGCCTATGGCAATGCCCTGGACGAACCGCAGGACGGTCAAGAGGATCGGGGCCAGCACGCCGACGGCGGCATAGGTGGGTAGGACGCCAATCGCCGTGGACGCGACGCCCATCGTCGCCAGTGCAACGACGAGCGTCTTCTTTCGTCCAACGAGGTCGCCGAAGTGTCCGAAAATGATTCCACCCAGTGGTCGGGCAAGGAACCCGATGCCAAAGGTGGCGAAGGAGAGCAAGACTCCGGATGCCGACCCCTCCTGCGGAAAGAACACCGTCGGGAAGACCAGCGCAGCAGCCAGCCCGTAGATGAAGAAGTCGTAGTACTCGATGCTGGCAGCAATGGCGGCGATCGACGCGACCCGAGTCGCGTCGCGCTCGGTTTGCTTGCTCGGTGCGGTCTTGGTCATGATCCGTCCTCGGTGTGGGCGATTCGTGAGTGTGGCGACGAGGGCATCTGCGGGCCCCGGCCGGAATCATCTCCGAGACGAAATCATCTCCGAGACAATGAGAGTCGCGACCGACGGTGGTAGAAGAGTCACCCCTGGGGCCGCAGGGGCCAAGGATCCTTCGGCACCGGTCGAACAACGAGATGTCTACTTGCTATGCGCGCTGGGCGTCAGATTCGGTCCTTGAGCATGTCCTTGACGTCCTCGACCACCGAAGGTGGTGCCGTCGCTTGCGAGCCCGCCGAGTATGGCGGCTGCGGATCGTATTCAATGATGAGCTGCAAGGCCTGCGCCATCTGATCCCCGGCGATGAGGCCGGCCAGCGTGAGGGCGGCGTCGATCCCCGCGGAGACGCCAGCGCCGATGGCGTACTTGCCGTCGATCACGACCCGCTCGTCTGACGGTGTCACGCCGAACGCCTCGAGTTGGTGTAGCGCACGCCAGTGTGTGGTCGCACGACGTCCCTTGAGAAGTCCTGTCGCGGCAAGGATGAGAGAACCGGTGCAGATCGACATCGTCCACGTCGAGGTCTTGTCGACGTCCCGCAGCCACTCGTGCAGCCTGCCGTCCTCCATCTGGTCTAGCTGGCCGGGTCCGCCCCCGATGATGACGATGTCGGGGTTGGTGACGTCCTCGAGGGTCGCGACGGCGTTGATCGAGAGGTGGCCGAGATCGTTCAGGACCAAGCCGGGGTTCTCCGCGACGAAGACCACCTCCGTGTCCGGAAGCCGGCCGAGTACTTCATAGGGTCCAACGACGTCGAGTGCGGTGAACCCGGGGTATAGCACGATCGCGATCTGCATGATGTCCCTCTCCTCAGGAGTGGATTGGATGGTTGCGCCGAGCGGATGGACGGGCCGTGGACAGATGACGACTCAGCGTATGAGCCGCTGTCTCCGTGCGTCGCACAACGTTGTTGCGTTGTCCAAGAGGGGGATGCAACCCGTGTCGGGAGCGACGCCGCTGTCGGCGGGGCGCCGGTTGGCCCTGTGTTCCATCCATGGACACTGCACGCGTTGATCCACCGAAACACGCGTCCTTTCGTTCGTGTGAAGGCCCTAAAGGGTTGCAGCAGCCCACGACGTCCTCGAACGGTACGGCCGGGGTGACGAACGACCAGTCGTGCCTTATTCGGACTACTGGACTATGTCATGTGCCTATACGATCGACAAGTGGCTCGGACAAGCCCTCCTCACGAGGTTGCCGTAGGTGGCGACGACACCCGGGGGATCGCTGCGCCCTACGCCGGGGCGCGACAGGAAGACGACAGCCGCCGAAGTCGAACAATGCATTCGGTGGGAACGAAGATTGGGGTAGCCAGCGATGACCAGCGCTAATCTCGGTTCCCGCCGATACGCGACCGTCGACGTCTTCACTGAACAGATCTACGAGGGCAATCCCGTTGCCGTGATATTGGATGCCGGGGGGCTGACGACACCACAAATGCAGGCGATTGCACGAGAATTCAACTACGTCGAGACCACGTTCGTTCTGCCACCGGCAGACCCGTCGTGTACGGCTCACGTGCGCATATTCACCCCGATGCGCGAAGTGCCCTTCGCGGGCCACCCCAATCTCGGCACGGCCTTTGCGTTGGCGTGCCAAGACGCGGCCGACGGCGCGGAGCCTCGTCGGCGTATGACGTTCGAGGAGGCGGCGGGGCTGGTCTCAATCGACATCGATTGGCAGAGTGGTCAACCCGCGGGAGCGGAGCTGACCTGCCCGGAAACGCTCACTCGCCGAGGCCAGTTCACCGCAACCCAAATGGCAGCGTGCCTCGGTCTCGCACCCGAGGACATCCGGGTCGACGGACACCTGCCGGAGGTGGCATCGGTTGGCTTGCCCTTCGCCGTCGTCGAGCTGGCTACACGCGATGCGCTCCGTGATGCCCGCCTCGACATGTCCGCATACGTCGGTGTGCTTCCACGTGACGGCGCGCACGCGCTGTATCTATACACGCAGGATTCGGATGAGCCCGACACGGACCTTCAGGCACGGATGTTCACCTCGTTCCAAGCGGAGGATCCGGGGACGGGCAGCGCCGCTTCGGCGGTTTCTGCCCTACTGGCCGAGATTCGGGGATGCGCCGAGCTCCGCTTGCGAATTCGTCAAGGCGTGGACATGGGCCGTCCAAGTACTCTGCTCACACACGTGGCACGTCGGAGCGGGCACCCTCCAGTGGTCAAGCTCGGGGGACGGTGCGTCTCGGTGATGTTTGGTGAGGTGCGTGTTGGTGGGCGAGCACTGGCCGCGCGCGAACGTCCCGCGGGTGACTGAAACCTCAAGAAGAGTGGTTAATTCCGTGCATCAGGAGGTGCGAATACATGACCATGATCGCTCATCGCTGCGCGTTGGTGTCATATCCAAATGGCGAGCCAACCGCTGAAGACTTTCGCCTGGAAATCTTCGAAGTGCCCGAGCCGGTTCCGGGCCAGCTTCGGGTGATTGCACGGTATCTGTCGCTGGATCCCTATGTGCGGGGCCGAACCAGCGGTGTCGAGACCTATGACTCCCAAACTGCGCCCGTCACAACGGCGCTGCGACGGGGCCGGTCGCCTCGCTGGTGGGTCAGCTCGCCAAGTCGAGAGGTGCGCGCGCCGTCGGTGCAACGCCCCGACGGGATCGACGTCTACTTCGAGAACGTCGGTGGCGCGGTGTTCGACGCAGTCTTCCCACGGCTCAACGAGTTCGCTCGGGTGCCGGTCTGCGGACTGGTCTCGGGGTGCAACGCCACAGAGGAGGCGCCGCCGCTACCCGGGTCGTTGTTGTGGTCCGTGCTTGCCAAGAGCATGACGATCCGCGGGCTTCGTCGTGCGGGAGTTCGCCGACCAACTCGAGCAATTCCTCGCCCAGGTCGGCAAGGGCATCCGCGATGGCAGCATCCGCCACCGCGAAGATGTCGTGGAAGGCTTCGAGAAAACGCATCCTTCTTTTGCTGGACCCTTGCGAGGAGCGAACTTTGGCAAACTCATCGTCCACATCTCCGACTGACATGACGATGCAGTCGCGGGAACGCTGATGAACTTCGGTGCACGGCGAACCGTTGTCGTGGTCCTCTTCGACGGTGTGCAGCCGCTGGACGTGACCGGCCCCTACGACGTGTTCACGAGTGCCAACCGGCCCGAGCTCGCCGCCGGTGCCTACACGGTCCTCACGGCGTCGGTCGGTGGACGGCCAGTGCGTGCGGGCGGTGGGTTGCAGTTGGGGGCCGATGTGGATCTGGCGACGCTCGGCCCCGTCGACACGTTGGTGGTCCCAGGAGGCCCTGGCGCCGAGTCGCCCGACCCACTAGTGGTGGAGGCGATCCGAGCCGCGGCGCCGCGAGCGAGCCGGGTGGTCTCGGTGTGCACCGGAGCGTTCGTGCTGGCCGCTGCCGGCCTGCTAGACGGCCGCGAAGCGACTACCCACTGGGCCTTCTGCGACAAGCTGGCGGCCGAGTACCCGGCGGTCAAAGTTCGGCCCGAGCCGGTGTTCCTGCTCAGCGGTCAGGTCGCGACCTCGGCCGGCGTCACCGCGGGGATCGACCTGGCGCTTGCGCTGGTCGAGGACGACCTTGGCCGCGACATCGCCCTAGCCATCGCTCGCCTCCTCGTGGTCTTCCTCCGCCGGCCCAGTGGTCAGCCGCAACTGAGTGCTCAGCTCGCCGCGCAATCCGCCGTCCGAGCGCCGCTGCGCGAGCTACAGACGTGGGTATCGGACCACCTCAGCGGTGATCTCTCCGTGGGGGGTCTCGCTGCCCGCGTTCAGATGTCACCCCGGCACTTCACCCGGGTCTTTACGTCCGAGACCGGCACCAGCCCCGGTCAGTACGTCGACCGAGTGCGCCTCGAGGCCGCGTGCCGTGCGCTCGAGGATGGCGAGGACGCCGCGGCTCGTGTCGCGAGGGACTGCGGCTACGGCACGTCGGAAGCCATGCGGCGTGCCTTCGTCAGACACCTTGCCATGACACCGTCGGAGTACCGCCATGCTATGGGGCGCCAACCGCGACCATCGTCGCGAGCCGGCCTTGCAGAGCGCCCCTGACAGGTCAGCCAGCGAGGGGATCGGGTTCCGTCACACTCCTCGGTTCTGAGGAGTGCGACGGAGCCAGTCCGACGCGGTTGCGCCACACGGCGATCGCGGACCACACGACCACGAGCGCCAGCACCAGCGAGGCGAGAGACAGAGCCGCGTAGCCGAACGAGGCCATGACCAAACCCGCGATCCCGCCGGCGGAGGCCCCGACCAAACCCATGATGAGGTCGGCCGCCCCTTGCACATCGGTCCGCGCGTCGAGGGGCGCGTGGTCGGCGACCAGCGTCGAGGCGGACACCGTCGCCAGGGACCAGCCCAGGCCGAGCAGGAAGAGGCCGATGAAGACCTGCGCCGAACTGCCCTCGGGGGCGGCCTGGCAGACCAACAGCGCGAGCACCAGCACCACACCCCCCGAAAGGAGCACCGGGGCGCGCCCGACCTTGTCGGCGAGGTACCCGATCAGCGGGGAGAAGGCGAACATTCCCAGCACGTGCAGGCTGATCACCAGGCCGATGATGCGAAGCTCGGAGCCGCCATGGCCCATGTGGAGCGGCGTCATGACCATGACCGCGATCATCGCGGCGTGAGCACCCGACAGCCCCAGCATTGCGGCGCGGAGCGTCGGGCGCTCACGCAGGGCGGCCCAGACCCGACCCCACGACGTGCCGGTGACTTCGGCCTGCTCCGGTTTGCCTGCCAGTTGCCGCGCCAGGAACAGCGGATCCGGGCGCATCGACGACCACACTACGAGTGCTGCGATACCCATCCCGATGGCGGCGACCACGAACGGACCGGTGAGCTCGGGAATTCCGAGCGCCAGTGCGAGGTCGGAGGAGGGACCGAGCAGGCTCGGGCCCACCACAGCGCCCACCGTGCTTGCCCACACCACGACCGAAAGGGCGCGCGCTCTCGTCTCTGGAGAGGCCAGGTCGGTGGCGGCGTAGCGCGCGCTGTTGTTGGCCGCAGCGGTCCCCCCGATCATGGCGGCGCCGACGAGCAGAAGTGGCATCGACCCGACGATTCCCGCGCCGACGGACAGCACGGCACCCAGGGCTCCGAGTAGGTACCCGAGCGCGAGTCCGATACGGCGACCGCGCCTGGCCATCACGCGGGCGAGGAGGTATGCCCCGACGGCCGAGCCGAGCACGAGAGAGGTCTGGACCAGGCCGGATTGGCGTTCGGAGTCGGAGATCGCAGTGGCCAGCAACGATGCGGTGGCGACGACGATGGTGATGTCGAGGCCGCCGACGGCCTGGGCGGTGACCAGGGTCGCGATCGTCCGCCGCTGAATGCGGCCGGTTTCAGCGGCGGCGGTCATCACACGCTCCCAGCGAGCATCTTCTTGACGTCCTCGACCACGGCGCTCGGGGCCTTGGCGACCGCGCCCGCGGAGAACGGCGGCTGGGGGTCGTACTCGATGATCAGCTGGGCCGCCTGGGCAACGTGCTCACCTGCAATGAGCCCGACCAGCGTGAGTGCCGCGTCGATGCCCGCGGACACGCCGGCACCGATGGCGTACTTGCCGTCGATGACCACGCGTTCGTCGGTGGGGATGGCGCCGTAGTCGGCGAGTTGGTCGAGTGCAAGCCAGTACGTCGTCGCACGGCGTCCTTTGAGGAGGCCTGCCGAAGCGAGGATGAGGGATCCGGTGCAGACCGACATGGTCCACGTCGTCGTGCGGTCCACGGAACGGAGCCACCGGTGCAGCTTTCCGTCGTCCATTTGCTTCATCTGACCAGGCCCACCGCCGATGACGATCATGTCGGGCGTAGAGATGGTGTCCAAGTCCGCGACGGCGTTGATGGACAGATTGCCGTGATCGTTGGTGACCAAGCCGGGATCTTCGGCGACGAAGACGATCTCGGCACCCGGGAGTCGGCTGAACACCTCGTATGGCCCCACGACGTCGAGCGCGGTGAAGCCGGGGTACAGGACGATGGCAATTTGCATCTCAATGCTCCTTACTTCTCAAGCCCGAAGCCAAGACGAGCGGGCATGACGCGGCGGCTAGGCACCCTCAACGGCGGGCGTGCCCACGTCGTCTTCGACAGCGAATCTGGGTTGGGCCGTCGGCGCCGCGCGGCGTCCAGACGCTGTCGTCGCCGCGAACTGGTGGTATATCGAGATCGAACTAAATGGACTATGGCATGGGCCACAGATCCGGACAACGACGAAAAAGCAGACAATCGCGTCACGGGCCACCGCTCTCCTCGTGGCGGGGGGAGGGTTCTCGCCGAGCCGCACGCTAATTGGGGGCAAGGGCTCTGGTTGTGCGAATCTCCAATTCACGGCCACATCAAGCAAACTGCCATCTCAGGACGTCTGAAGCTGGCGGATGTAGCCGGCACGCGCGTCACCGGTCGTCGCGACGTCATCGATTTCGGATTGCTTCTGTGCCGCCATGGTTCGCGAGACCACCGTGGAGCAAATGGGGATTCGCCATATTCCCCCGGTGGATCGCGATCGAAGTCAACGTCGCTGCGGCGAACCGGAGTCCGAAGGACCAACTGAGCTATGCCGGCATGTGTCGCCAAATATGTTCTCAACGTGATGGTCCGAAGTTTCATGGACGCGGTCGACGCCAATTCGCTACGACGACTTCGCATCTGTGAAATCAAGCCCGGGCCGTTGAGTCGCGTGTTGGCGACAACTGGACTCCGCACTGATGAATGGCGGTAAGCGTGAAGAGATCTGCGGGTTCTCGATCATCCGATAGGTCATCGAATAGTGTTGTGCACAAGCCTTTTACAGGGCGATACCGCGCTTGTCACCATCGTGGGTGGAAGCTGATCGGAGCTTGTCGCATGCCGACGACGAGCAGCCGCACGGGGTGATCGGCTGCACGCACACCGGCGGCCGGGCCGCTTAATTCGACTCAGGCGTGACACCGACGCGTCGGATATCCAGAGCGACGGACCTGAGAGACAATGAATTCGCTCTGAGCCGAAACTTCGGTCTTCGAGTGTGCAGCTGTCTTGCTGTGCATTTGCTGAGAGGCGCAATCTGGCCGTCAGCACGCGCGTGCGGCGGGATGCCGATTCCAGATGGCCATGAACATATGCTCATAGTCAGTAAACTCCCTGCGCGGCGCCTTACGCTGCGGTCATTTCCTTTGGGGGCCGAGCGCGGTCGCCGGGCACCCGCATGCGGGTGCTGTCGAACCACGGTCTCTAGCTGGTCGATGGGGTGCGCCCAAGCTCTACTTCACCAGTCCTGAAGTGTGACTATGGGTTCCGTCGACGTGGCGAAACGCAACCTTGAGCGTTTGTGCAGGGTCGAACCTTTAGCGGGTCGTCCAGACGGGCAGTGGAGGGCGTGGGCGCGCGCCGCGCGGTGAGCGTCGCGATGGCAACGCGCCATCGGTCGGCGGATGGGTGTGCGCGGTCGCGGAGAGATCGCGTTCGCGCGGCCCGCGGACCCCGTTGCTAAACATGGCTGCCGGCGAACAACAGCAAACACGATTCGGCACCCGTTTTGCGCCAGAAGCAGCGTGTGTCGGGTGTAGGCGGATGCGGGATCCAAGATTTCGGCTTAGTGTTCGTGACAGATGAAGATCCTTGGCTGATACCAAGTTCCGTCGTCAAAACACTTAGTAGAGAAGGAATTTAATTCATGTCTTCGCCCCGCGTCAGTGCCACATCTGCACCGCCGCAGGAGGAATACTTGGTCTTCGAGCGGGGCCTGCCGCACGGAGACGGAGAAGGCACACTAGCGGGAATAAAACCTAGCTCGCAAACATCACGTTTTGTGGAGGCCGTGATCCCGATGACCGATCATCTGCTCAGGCAGGCGTGGAATCTGTGCGCCCAACGGGTCGACGTCGAAGATTTGGTCCAAGAGACGATTCTCAAGGCGTACCTGTCTTTCGGTTCGTTCCGCGAGGGCTCCAACCTCAAGGCATGGCTGCACCGAATCATGGTGAACACCTGGGTGGATTCCTATCGGAGCGCGCAGCGCAGGCCATCCGAGCAGCTCAGCGGCAGTTTGGCCGAAGAGCGGTTGGTCGCCGTGGGCTCGCGACCGTCATGCGTTCGACAGTCGGCCGAGGTGGAGGTGCTGGCCGCGCTGCCGGATGCCGCCGTGATCGCGCTCAGGAGTTTGCCAGACGACCTGCGTGAGACGGTCTTCTACGCTGACGTCGAGGGCTATCGGAACACTGAGATCGCGGAGATCTTGAACATACCGGTCGGTACGGTCGGATCACGTCTGCATCGAGGCCGCAAGACGCTCCGTGAGATTCTGACCCAACGGGAGACCGCGTGAGCAATGCGACCGGTCGGTGAGTGTGCAAGTGAACGGGTGGGGTGCACCGACCGGATCGTGGTTGCGCGATCACGCCTTTCGGAACGGGGCCGACGCCCTTGCGGATCAGATCATCGAGGTCGCTCGGGCCGCGGCCGAACTCGTCGTCGATCGACAGGCACTCCTGCTCAACGAGTTTGGGAAACGCTCGCGTCGAATCCGGGAAGACGCGGAGTAGTCACCAACTGCCGGACCGGATCGGCGAGGAGATCCTCGCCGAACTCTCACCTCGCCTGCCTCAAGTCACCCGCGGAAACTTCGTGGCCACGGTCGTGGGTTCATCCATACCTCGTGGCCGTTTCCATGCCGCCATCGTCAGGCTGCAGGAAGACCTTCATCGGGGCCTTGGCTGAGGTTGCGAGGGCGAAGGCTTGCCGAACCGATCTCAGCGGAATCACCGTGGTGGGTATGGAGTCGAGGCCAAGGGGATCGCCCGCCAGAAGGTTGACGGCCCGCTGAAAGTCCTTGCGCGTGTAGACGCGTGCGCCGACCACGGTGTGTTCGCCAAAGCACACGGCTCGTAGATCGAACAGCGGGGTCTCTTTGTACACCGCAACCATGACCACGGTGCCGGTTTCGCGCACCGCGCTGGGGAGGATGGCCGCCACGCTCGGGTGGCCGGCGGTATCGAACACGACGTCGGCGCCCTCGCCGTCGTTGGTGGAACGAAACCACGCGACACTGTCCGTCCCGGGCGGTGCGGTCTCGAATCCGAGTTTGGCGGCGACGTCTTGGCGGATCGGGTTCGGCTCGACCAGTGTCACACGACCGGCTCCCGAGTGGCGCGCGACCAGCGCGACGAGAAGACCAATGGGACCGGCGCCGAAGATCAACACGCTGGCGCGAGAGGCCATGTCGGCACGCACCACCGCGTGCACCGCGACCGCGAGGGGTTCCGCCCAGGCCGCGCGCTTTGCCGGGACGTCCAGGGGAACTTGGATCAAGCGGTTGGCGGGGACGTCGATGTAGTCCGCCAGGCCGCCGGGTGCGTCGATGCCGAAGAACTTGAGTTCACGGCAGACGTGCGGAGCGCCATCTCGACATGCTCGGCACTCGTGACAGGAGATAAGCGGATCGATGGTGACGCGCGAACCGATGAGCGGACCGTTTGGGACGTCCTGGACCACTGTCCCGACGATCTCATGGCCGAGAATCAACGGGGTGGCTGCGCGAGGGTGTTTACCCGCGAAGATGGCCAGATCCGTTCCACATATTCCGGCATATTCGACGTGAACTCGGGCCCATCCTGACGGCGTGGCCGGTAGGTCAGTTTTCCGCACCGCGACGACGTCGGCGCCAAGCCAGACTGCCGCCTGCATTGGTGTACGTCCCATCATGTCGTTCATCACTTTCCGCTCTCCCGTGGTGGCCCGACTGGGTTACAGGCCGATCGCCACCGTCCCTCGGGGCCCGCCCGCGCAGCCGAGATCAAGGACCGCAGCGCCCCCGAACGTCTGTTGCCCGATGAGCGACGTGCGTGCTGACCCGCTGCTGTGACGGAACGGCGCTGCTGCCGCTGCCGAGTATGCGCCGTGGCGGACGACGACAGGAGGGTCCGAAGCTGATCGACTTAGAGTGCATTCACCTGGGCGTTGTGCTTTCGGGCCGCCCAGGCTGTCGTCGCGAGGCTGAAATCAGCGCCGGAATTGGTCTGCGTAGTCGGCGCCGAGACCGTTCTGCGCGTAGTGCCTACGGCACATCTCGAGCTTCGTGAACGCATCCTCGTAGCCGATCTGACGCCCGTCGTCATCGAGGTAGATCATGGCCCCGGTGATGTTGAAGAAGGTGATCATCTCCGTGCAGTCCTCCGGTACACGCAGCGTGTGAATCTCGCCTGGTGGCTCGTAGACGAATCCGCCCTCGCGAGCGGTCCATTCGTGCTCGTCGTACTTCCACTCGCCTTTGATCACGTAGCCGACGACGATCCCGGGGTGGCGATGGCGCGACAGGAAACCCGATCGTGTGACTTTCAGCAGATTGCACCACTGACCCGTGATGGTGTTGATGAACAGCGGGCGGAAGAAGACGCCTGGGGCCTGGGGTACCCAGACGCGGTCGTCGTCGGGGATGGCATCGACGGCGATCTCCAGCGGGATGTCTGTCGAGACGGTGATCGTGGGTGAATTCATCATGAGTTTCTCCTTGATGGTGTGATGCGTTGTGCCGCTTTTTGTCTCGCTACTTCTCCGTTACGGACGGAGGACGACCTTGCCGACCGCGCCTGCCTCGACCGCGGATTGAGCTGCGGCCGCGTCGTCGAGGCCGTATTCGGTGATCGGAAGCGCGGTCAGGGCCCCGGCCTCCACTGCTGCGCACGTCCACGAGATCGCAGCTGCGCGATCGACTTCCGAAATCGTGTACAGAAGAACAAATTTGATGGTGACGTTCGCGGTGGCCAGGGGGGCGACGGGCAGGCGTGGATCGTCGGCCTCCACCGCGTAAACCGCGATCTCTGCGTTGTCTGCCGCGACGGCCACGTCGAGACCGATGTTCGCGGCCAGCGCCACCTCGATAATGCGATCGACCCGACCGACCGAGTTCAGAATGCGGTCGGCCACGTCCCCGGTGGTGTAGTCGACCACGATGTCGGCGCCTGCGGCGCGCGCCAATTCGGCCTTGGCCGTCGAGCTGACCGTCGTCACCACGCGGGCCCCGGCGTACTTGGCGAGCTCGATCGCGTAGTGCCCCACCGCGCCCGCACCGCCCGCGACGAGGACTGTCTTCCCGCGGAGCGCCTCGGAACCGCTTCCCAGACAGTGCGCCGCCGTCAAGGCCGGGACGCCGAGACACGCCCCGAGCTCATCGGAGGCGTGGTCGGGCAGGGGAACCGCGCGATCGGCTGGGACCACCGCATACTGTGCCGCGGTCCCGTAGCGGTTGTCGGCGGCGGCGAGGTAGAGCCACACCCGTTGGCCCACGGCGAGACCCCGAACGTCGGTGCCGATCGCGTCGATCCGTCCCACCCCGTCGTGGTGCGGCACCTGGAAGCCCTCGGGCTCGCCGCGGGTGATGCCAGCGCGTTGCTTCCAGTCGGTCGGGTTGATGGCCGAGGCGGTGATCGCGACACGGACCTGGCCGGGCCCGGGCTCCGGTACGGGCAGCTCGACGACCTCGAGCACGTCGTCGGCGGCACCGGTGCTGCGGTAGATGACGGCTTTCACCCCGCCAACGATGGCAGAAAGCTCGTTGGAGGCGGCTCCAACAAGCGGGCGGCCAGGTTGGCGTGGAGGACATACCCCGTCCGCCGCTGTGGCGGAAGAGTGAGTTACGACACGGTAGATACGCGCATGTCGCTCAGCACGGCGAGGAGAACTCAGACCATGGCTCAGACAGATGCCCACCGAGGGGGCCCTACTCACTCCGAACACCCAGCCCTCTCCGACCATCGCACCCTCTCCGACGATGAGGTGCTCGCCCTCCATCACCTCATCGCGGACGTCTCCTTTGCGTTCGACAGCGGTAACCACGCGACCCAGCTGCCCGAGGTCTTGACCGAAGACTTCGTCTACGAGAGGACGGGAGCCCTGCTCATCGAGGGGCGCGACGCGCTGGTCAAGATGCTGGAGGGCATGACGGATCCAGCGGTCAGCCACCACACCTCCACGGTGTCGGTGCACGCCACCGGGCCCGACACCGGCACCTGCCGGTCCAAGGTGATCACCTTCCGCTCGGGGGGACGATTCTCCTTCGGAGAGTTCGTCGACTCAGTTCGGCGCGATCCCACGGGCACGTGGAGGATCGAGCGACGAGTCGTCCGGCCCCTCGGCGAGAGTGGCGGGTCGGACTCGTGAACACAAGCTTCGGCACCATCCGCCAACTCGGCTTCGTCGTCCCCGACGTTCACGCGGCGATGAGGCACTGGATCGATGGCCCAGGGGCGGGCCCCTTCTACTTCATCGAGAACGCCGACGTCACGGACAACACGTTCCGCGGGAGGCCCAGCGAGTGCCCCCGGGTCAGCATCGCGCTGGGGCAACACGGACCGGTCCAGATCGAGCTGATCCAGCAGCACTGCGAGCGGCCGTCGGCCTATCGCCCGTTCATCGAGGCGGTAGGGGAGGGCCTGCACCACGTCGCCTACTGGACCGAACAGTACGACGAGCTGTTGGCGACGGCGCTCTCGCGCGGCTATGTCGAGATCCAAGCCGGTCGCTCCGGCCGCGGCGGACCGGACGACCGGTTCTCCTACCTCGAGAGCGGCGCCCATCACGGCTCGATGATCGAAGTTTCCGAGATGGGCAGGGAGAAGCAGGCTCTGTTCGATGCCATCGCCCGCGCGTCCGTGGACTGGGACGGCGCCGAGCCGGTCCGCGATGTCGCCGACCTGCGAGCGCAACTCGATCGCCTGAATAACGGAGGAGCACGATGAGAGCGGTACTAATCACCAGGGACGCCTCCGGGACGTCGCTCGCGGTCGGCGATGCCCCCGCCCCCCAACTCGACGCGGCGAGTGTCCGGATCGCCGTCCACGCGGGCTCCGTCAACTACGTGGACCAATTCGTGCGCACGGGCGGCTACGGCACCCCGCCCGCGGAGGGGACGGCCTGGATCGCGGGTCTCGATGCCGCGGGCGAGGTGGTCGAGGTAGGACGCGGCGTCGACGACATCCACGTCGGCGACCGCGTGATGACCATGCTGCCGGGTGGGCTCGCGGAGCAGGTGGTCGCCGACGCCCGCCTCGTCGTCCCCATCCCCGATGGGTGGACCTACGAGGACGGCGCCGCCGCGGTCATCGGGCTGCTCACCGAGTGCGATGCGCTCATGGCGGCAGGCGAGTTCACCCCGGGCGAGAACGTGCTCGTCACCGGTGCCACGTCGGGGATCGGTCTCCAGGGCGTGCAATTGGCCCGCAGTCTCGGGGCCGGCACCGTGATCGCATTGGCCCGATCGGACCGTGCCGACGAGGTCTTGCGCGATCTCGGCGCGGATCTGGTCCTCCACGGCACCGGGCGCGGCTTCGCCGAGGAGGTGCTCGCCGCGACGGGCGGTGGGGGTGTCGACGTGACCATCGACCACGTCGGCGGCGAGTACTTCCCCGACATCGTCGCCGCAACGGCGATCAAGGGCAGGATCGTCAACGTCGGGCGGGTGGCGGGCACCGAGACCACCGCCGACCTCGAAGCCTTCTCGCGCAAACGGCTAACGCTGCGCGGAGTCACCTTCCGCACGCGCAGCGCCGACGAGCTGGCCGCCATGTTCGCGGGCGTCTGCGAACTCGACCTCGAGCCCCTGCGCCCGACCATCGACCGGGTCCTCTCCTGGGAGCAGACCGAGGAGGCCCAGGGCCTGCTGGCGACCGGCAGTGTCGTCGGCAAGGTCGTCATCCGGGTCGACCGGCCCCGCTGAACCCCCGGTCCTACCACCCACATCGACCAGGAGCATGGCATGACCTCACTTGCACACGACCCGGCACAGGAACGTTCGCGCCCGAAGATGCGGCGCGCGGCGATTGCCGGCGCGGCCGGGACGACGTTGGAGTACTACGACTTCGCCATCTATGGCCTCGCCGCGGCGCTGGTCTTCGGCCCGGTGTTCTTCCCCTCCACCGACCCGGCCGTGGGAGTCCTGGCATCCTTTGCGACCTTCGGCGTCGGATTCCTCGCCCGCCCGCTAGGAGGCATCGTCTTCGGCCACCTCGGAGATCGTATGGGCCGCAAGAGGATCTTGGTGGTGACCGTGGTGATGATGGGGCTGTCGACCGTTCTCATCGGGTGTCTGCCCGGGTACGACTCCATTGGGTACTGGGGCGCAACGTTTCTAGTCGGGCTCCGGCTGGTCCAGGGGTTTGCCTACGGCGGGGAACAGAGCGGCGCCATCCTGATGGTTGCCGAGCATGCGAGCCCGCAGCGCCGCGGACTGTACTCGGCACTGCCCGGCACCGGCTTGTCATTGGGCCTGATCCTGGGCAACCTGGCCTTTCTCGCGGCCGGCCAGATGGGGGAGGAAGCCCTGTTGGAGTGGGGCTGGCGGGTCCCGTTCTGGGCTGGCGGGATCCTGGTGATCGTCGGGATCGTGATCCGGCGCACCGTCGCCGAGAGCCCGGAGTTCGAGCGGCTCAAGGCAACCCGTCAGGTAGCGCGGTCTCCGATCATCGAGCTCGTCCGCACCCACCCGGTGGAGCTGCTCCTTGCCATCGGTGTCCAGGTCGGCGTCGCCGTCTCCGCCTACCTCGCCATTGCCTACAGCCTTTCCTTCGCCAAGTTGGCGGGGGTGCCGAGTACGCTGCCGCTGATTGGTCTGCTGGCCGCCAGTGCTTTGCACCTGGCCCTCATACCGGCAGCCGGCGCCCTGTCCGACCGGATCGGCAGGCTCCCCGTGCACGCCACCGGCGTCCTGGTGATCGCGGTGATGGCACTTCTGCTCCTGCCGATGATCGACCGCGGGACAGCCGGATTCGTGATCGGCGCCTACGTCCTGTTCTACGGAATCGGGTGGGCAGTCCTCACCGGGGCCTTTCCCTCGATGCTGTCGGAGTCCTTCGACCCCGCGGTCAGCTACTCGGGGTTGTCGCTGGCCATGCAGTTGGGCAACGTCATCGGTGGCTTCACCCCCTTCGCCGCCACCCTCGTCGTCAGAGCCTGGGGCACGACCGCACTGGGAATCATGGTCACCGTCATCATCCTGTTCTCCGGTGTGTCCGCCGCTGCCCTCGTCCATCGCACCGGTCGACACGGCACCGGCCCCACCCGAACCGGCGACCTCGAACAGAGGGTGGTCGGCTCGGGCGCCGACGGCGGCGACCGCCGATGACCACACCACGGTGCCGCGCCGTCACAACCGGTGGGGCGCGGGGTGTCGGCCTGGCGACGGGCGAGCGTCTGCTGGCCAACGACTCCGCGGTATCGCTGCGGGACCTCGACGGCGGAGCGCTCGCTGCTGCCGAGAAGGCCCTGTTCCCGACCGGCGGGTCCATGCTCGACCTCCCTCTCGGGGACTGGCACCGCGCGCTGGCGGTCAATCTGACGGGTGCGCTGCTCTGCGTGCGCGCATTCGTCCCGAAGATGCGGAGCAACGGCTGGGGGCGGGTCTTCAACGTCGCCTCGATCGCGGGCAAGGAGGCCCGTCCACACACAGCTCAATACGGCGCGTCCAAGGCCGCCCTCATCTCCCTGACCAAGAGCCTAGGATCCGAACTCGCGGCCTCGGACGTTCGATGAGAGCATCGCGCTCGCGCCCGTGGGACGGCTGATGCACGTCGAGGAGGTCGCCGAGCGATTGCGTGGTTGTCCTCACTCGCATGCTCCTACAGCGTGGGCGCCGTCTTCGACATCAGCGGCGGGCGGAGCGACCATTAGCCCGACGCGGAAGGACACATCGATGACGGCGTGGACTTGTCTGACGTAGATTACCTCGGCCAACCGTGGAACCTGTTACAACAAGGGCTCCGACGACGGCGTGGGGGTGTGGTGGGCAGCGAGGAGACCGGCGGGTACACCGCGAGCAAGGCGTTCCTGGAGAGCGTCGTCGCTCTCGCGGAGGACGTCAACGTGGTGGTCGACAGGACCCTCTCCCGCGCCAGGCCCGGCTACGAGATCGTCCCGCGCAGTGCCTTCGAGGCGTCGGCGCGGATGAACCTCGACGCCGTCTGCGACTCCCTACTCGCCGGCTACCCGATCGTCACCGAACGCGATGTCGAGGCCCTCGCCGTTCGTGTGGACGAGCGCATTGGACAGGGCATCCGGGTCCAGGAGCTGCTGCAGGGTCTGCGCGTCTCGATCGGGGTGCTGCAGCAGCGGTTCGTCGAGATCGCGACGGCGCGGGGGGTGGAACCCACGGAGTTGCTCCGATCCACCCAGATTCTCTGGGGTCTCAGCGATGCCCTAACCGACACGGTCACCGAGCTGTTTCAACGGCAACGGCTGAGTGACGCCCTGCAAGACTCTCACCTGCGATCCGCCTTCCTCCGTCAGCTGCTCACCGGGCGGCTGAGCCCGGCAGTGCTCGACGAACGGGTCACCACCTTCGGTGTGGATACCGAGGTGGCCTACTGTGCGATTAAGGCGACGCCTGCGCCAGGTGTCTCGCTGGAAGTCTTGCGGCGGCGCCTGGAAGCCCGATCGACCGATGTGGTTGGCATCGACGCCGGATCGTGCATCGGGGTGGTGTCCACATCCGTCGAGATTCCGGGGTTGGAGGCCACCATCGGCCTGGGCCCCCGCGTGGAACTGTCCGAGCTTGCCGGCTCCTTCGAGGTGGCGCAGCGGGTGCACGACTGGATGTGGCGCCGGGGTGTTCGCGGCCAGCGGTCCATCGGTGACATCGGTTGGCAACTCGCTGTGGACCGCGACGACGCCGTGACCTCGCTCCTGCGGCGACGATACCGCGCGCCGCTGGTCGAGCTGGGTGAGTTCGGCGAGTTGATCTGGCAAAGTGTGCGCGTTTATGTCGAAGCGGACCGCCACGTCGCGCGGGCCGCAGCCACGCTCGTGGTTCACCAGAACACCTTGCGCTACCGGCTGGCGCGGTTCGCCGCGGTCACCGGGGCGGATCTGGACTCCGTAACGACCCTCCTCGACGTGATCTGGCTGATCACCGCCGATGTGCACGACCCCACACTGTGACTTTTCACCGATGTGGGGCAACGGCGAACGCCCCCGGACCCATTCGCCCGGGCTCGTTCGAATGCAGGATTGTCCGCCAAAGCCAGTGGCATGGCCGCTTTCCTTCGCTCTAGAAATCTGCTGCCTTCAAATCTTGAACAGCCTCGATCCCGCCCGCCGAGCGCACCCGCGGCCTCGCCCGGCACCGCGGCGGCGGGTGGGCGGGCGCGGGGACCGACTGCCGACGCTCCAGGCCGGCCGTCGAGGCCTCCAACGGCCTTGATTGGAGGGGACTCCAAAGGCGGGGGCCGCACCGTTGGAGCGGCCACCGTGTCGCAGCCCACTCTTTGCGCCGACGATCGAGTGATGACCAGTGTTGCCCACCGTCGGGAGTCACGATGAGGATCACCGAGTTCTTCGACCGCGGCTGGCGGCAGAATCCCGAAGGCGCCGCCTACGTCATGGACGGTCGCCGCTGGACCTACTCCGAGTCCTACGACCTGTCCTGCCGCATCGCCCACGGACTGACCGCAGCCCTGCCGCACGGCACCAAGGTCGCGGTGCTGTCTCCCAACCACCCCGAGGCGTGGATCTGCGTGCTCGCCAGTTGGCGGGCGGGGATGGTGTGGGTACCGCTGAACCCGTCGA
>NZ_JBEVLO010000531.1:0-5576 GCF_040509115.1 Mycobacterium sp. | reverse complement strand
CCGTCGAGGCGCGCCGCGATGTCCATCAGTCCCGCCGCGACGTTCTCCACCGTCACGTCGACGTCGAGCTGCCGCTGGCCGTCGGACAGGCGCGGATGGTGCACCTCGCTGGTTTCGGCATCGACGAGCGATGCTTGCAGCACCTGACCGTCGCGGGAGAACAGCGTGTTCGCCAACGAGCAGTCGCCCCAGAACACGCCACGCCGGTGCAATTCGACCAGCAGCGACGCCATGCCGTCCAGCAAGCGGGCCCGCTGTTTGGGCGCGTCGGGCGGCAGCCGCAGGAACAACCGACGGTACTGCCAAGAGCCGATGAGGTAGCGGGTCAGCAGGATTGCGGTGTCGAAGTCGGGTTGGCGCACCAGACCCGCGGGCCGCACCGCGTTGAGGCGCATCTCCTCCAACTGGCTCAGCACGTCGTACTCGCGCACGGCAATGCGTGGCGGGAGTTCCTTGAGTGCCCACAGCGCGCCGTCGCACTCGACGAATCTGACGAGGTGCCGGCTGGGCCCAACGGCGATGTCCCGCAACGGAACATCGGGTACCAGCCACTCGGCGAGCGGTCGCTCCCATGGCAGTGACAACAGACCGGAGGAAGGGGCCCGCAGCCGCAGCTCCGGTGCGGCCACGTCGTGTTGCCTGGTTAGCGCGGCGCGCTGATCGAGTCGCCGCCTGCCGCGGCGGCGTGGCGTCCGGACGCGTCGTCGGCGTGGGCGTTGGCGTTGGAGTCGGCGTTGTCGTCGGCGTGGGCGACCCTGGTGACGTTGTCACCGTTGGCGGGGTCGAACAGGTGCATCCGCTCGGAGTCCAGCCACAGCGTGGCGTTGTCGCCGTTGCGCACCCGGCTCAGCGGATCGAGTTCGACGCAGATCTGGGTCCGCATCTGCTCGCTGTCCAGCTCGGTCGCGAGTTCGGCCAGCTGCGAGACGATTTCGGCGGGCGCCTCGAACGGCACGAAGGCGTACTGCTCGTTGCCCAGCCACTCCGTCACGTCGATGGTGACGTCGAAGGTGACGCCGCGGGCCTTCTTGCCCGCATCCACGAATTCGGCGTCCTCGAATGCTCCGGGTCGGATGCCCGCGATGTAGATCTTGCCGTCCTCGACCTTGCCCCGCCAGTCGTCCTGCAGCGGGATCGTCACGAACGGCAGCTCGATCTTGTCTCCGGTGACGCGGGCGGGCACGAAGTTCATCGGCGGCGATCCGATGAACCCGGCCACGAACAGGTTGACGGGCTGGTCGTAGAGTTCACGCGGGCTGGCGATCTGTTGGAGCACCCCCTTCTTCAGCACGGCGACGCGGTCGCCGAGCGTCATGGCCTCGGTCTGATCGTGGGTGACGTACACGGTGGTGACGCCGAGTCGGCGCTGCAACCGCAGGATTTCGGTGCGCATCTGGCCGCGCAGCTTGGCGTCGAGGTTGCTCAACGGCTCGTCGAACAGGAATGCGTCGGCCTGGCGCACGATGGCCCGGCCCATCGCCACCCGCTGACGCTGGCCACCGGACAGGTTGGCGGGCTTGCGTTCCAGGTGCTCGCCGAGCTCAAGGGTGTCCGCCGCTTCGGTGACGAGCTTGCGGATCTCCTCGTCGGAGTGCTTGCCGGACAACCGCAGTGGGAAGGCGATGTTCTCGAACACCGTCAGGTGCGGGTACAGCGCATAGTTCTGGAACACCATCGCCAGGTTGCGGTCGCGGGGCGCCTTGTCGTTGACCCGGGTGTCCCCGATGATCATGTCGCCGGACGTGATGTCCTCCAGCCCGACGATCATCCGCAGCAGCGTGGACTTTCCACAGCCCGACGGGCCCACCAGGATCATGAACTCGCCGTCGGCGACGTCGATGCTGACGTCGTTGACGGCGGGGAATCCGTCACCGTACTTCTTGACGATGTTGCGCATGGTGATTGCTGCCATGGTTATCCCTTCACTGCGCCGGAGGTGAGGCCGGCGACGATGCGACGTTGGAAGACGAGGACGAGGATGACGACGGGGATGGTGACGATCACCGACGCCGCCATGATGTAGGGCACCGGCGACTCGAAGTACGAGGCGCCCTGGAAGAACGCCAGCGCCGCGGGCACGGTGCGGGCGCTGTTGGTGGACGTCAGCGAGATGGCGAACAGGAAGTCGTTCCAGCAGAAGAAGAACGTCAGGATCGCGGTGGTGAACACCCCTGGCGACGCCAGCGGCACGATGACCTTTCGGAAGGCCTGCCACGCCGTGGCGCCGTCGACCTGGGCGGCGTGCTCCATCTCCCAGGGAATCTGCCGGAAGAACGCCGACATGGTCCAGATCGAAAGCGGCAGGGCGAAGGTCAGGTACGGGATGATCAACCCCAGCCAAGTGTCGTAGATGCCCAGGCCGCGCCACATGTCGAACAGCGGGCCGACGAGTGCCGCCTGCGGGAACATGGCGATGCCCAGCGCCAGCGACAGCAGCACCTTCTTGCCCCGGAATTCAAGGCGCGCAATCGCATACGCCGCGAACATCGCGATGACGACCGAGATCAGGGTGGCGATGATGGCGATGCCGATCGAGTTGAGCAGCGCACTGGTGAACAACGGATTGCTGAAGATCTGGGCGAAGTTGTCCAGCGTGAACGACGTCGGCAGGAACTGCGGGGCGCCCGAGACGATGTCCGACGGTGGCTTGAACGCCAGGCTGATCATCCACAGCAGGGGAAAGAAGCTGTAGATCACGATGACGATGCCGGCGATGGTCCAGCGCCGGTCGACCTTGACGGAGTTCACTAGTCACCCCTGACTTGCGACAGATCGGTCTTGAACACCTTGACGAAGATCCAGGCGATGATCACGACGGTGAAGAACAGCACCACCGAAACCGCGGACCCCATGCCGAGATTGACCAGTGTGACGTTCTGGCGGTAGGCCAGGAACGAGATGGTCTCGGTGTTGTTGGCGCCGTTGGTCATGACGTACGGGTTGTCGAAGATGCGCCAGGCGTCCAGCGTGCGGAACAGCAGGGCCACCATGATGGCGGCCTTCATGTTCGGCAGCGTGATCTTCCACAGCCGCTGCCACGCCGTCGCACCGTCGACCTTGGCGGCCTCCTGCATGTCCTCGGGCACCTGCACCAACCCAGCCAACAGCAGGAGCGAGATGAATGGCGTGGTCTTCCAGATCTCCGAAAGGCAGATCACGAAGATCGCCGACCAGCGGTCGCCGAACCAATCGAACGCGCCGAGATTCAGCCACTGGTTGACGAAGCCTGCGTCGATCGCGAACGCGTAGCGCCAGATGAACGCCGACACCACGGTGACGATTCCGTAGGGAATTAGGATCGCGGTGCGCAACGGGCCGCGGCCGCGGACGATGCGCAGCATCACGAACGCGAAGGCGAATCCGACGACGAGTTCGACGGCGACGGTCACCACCGTGATCGCCAGCGTCGTGATGAAGTCGTTCCACCAGACCGGGTCGGTCAAGATCACCAGGTAGTTGCTGAGCCCGACGAAGCTGCGACCGTCGGGATCGGTGAGCCGAAAGTTGTACAGCGACAGCACCAGTGCATAGCCAAGCGGATACGCGGTGACCAGGATCATCACCAGGTACGACGGCAACGTCAGGTACATCCCCAGTCGGCGTTCCCCACGGACCCGCTCGCTGATCGACGCCTTCTCGGGTGACTGCTCGGTGGGCCGTTCCTCGAGGGTCGTCACAGCAGCCGCCTTCCCGCCAAGACATCAGCAATAAATTGGTCGGTCCTCTCCGGGGTTTCGGCCGTGACGGACGCCGGAGGATGCCAGGTCTGGGTGATCGCTCCGGCTATGTCGACGTAGAACGGAGTCAGCGGCCGTGGCCCGCCTTCGGCGATCGACTCGCGGATCAGATCGGCGTTGTCGTACTCCGCCCGGACCTCGGGGTCGTCGTAGGACGCCGCGTAGGGCGAGGGCTCGCCCTCGTCGAGCATGTACTGCGTGGCCTTCGGCAGGGCGTTCACGCATTCGATGAGCTTGGCTGCCAGGTCCTGGTGCTTCGAGTACGCGCCGACGCCCAGGTTCGCCCCGCCCAGTGGCGGCGCGCTGGGCTTGTCCGGCAGCACCCGCGGGTAACGCGCCCAGCCGAAGTCGTCGACGACGGCCTTGTCCAGCGTGCCCTCCTCGGCGGCCTCGCGGGCCGCGGCGAGTACGAATGGCCAATTGAGCATGAACCCGCCCTTGTCGGTCTGGAAGATCGACCGGGCGTTCTCTTCCTGCGCGTTGGACAAGTCGGGCGCTGCGGCGCTCGAGCGGGCGAGGTTGCCGATGATCTCCGCAGCCTTGAGCCCGGCTGGGCTGTTCAGCGACGGGGTGGCATCGCGGCCTGCCTCGGCGTTCTCGATCACCTCGCCCCCTGCAGAGAGCACCAGCGCGTTGATCCACACCATGTAGCCCTCGTAGCGGGCACCCTGTTCGCCGATCGTCTTGTCCTGGCTGACAGCGGCTTTGAGCATCTCGTCCCAGGTGAAGTTCTCACTGGTGGGGTCGACGCCCGCCGCCGCGGCCACCGACTTGCGAAACCACAGCAGCTGGGCGTTGGACTTGAACGGTGCGGCGTAGAGGGTGCCGTCCCACATGCCGGTCTCGACGGGAGCGGGCAACATGCCCGCCGTCAGACGGCTGGTCTCCTCGGGGGTGAACGGCCGCAGGAAACCGGCGTTGGCGAATTCTGCGGTGAACACCACGTCGACGCTGACCACGTCGATCGACGAATCCCGCGCGGCAAGGCGACGGACCATCTGCTCGCGCTGGCCGGTGGCGTTGGCGGGCAGCGTCTCGATGTTCACCCGGTAGGCGCCGTTGGACGCGTCAGCGCACTCCTGCGCCCTGGTGGCGGCGCCACCGTTGTCCGGCATGGCGTACCAGGTCAAGGTCGGGGGCCCACCGTCGCTGCCACAGCCGGTCAACATGGTGGCGGCCAGTAACGGGGCGCTGGCCAGCGCAATTGCCCGGCGCGTCCGCGGCCGGGCTAACTGAAATCGTTTCATGCATCCTCGTCTGTCGATCGGTGATCTTCCGAGAGTCACGAGCAGCCATGTCCGGCTTGCAGACGAGTGTGGCACACCTCACACGCAGGTTTGGTGAGTTGCCTCAAGCTGAGCCATGTTTCAGCCGCGAGCGTGGTGTCGGGCCGGCTATCGAGGCGGGGCGGTCGAGCCGCGCACGACCAATCGGGTCGGCAGCATCGTGATCCGCGGCCCGGTGCTCGGCCGCGCAATCAGCACGCGGGCAGCAATCTCGCCCTGTTGGCGGGCGGGTTGGGCGACGGTGGTGAGATCGGCGATCTCGGCAGAGGGATGGTTGTCCACGCCGATCACCGAAACCTGTTGCGGTACCGATACTCCCGCGCGGCGGAGCGTGCGCAGCGCGCCGATCGCAATCTCATCGGAATGGCAGAACACCGCGGTGGGTAGCCGGGGACCGCTTAGCAGTTCCTCCATTCCCCTCGCACCGCCGTCGACCCCCCACTGCACGGTCACCACCGTCGGCTCCGGCAGCTGGGCGTCAGCGATCTGACGGTGGAATCCGCGGATCCGAGCCTCGTCGGTCGCCCATGCCTCCCCGCCTGGTGCCAGCGCC
>NZ_JBEVLO010000530.1:0-4214 GCF_040509115.1 Mycobacterium sp. | reverse complement strand
CAGCTTCGAGAACGTGTGGAACGACCACGACGTGGTGTCACGGGAGATGACGCGCAAGACGTTCGAGCACCCCGTGGTCGGGCCGGTGACGGTGAACTGCGATTCGCTCGACATCGCAGACCGTGATCAACGCGTCGTCATCTACACCGCCGACCCCGGCTCACCGTCGGAGGACGCGTTGCGCCTACTCGCCGTCATTCGACCCCAGCGCACCGATGCGCCGGGGTCACCCCCATCATCGGTTTGGGCTGGAGTCGGACGACCCGCTCCAGCCCCGAAGCGCACCGAAATTGGCGGAACCATTTCGCGAAAGCGCTCGCGCAAGCGCTTGCCTTCCCCCTAGGCTTCGGTGGAGCACGCGGCGCGACCGGCGTCGCATCGGGGACAAGGGAGTCCACATGCACGAAAAGCGCAACAGAAGCACGCTCGCGGTCGGGGCGTTCCTCACGGCAGGCTCGCTGGTTCTGGGCCTGACCGGCTGCGGTGGCGGATCGGACTCGGACAGCGTCAAGGTCGGACTGATCACCAAGACCGACTCGAACCCATACTTCGTCAAGTTGCGTGAGGCCGCGCAGGCACAGGCCGACAAGGACGGTGCCGAGCTGGTTGCGCTGGCGGGTGCGTTCGACGGCGACAACGAGGGCCAGGTCGCGGCCATCGAGAACATGGTCGGCCAGGGAGTGAAGGGCATCCTGATCACCCCCAACTCCTCCACCGGGGTGCTCGACGCCATCAAGAAGGCGCGCGACGCAGGCGTCGTCGTCATCGCCCTGGACACCGCGACCGACCCCGAGGACGCCGTCGACGCCACCTTCGCCACCGACAACAAGGCCGCAGGCGTCAGCCAGGGCAAGTGGGTGAAGGCCGCGCTCGCCGGCGCGGCGCCCCAGGTCGTGATGCTGGACGGCACCCCGGGCGGAACCGTCGACACCTTCCGCCACGACGGATTCCTCGAAGGCTTCGGCATCACCAACGACTCGCCGGAGATCGTCGGCAAGGAGAACACCAACGGCGACCAGACCAAGGCGCAGACCGCCATGGAGAACATCCTCCAGCGGGCCCCGGGGATCAACGCGCTGTACACCATCAACGAGCCGGCAGCCGCGGGCGCGTACCAGGCGATCCAATCCGCCAATCGCACCGCGCAGATCACCATCGGGTCGATCGACGGAAGCTGCACGGGCGTCGCGGACGTGAAGGCCGGGAAGATCGGTGCGACGGTGATGCAGTTCCCGGCGAAGATGGCCGAGCAGGGCGTGCAGGCCGTGGTCAAGTTCGCCAAGGACGGCACCAGGCCCAGCGGATTCAACGACACCGGCTCGCAGCTCATCACGGACAAGCCCGTGCCCGGGCTCGAGTCGCAGGACACCGCGTGGGGCGAGAAGAACTGCTGGGGCACAGCCGGTTCATGACCACTGGCGCTCCCGCGACGGCACCTTCTACGGCACGGCCATCGGTATCGAGTCGGTTCAACGTAGGGAACATCCTCCGTGAACCGCTGCTCGGTCCGCTGGTGGCCCTCGTCGTCGCGATCATCATCTTCAGTTCCATCGCGGATTCGTTCCTCAACCCGCAGAACGTGTCCCTGATCCTCCAACAGTCAGTCGTCGTCGGCATTCTCGCCGTCGGCCAGACGCTGATCATCCTCACCTCCGGCATCGATCTCTCGATCGGCGCGGTGGCCGTCTTCGGCACCATCGTGATGGCGCAGAGCGCGGGCGCCAACGGGCCGGTCGTGGCGCTCGGGTCGACGCTCCTGGTGTGCGTCGTGTTCGGCGCGCTCAACGGCGGCCTCGTCACGGTCCTGCGACTGCCCCCGTTCATCGTTACGCTGGGCACGTTCACAGCGATCCTGGCGGGTACCCGCCTGCTCGCGGGCTCCGAGACCTACCGCGTGGAGCCGGGACCGCTCACCTTCCTTGGCACGTCCTTTCGGGTCGGCTCGTTCTCGACGACGTTCGGCGTGGTCGCGATGCTCCTGGTCTACGCCGTGATGTGGTACGCGTTGTCCCAAACGTCCTGGGGTAAGCACATTTACGCGGTCGGTGGCAACCCGCAGGCGTCCAATCTGTCGGGCATCAAGTCCGGGCGGGTGCTGTTGTCCGTCTACATCGTGACCGGCGTGATTGCCGCCATCGCCGCGTGGGCGGCTCTCGGTCGCATCCCGAACGCCGATCCCAACGCCTACCAGAACGCCAACCTCGAGACGATCACCGCGGTGGTCATCGGCGGAACGAGTCTGTTCGGTGGGCGCGGTGGCGTCGGCGGAACACTGGTCGGCACGTTGATCGTCGGCGTGCTCCGCAACGGCCTCACCCAGGCCGGCGTCGACAACCTCTACCAGAACATCGCGACGGGCATCCTCGTGATCGTCGCGGTGGCCGTGGATCAATTCGCACGCAGGAGATCACTGTGACGACCACGGCGAGCGGCACACCCGTTCTCGAAGCGCGCGGACTCGTCAAGAAGTACGGCAACGTGACGGCGATCAACGGGGCCGACTTCGAGCTCCGCCAGGGCGAGGTTCTCGCGGTCATCGGGGACAACGGTGCCGGGAAGACCAGCCTGATCAAGGCGTTGGCAGGCGCGGTGGTTCCGGACTCGGGTGAGATCCTGATGAACGGAACACCCGTGTCGTTCAAGAACACCCGAGACGCCAGGGCAGCCGGAATCGAGACGGTGTACCAGGATCTCGCGGTGGTACCGGCTCTCGACATCGCGTCGAATCTCTACCTCGGACGCGAGATGCGGCGAAAGGGTATCGCGGGCAGCCTATTTCGTCGGCTGGACATGCCGAGGATGCGCCAGGAGGCCTCGCAACACCTCGCGGACCTGAAGATCGGCATCAAGTCCGTCAACCAGGCCGTGGAGACCTTGTCCGGTGGACAGCGTCAGGGTGTCGCGGTGGCGCGGGCTGCCGCGTTCGGCCGCGATGTGATCATCATGGACGAACCGACCGCTGCGCTCGGCGTCCGGGAGTCGGGACAGGTGATCGACCTGATCCGCTCGATCCGCGACCGCGGCATTCCCGTGGTGCTCATCAGCCACGACATGCCGCACGTGTTCGAGGTGGCTGACCGGATCCACATCCACCGGCTGGGGCAGCGGGCAGGCGTCGTCGATCCGAAGAAGCGCTCGATGTCCGAGGTGGTGGCGCTCATGACCGGTGCGGAGGAGCCGACCGATGAGGAACGCGCCGGTCTCTGAGAAAACTCCGGTCGGGGTCTTCGTCGGCTTGGCGACTCTCGACGTCATTCACCGCATCGTCAAAGCGCCTGCAGTGAACCAGAAGATCACCTCGACCGCACAGTTCGTCGCCGCCGGCGGACCGGCCGCGAATGCGGCGGTCACCTTCGCAGCGCTGGGTGGCGACGCGATCCTGGTCACCGCGCTCGGTGACGATCCGGTCGCCGAGTTGGTTCGAGCCGACCTTGCTGAGTACGGCATCAGCGTCGTCGACGCGGCGGCGGGCACCACCCGGGCGGTACCCGTCTCCGCCGTGTCCGTCGTCGAATCGACGGGTGACCGATCGGTCGTCTCTCTCGACGCGGTGAATTCCGACGCGACGCCCCCGGGTGGCCTCGAAGACCTCGTGGCGGATGCCGACGTGATGCTCGTCGACGGGCACCATCCCTTGGTCGCGCGTGCGGCCGTTCGACATGCGGCAGCCCGCGCCACCACAGTCGTCGTCGACGCGGGCCGATGGAAACCCGTGATGAGCGACGTCATTCCATACGCAACGGACATGGTGTGCTCCAACGACTTCCGAATGCCGGGCACCGACAACCCGGCGTCAACCGCCGCGGCACTGGTCCGCAGCGGCGTTCGCACCGTCGTCACCACCCACGGTGGCGATCCCGTCGACTGGTGGTCCGATGGCGAGTCAGGTTCCGTCCCAGTGGAACCCGTGGTGGTCGTCGACACGCTTGGCGCCGGCGACGCCTTCCACGGTGCGTACGCCTACTTCTCGACCCAGATCGAGAACGGCGTTGCCGAGCGCATCGATCGCTCCGCCCGCGTGGCGGCACTACGGTGTTCGGTGGTCGGGCCTCGGGCCTGGCTGAGCGAACTCCCCATCGAGTTCCACACTGAAAAGACGCGAGAGCGAGAGCGGTGACCATCGAGCAGGACGTGCAGGACGCCACACTGGACCAGTTGGTCGCGTGGGCGCAGACCCTCATCGTCCCGGGCGAGCGTCGCATTCTCGGTCTCAC
>NZ_JBEVLO010000529.1:0-4991 GCF_040509115.1 Mycobacterium sp. | reverse complement strand
AGTTCACGGGGAGTTCGGGCCGGTCAGGAACTCCATCAACGCGGCATTGACCTCGGCGGGCCGCTCCTGCTGCAGCCAGTGCCCCGCGCCGTCGATCAACACCTCCCGGTACGGACCGGTCGCGACGTCGCGCACCCTGTCGCGCGGAGTGAATCCGAGTACGGGGTCGGCAGTGCCCGCGATGAATAGCGTCGGCACGTCGATCGTCGACGCCGGCGCCGTCGCGGTCAGCTCCCAGTTCCTGTCGAAGTTGCGGTACCAGTTCAGCGGTCCGGTGAATCCGCTCGCAGCGAACTCCTCGACGTAGTGGTTGAGTTCGTCCTCGGTGAGCCAGTCCGGCAGGCCGTCCGGCTCGGGTAGCCGGTCGATGAAGCCGTCCGGACCGGGCGCCGCCATCTGCACGAAGACGTTCTCGTCGCCGTCCGTGCGGAGCGCGCCCAACATTCTGCGCATGGTCCGTGCCGGGTCGCGGCCGAGTTCGGCGTCGGCGGGACCGGGCTCCTGGAAGTAGAGGATGTAGAAGAAGCTGTCGCCGAAGGCACGGCGCCACGACTCCGTGGGTGCCACCATCGACCGCGGGATGGGGGGCACGCTCATCGCCACGCACGCGGAGACCCGGTCGGGATGCAGCAGCGGAAGGTTCGTGGCGACGACCGAGCCCCAATCGTGTCCCACGATCACCGCCGTCTCGGCGCCGACGTCGTCGAGAAGACCCACGATGTCTCCGGTCAGCTCGACGATGTCGTAGTCCTCGATCGCCGGGGGCGCCGAGGACCCGCCGTAACCGCGTTGATCAGGGGCGAGCACGTGATAGCCGGCCGCGGCGAGCACCGGGATCTGGTGCCGCCAGGAATAGCCCAGCTCGGGAAATCCGTGCGCGAGGACCACCACCGGTGCGCCGCGATCACCCGCCTCGGTCACCCTCAGCGTCACGCCGTTGGTCTCGACCAACCGTTGGCTAGATGTGGTCACCAACTCAGCCAAGCACAGGCGGCCACCCGTCGGGAACAGCCGGTCGTTGGTCTAGCGGTAGCCTGAACGAACCCAACCTGTGCATATCGGAAGGACGAGGCTGGCGTATCCGCCGCCGGTCGAAGACAAACGATGAATCGAAAGAACGTCATCCGCACACTCACCGCCGTCGCGGTGGTGTTGCTCCTGGGTTGGTCCTTCTTCTACTTCAGCGACGACACCCGCGGCTACAAGCCCGTCGACACGTCCGTCGCGATGGGGCAGATCAACGCCGACAACGTCAACAGCGCCCAGATCGACGACCGTGAACAGCAGGTCCGTCTCGACCTGAAGAGCGGCAACGGCGATACCGAGAACAGCGACAAGATCATCACCAAGTACCCGACCGGGTACGGGGTGGACCTGTTCAACGCGTTGACAGCCAAGAACGCCAAGACCAACACCGTCGTCAATCAGGGCAGCGTCGTGGGCTCGCTGCTGATCTACCTCCTGCCGCTGCTGCTGCTCGTCGGGTTGTTCGTCATGTTCTCGCGGATGCAGGGCGGGGGCGGCCGGATGGGCTTCGGCTTCGGCAAGTCCCGCGCCAAGCAGCTGTCCAAGGACATGCCCAAGACCACGTTCGCCGACGTCGCAGGTGTCGACGAGGCGGTCGAGGAGCTGTACGAGATCAAGGACTTCCTGCAGAACCCGACGCGGTATCAGGCACTCGGCGCCAAGATTCCCAAGGGCGTGCTGCTGTACGGACCCCCTGGGACTGGCAAGACGCTGCTGGCGCGTGCCGTCGCCGGTGAGGCGGGTGTCCCGTTCTTCACCATCTCCGGTTCGGACTTCGTCGAGATGTTCGTCGGCGTCGGCGCCTCCCGCGTCCGCGACCTGTTCGAGCAGGCCAAGCAGAACAGCCCCTGCATCATCTTCGTCGACGAGATCGACGCCGTCGGCCGCCAGCGCGGCGCCGGCCTCGGCGGTGGGCACGACGAACGCGAGCAGACCCTCAACCAGCTGCTGGTGGAGATGGACGGCTTCGGCGAGCGCCAGGGCGTGATCCTGATCGCCGCCACCAACCGGCCCGACATCCTGGACCCCGCGCTGCTTCGACCGGGTCGCTTCGACCGCCAGATCCCGGTGTCCGCGCCCGACATCGCGGGCAGGCGAGCGGTGCTGCGGGTGCACTCGCAGGGCAAGCCGATCGCCGACGACGCAGACCTCGACGGACTGGCCAAGCGGACCGTCGGCATGTCCGGCGCCGACCTCGCCAACGTCATCAACGAGGCCGCGCTGCTCACCGCACGCGAGAACGGCACCATCATCACCGGCGCGGCGCTCGAAGAGGCCGTCGACCGCGTGGTGGGTGGCCCGCGTCGCAAGAGCCGCATCATCAGCGAGCACGAGAAGAAGATCACCGCGTATCACGAAGGTGGCCACACCCTGGCCGCGTGGGCGATGCCCGACATCGACCCGATCTACAAGGTGACGATCCTGGCCCGCGGCCGCACCGGCGGGCACGCCATGTCGGTGCCCGAGGACGACAAGGGTCTGATGACCCGGTCTGAGATGATCGCCCGCCTGGTGTTCGCGATGGGTGGCCGCGCGGCAGAGGAGCTGGTGTTCCGCGAGCCCACCACCGGGGCGTCCTCGGACATCGACCAGGCCACCAAGATCGCGCGCGCGATGGTCACCGAGTACGGCATGAGCGCCAAGCTGGGCGCCGTGCGGTACGGAACCGAGCACGGCGATCCGTTCCTCGGCCGTTCGATGGGCACCCAGGCCGACTACAGCCACGAGGTCGCCCAGATCATCGACGACGAGGTCCGCAAGCTCATCGAGGCTGCGCACACCGAGGCGTGGGAGGTGCTTACCGAGTACCGCGACGTGCTGGACACCCTCGCCGGTGAACTCCTGGAGAAGGAGACGCTGCACCGGGTCGAGCTGGAGGCCATCTTCGGCGACGTGAAGAAGCGTCCCCGGCTGACCATGTTCGACGACTTCGGCGGACGCGTGCCGTCGGACAAGCCGCCGATCAAGACACCGGGGGAGCTGGCGATCGAGCGGGGCGAGCCGTGGCCCCCGCCGGTGCAGGAGCCGGCGTTCAAGGCGTCCATTGCCGCGGCGAGCCGCGACGCCGACGGCACCAACGGGTCCAACGGGCACAACGGCTCGTACGGCGGTCGTCCCGCCAACGGAGCTCCTGGCCAGGGCGTCAACGGCGCCACCCAGCCCAACTACGGAGCACCCGCCGGCTGGCATGCCCCGGGATGGCCGCCGCAGCAGCCCGGTCAGTACCAACCGCCGCAGCCCGGTCAGTACCAACCGCCGCAGCAGCCGCAGCCGAACTGGGGACCGCCGCAGCAGGGCTATCCGCCGCCGTACCAGCCATACCAGCCGTATCCGCCCGGGCAACCCCGTCCACAGGGCGGCTCGCCAGGGCCGCATCGGCCGCCAGACGAGCCGGGACACGGCGGCTCGGGCCACGATGACCCGCCCCCAGCCGGCTGATCCGAACGGAGGCTCCGATGCCGAAGCCTGATGCCCAACCCTCCAGCCCCGTGAGCGGCTCACGGGCGTTCGTTCCTGCCGAGTTCGACCAGGCTCGCGCCGAGAAGGCCGTCCGCGAACTGCTGTACGCGATCGGTGAGGACCCGGACCGGCCGGGGCTTTCCGATACGCCTTCCAGGGTCGCGCGCGCCTACCAGGAGATGTTCGCCGGTCTGTACGTCAATCCCGACGACGTCCTCAACACCACCTTCGACGAGCAGCACGACGAGTTGGTGCTGGTCAAGGACATCCCCATGTACTCGACGTGTGAGCACCACCTGGTGTCGTTCCACGGCGTCGCGCACGTCGGCTACATCCCCGGCGTCGACGGACGGGTAACGGGGCTGTCGAAGCTCGCCAGGGTGGTCGACCTCTACGCGAAGCGTCCCCAGGTGCAGGAGCGGCTGACCCAACAGGTGGCCGACGCGATGATGCGCAAGCTCGATCCCCGCGGCGTCATCGTCGTGGTGGAGGCAGAGCACCTGTGCATGGCGATGCGCGGTATCCGCAAACCCGGTGCGAGCACCACGACCTCGGCGGTGCGTGGCCAGTTCAAGACCGACTCGACGTTGCGGGCCGAAGCTCTGGATCTCATCCTTCGCAAGTGAGCGCCGGAACCCGTGTGAAGGTGATGGGCGTCGTCAACGTCACCGACGATTCCTTCTCCGACGGCGGCAAGTACCTGGAGTGTGACCGTGCCGTGCGGCACGGGCTTGCACTCGCCGAAGCCGGTGCGGCGATCGTCGACGTTGGCGGTGAATCGACACGTCCCGGCGCGACCCGGGTGGACCCGCACGTGGAGGCCTCCCGCGTGGTGCCGGTGATCAAAGAGCTCGTCCAGCAAGGCATTACGGTGAGCATCGACACCATGCACGCGCAGGTGGCGCGTGCGGCGATCGAGAGCGGTGCGCACATCGTCAACGACGTGTCGGGGGGCCGGGCCGATCCGGACATGGCGCCGCTGGTGGCCGATGCCGGCGTGCCGTGGATCCTGATGCACTGGCGTTCGGTCGGCGCCGACCGCCCCCACGAGGTTCCCGACTACCGCGACGTGGTGGCCGACGTACGGGCCGAACTGCTGTCGAGCGTGGACGCCGCCGTTCGGGCGGGTGTCGATCCCGCCATGCTGGTCATCGATCCGGGCCTGGGATTCGCCAAGTCGGCCCAACACAATTGGACGCTGCTGGCGGCCCTGCCGGAGTTCGTCGATACCGGAATCCCGGTGCTGGTCGGGGCGTCCAGGAAGCGATTCCTCGGTGCCCTCCTTGCCGACGCTGGCGGGAACCTTCGGCCTCCGGACGGAAGGGAGACCGCCACCGCGGTGATCTCGGCGCTGGCGGCGATGCACGGGGCATGGGGGGTTCGCGTGCACGACGCCGCTGCGTCCGTCGACGCGCTCAAGGTCGTGGCGGCGTGGGCGGGTGGACACCAGGGTGGCTGACCGAATCGAGTTGCGCGGCTTGACCGTTCGCGGCCGTCACGGGGTC
>NZ_JBEVLO010000528.1:0-24589 GCF_040509115.1 Mycobacterium sp. | reverse complement strand
GTCGCCGAGTCGATGCAGGCCGACGAACGCACCAATCGCGAGCTCGCCGAACACCTGCACGACGGTCCGCTGCAGACGCTGCTTGCCGCGCGGATGGAACTCGACGAGGTGCGCGAGCGCATCCCCGACCCCGCACTGGACTTGGTGTACGCGGCGCTGAACGACACCGCGGCGGGGTTGCGGTCGACGGTGACGGCACTGCACCCGCAGGTGCTCGCGCAGCTCGGCCTGACAGCCGGAGTGCGAGAGTTGGTGCGCCAGTACGACTCCCGCGGCGACTTCCTCATCGACGCCGAACTCGAAGACGTCGGACGGCCCGCATCGCAAGCCCTTCTGTACCGGGCGGCCCGCGAACTGCTCGCCAACATCCACAAGCACGCCGACGCGACCGAGGTGACCGTCCGGCTGTTTCGCGATGGCGATCGCTTCGTGTTGACGGTCGCCGACGACGGTGTCGGGTTCGAGCCGTCGATCATCGACCAGCGCGTCGCCGAGGGACACATCGGGCTGGCCTCGCTGCAGGCCAGGTTCGATTCGATGGGCGGGGCGATGACGATCGACTCCGGCCCGGAAGGTGGCACCGTCGTGACGGTGGCGTCGCCGCCGGAGTGACGCGGCCTGGCGAGAGCCGCAGCCGCGACACATAAACGGTGGCGGCGACACGCCGGGTGGGGGCGCCGAGGCTTATGTCTCGCCGGGGCGGGGGCCAGGCGCGAGGGCTACGTCGTCAGTCCTCGCGCGATGACCAATCGCTGAATCTGGTTGGTGCCCTCGAAGATCTGCGTGATCTTGGCCTCGCGCATGTAGCGCTCGACCCGATAGTCGCGGGTGTATCCGGCGCCACCGAACACCTGCACCGCGTCGGTGGTGACCTTCATCGCCGCGTCCGTCGCCACCAGCTTGGCGACGCTGGCCTGCGCGGAGTACGGCTGGCCGAGATCGCGTCGCCGCGCGGCGTCCAGGTACGTGGCTCGTGCGCTGACGACGGCCGCGGACATGTCCGCCAAGAGGAAGCCCAGCCCCTGATGGTCGATGATCTTGCGGCCGAACGTCGTTCGCTCGTTGGCGTAGCGGCAGGCCTCGCCCAACGCGGCCTGGGCGATGCCCGTCGCGACCGCGGCGATGCCGAGTCGGCCGGAATCCAGTGCGCTGAAGGCGATCTGAAGACCCTGGCCCTCGGCACCGATGCGGCGGTCGGCGTCGATTTGGGCGTTGTCGTAGAACGCCGACGTCGTGGGGACCGCGTGCAGACCCATCTTCTCCTCGGGCTTGCCAAAGCTCAGGCCGGGCAGGTCGCCGGGGACCAGGAAGCAGCTGATCGACTTCTCGCCGGTGCGCGCGAACAGCGTGTAGAAGTCGGCGATTCCGCCGTGGGTGATCCACGACTTCGAGCCGTTGAGCACGTAACCACCATCGGAAGGCGTTGCCGCACAACGCAGTGCCGCCGCGTCGGATCCGGCCTGCGGCTCGGATAGGCTGTACGCGCCGATCTGGTCACCGGACAGCATGTCCGGCAGCCACCGTTGCTTCTGCTCGTCGGTGCCGAAGACGAGAAGCGCATGCGAGGACAGGCTGTGCACGCTGACCGCGACGGCCACCGCGGCCCACCGCGCGGCGAGCTCCTCGAGCACCTGCAGGTAGACCTCGTACGGCTGCCCGCCGCCGCCCCACTCCTCGGGCTGCGGCAGGCTCAGCAGCCCCGCCGCACCCAGCTGGGCGAACACCCCGTCGGGGTAGGTCTCCTTGCGCTCGTGTTCGTCGACGATCGGTTCGAGAACCTTGTCGGCGACGTCGCGGGTCAGCGCGATGAGCTCGTGGGCTTCGTCAGAGGGCAGGAGGCGGTCAACGGGCATAGTTGGACATCCTAGTTTCTGACTAGGGACTCCAGCGCGGAGTTGATTGCGTCGACCCGGTCCTTGGCGTCGCCGAACAGCATCTGGGTGTTGTCCCGGAAGAACAGGGGGTTCTGCACGCCTGCGTAGCCCGAGGCCATGGAGCGCTTGAAGACGATGACGTTGTCGGCGTTCCACACCGTGAGGACCGGCATGCCCGCGATGGGGCTGCTGGGGTCCTCGGCCGCGGCCGGGTTGACGGTGTCGTTGGCGCCGATGACCAGGACGACGTTGGTGCTGTCGAAGTCGTCGTTGATCTCGTCCATCTCGAGCACGATGTCGTAGGGCACCTTGGCCTCGGCCAGCAGCACGTTCATGTGGCCGGGCAGCCGGCCCGCGACGGGGTGAATGCCGAATCGGACGTTGACGCCGCGGTCGCGCAACTTGCGGGTCAGGTCGGCGACGCCGTACTGGGCTTGGGCAACGGCCATGCCGTAGCCGGGTGTGATGATCACCGAGCTGGCCGAACTGAGCAGTTCGGCGGCGCCCTCGGCGTTGATCTCGCGGTGCTCGCCGTAGTCCACATCGGACCCTGCCCCTGAGCTTTCCATGCCGAAACCGCCTGCGATGACGGAGATGAACGACCGGTTCATGGCCTTGCACATGATGTAGGACAGGTAGGCACCGGAGGAGCCGACGAGCGCGCCGGTCACGATGAGCAGGTCGTTGGACAGCAGGAAGCCCGACGCCGCCGCGGCCCAGCCCGAGTAGCTGTTGAGCATCGACACCACGACGGGCATGTCGCCGCCGCCGATCGAGGCCACCAGGTGCCAGCCGAGCAGCAGGGCCAGCACGGTGACGGCGATGAGCAGCCACAGCTGCGGGTCGACGACGAACCACACCGTGAGTGCGAAGAACACGACGAGCGCGCCGACGTTGAGGGCGTTCTTGCCGGGCAACATCAGTGGGGTGGACTTGATGCGGGCCGAGAGCTTGAGGTTGGCGACGATCGAGCCGGTGAAGGTGACGGCACCGATGAACACGCCGATGAAGACCTCGGCGGAGTGGATGCCGAGCAGACCCTGGGTGTCCAGCACACCGGCCTCGGAGCCGAGGGGGTCACCCTCGACGTGCAGGTAGCCGTTCCAACCGACCAGCACCGCGGCCAGGCCGACGAACGAGTGCAGCAGCGCGATCAGCTCGGGCATGCCGGTCATCTCGACGACGCGAGCCCGCCACAGGCCGATCGCGGCGCCGATCGCCATCGCACCGACCAGCAGACCGATCCCCAGCGGTTCGATGTGGCGGCTGATCGCCAGGGCGATGGTGGCGATCAGGGCGACCGCCATGCCCGCGATGCCGAAGGTGTTGCCCGACCGTGACGTTTCGTGCTTGGACAGCCCGGCCAGGGCCATGATGAACAGCAGGGCCGCGACGACGTAGGCCGCGGTGGCGGTGGTCTCTAGGGTGAACACGGAATCTAGCTCCTCGAGAACATGGCGAGCATGCGGCGGGTCACCGCGAAGCCACCGAAGACGTTGATACTGGCGAGCAGGGTCGCGACGGTCGCCAGCACGGTGACGACGGTGTCGCCGTGGCCGATCTGCAGCAGCGCGCCGACGACGATGATTCCGGAGATGGCGTTGGTCACCGACATCAATGGGGTGTGCAGGGCGTGGTGCACGTGCCCGATGACGTAGTACCCGATCACGATCGCCAGGGCGAACACGGTCAGGTGGACCTGCAGCGCGGCAGGCGATAGTGCAATGAGCAGGAACAGCACCGCGGCGGCGGCGAACGTGATGCCCAACCGGCGCTGCGCCGTCATCGGTTCCTTGACCGGTTTTGGCTCGACGGGTGCCGTCGCGGTCGCCGCTGGCGCGGCGGACACCTGCACCGGTGGCGGCGGCCAGGTGGTCTCGCCATCGCGCACCACGGTGACCGAGCGCTGCACGACGTCCTCGAAATCCAGGGTGAGGGCCCCGTCCTTCTCGGGGGTGAGCAGCTTGAGCAGATTGACCAGGTTGGTGCCGTACAGCTGGGAGGCCGTTGCGGGCAGCCGCCCGGCCAGGTCGGTGTAGCCGATGATCGTCACGCCGTTGTCGGTGACGATTGCCTGGTCCTTGACGGTGCCCTCGACGTTGCCGCCGTTGGCCGCGGCCATGTCGACGATCACGCTGCCCGACTTCATCGAGGCCACCATCTCCGCGGTGATGATGCGGGGCGCGGGCCTGCCGGGGATCAGCGCGGTCGTGATGATGATGTCGACGTCGCGGGCCTGCTCGGAGTACAGCGCCGCCTCGCGGGCCTTGTAGTCGTCGCCCATCTCCTTGGCGTAGCCGGTGGCCGAGACCTCGGCGGCCGCCGGGTCGACGTAGAGGTATTCACCGCCCAGGGACTTGACCTGGTCGGCCACCTCGGGCCGCGGGTCGGTGGCCCGGACGATCGCACCCATGCTGCCCGCCGCGCCGATCGCGGCCAGCCCGGCCACGCCCGCGCCGACGACGAGCACCTTGGCCGGTGGCACCTTGCCCGCCGCGGTCACTTGGCCCGTGAAGAACCGGCCGAAGCTGTGCGCGGCCTCGACGACCGCCCGGTACCCGGCGATGTTGGCCATCGACGACAGCACGTCCAACGACTGTGCCCGCGAGATGCGCGGCACGGCGTCCATCGCCAGTGCGGTGATGGGGCGAGCGGACAGCTTCTCGACGAGCTCGGGGTTCAGCGCGGGCGAGATCAGGCTGACCAGCGTGGCGTGGTCCTTGAGGGACGCGATCTCGCTGTCCGACGGTGCGTTGACCTTGAGCAGTACGTCGGCGGCCCAGGGATTGCCGATTTCGGCGCCCGCCTCGACATAGGCGGCGTCGGAGAAGCTGGAGGCATCGCCTGCGCCGGATTCGACGACGACCGAATAGCCCAATTTGAGGAGTTGCCCGACGGTCTGCGGCGTCGCGGCGACACGCGTCTCACCCGCGTGGGACTCGCGCGGTATCCCGATGATCATCGAAAGAGTCTCGCATTTGCATCCCGACTGTGCGCGTGCCCCTCTTGCCGTGAGCGGTATGCTCACCGCCCGCACAGAGGTTCAGGCCTGCCCGTCGGTGACCAGGAGGTCGGCCAACAGCTGGTCCATCACCGCGGCGGTGCGGATGGCGCTGGGCCCGGTGCTGCTGCACCGGCCCGAGCCGTTCCACTCGGCGACGATGGTGCGGATCAGCGGTTCGTGCACGTGCGGCGGGTCTGGAATGGCCAGTTGCTCGACGTTGTCGCCACGAACGAGCTCGATTGCCTCTGGTGCCGAGATCGACAGCGACACCGTTCCTTCGGAACCGATGATGGTCGTCCTGTCGCAATCGGTGCCCGCGTCGAAGCACCAAGTGCCCGAGCCGATCACACCGGAGTCGAACGTGTAGCCGATCGTCACGGTGTCTTCGAGCGGGCGTCCATGGCCGACCGCACGGCCTTGGACACCGCGCAACGGACCGAACACGTGATCCAGCCAGTCCAGGGTGTGGCACGCGGCGTCGAAGAACCAGCCGCCGCCCGACAGCCCGACGGTGTTCTGCCACGACGACGGCCGTGGCTTCTGCGTCCGGATCGAATTGATCGCCCGCACGTCGCCGATCGCGCCGTCGCGAACCAGTTCGCGGACGCGCTCGAACCGAGGAAGTGCGCGACGGTAATACGCCACCCACAGCGGCACGCCTGCCGCCTCGCACGCCGCCGTCATCGACCGGCACTCGTCGGCGTCGACCGCCATCGGCTTCTCCACCAGGACGGCCTTGCCCGCCGCGGCTGCGCGTTTCGTGTAGTCGGCATGGGTGTTGGGATGGGTCGCGATGTAGACCGCGTCGATGTCGGCGGCCGTCAGAATCGCCTCGGCATCGGCGTGCCATCGTTCGACGCCGTGGCGGTGTGCGTAATCCCTTGCCTTCTCGGGGTTTCGGCGCATGACGGCGACGAGCTCCGACCCCGCGACGCGCTGAAGGGCGGGACCGCTCTTGACCTCGGTGACGTCGCCGGCGCCGATGATGCCCCACCGCATGGCGTCCAGGGCAACCCGCCCGCCATCGTCAGTGCCCGGAGCCATAGCCCTTGCGGGCCTTCAGGCCGTCGAGCGTGAAGTCGTCGCCGTCGATGTAGCTCATGTCGCCGGCCTCGGCGGTGCGGACCGCGTCGACGGCGTCGGGCAGCCCTGGCAAGACCTCCCAGGGAATCAGGACGATGCCGTTGGCGTCACCGTGCACGAGATCTCCGGTGACCACTCGTTGGCCGTCCAGCTCGACCGGCTCGCCGACGGTGGCGATCTCGAAGTTGGCGTGGGACACCACTGGATAGCGCATGAAGTAGTGGAAGCCGAGCGCGCGAACCTCCGCCACGTCGCGCAACGCTCCGTCGGTCACCATTCCGACCGCGCCGAGCCGACGGGCCAGCTTGCTCATGATCTCGCCTGCGTACGCCACCCGCTGCGGCGCACCGCTCTCGTCGGCGATCATCAGCACGACGGGCCCCGGCATGGCGTCCAATTCCTCCCACATCCGCCAGTACCCCTCGCGCGAGGCGGGGCGATCGCCAGGGTTTCGCATCGTGACGGTCAACGCTCGCCCGACCATCGTGCCGAGCTCGGGGAAGGTGCAACGGACTTCGCCGCCGATGAAACCGTCGGTCAGCGGGCGCACCTTGAACCGCTCGATGGCGTTGGCCACCGTGGGGCTGTCGACCGAGCTTAGGAATGCGAGCTGCTCGACGGTCATCTGCTGGCTGGTCATACACCCTCGATCGTCTTGTCGGAACACATGATGTTCCTCGAGGCCGCAAGGCCTGCGAGGCGCCCGGAGGTCATGGCCCAGCCGATGTGATGGCCGTGTCCCTTCAACAGCATTCCGCCCTGTCCGACACCGCCGACGGCCATCAGACCCTCGATCACGGAACCGTCCTCGCGCAGCACCCGCAACTCCGCGTCGATGGCGACGGCACCCTCGGTCACGGTCAGCATGCTGTAGACGGGGCCCATCGCCACGAACGGCCCGCGCAGTGTCGACGAGGAGACCGCCTGCGCGAGGTTGTCCGCGTCCACCCCGATCGACCGGGCCAGGGTCGCGACGTCCGGGGCTCGGGTGATCAGATCGGGACGCCCGCGGGCATAGTCGCTGAAGTACGCGAAGGCAATGCCAGGCGCCGTGGAGACGTGGTGGGGCGCGTGTTCGAATCTCGCAGCGACCGACTCGTCGAGCACGATGTATCCGCAGCAGTCCGGTCGAGTCGAAAGTTCCTCTGCTGGAGACACTTCCGACCCGAATCGTACGCCGTTGCCGTCGACCAGCACGGCGCCCTGCTCGAACAGGGCGTTGCTGGGTGACATATGGGACACCAGAAGTGACTTCACGATTGGTCGAAGGGCGGCCGCGGGCAGCGTCCGGACGACGATCCCCTCGATCCGACACAACCACCGCCACAGGGGGAGTCGGTCGATGACACCCGGCTTGGGTGGCGGGGGAAAGCGCAGCTGGGGCCCGAAGAGCTGGTCCATCCTTCGCAGCTCGGCCCCGACTTCTGCGGCGAGCTGGTGGCCGAGTCCCAGCGCAGCGTCGTTGATGGGGATGGCACCGTGCGCACTCTCCGGCAGGTACGCCTTGCGCATGGTTGCGCTGCCGCTGAAGTCGCCACTGGCGAGGATGACCGAACGCCGTGCCGTCAAGTGCCGCCGTCCGTCGGCCGAATCGACTTCCAGCCCGGTGACCCGGTTCAGGTCATCGGTCACCAGCTGCAGCGCCTCCGTCGAGGTCATCACGTCGACACCGGCCCGGCGCGCGGCGCCCGCGAGCCTGGCGATGTAGGACCGTGAGTTCGGAATGACGTTGTGCATCCGTGGCACTCGGTGCGGGGGCTCGGGATAGGGACCCGAGAACACCACGCCGTGCGCGACCAGCCAGTCGTAGGTGCGGCCCGACTCGACGGCATACAACCGCCGCAACGCGGGGGCGTCACCTTCCAGCAGCTCCTTGTCGAAGGCCCACATGTCCTCGACGAGCTCGAGTGGGTCGTCGTGAATGCCCTTCCGACGTTGTAGCGGTGTGTCGGCGGCGGTAAGGGAACCGACGGAGTAGGCCGTCGTGCCGCCGAGTCGATCCCGGCGCTCCACCACCGCGACCGAGGCGCCGCGTTCAGCGGCGGCGACCGCTGCCGCCAGGCCCGAACCGCCACCGCCCACCACCACGACGTCGTAGGTGTCGGACATCGCCACGGGGCCTCCTCGTATCGTATCGATTCCAAACACTACGACTGTGCCGCCGTCGCGTCCAGACTCAATTGGGGGAACCGAGGACGCCGCCAAATCCCTTCGCCAACTGCCGCGCGGCGCCGTGCGTTGGCCAGAACCGCATCCGGAGATTGGGCGTCGTGCCCTATTGCGGCGAGTTATTGCTTGCCATACCGCGATATCCGCTGATTGAATGTGTCCCATCACCCGTCGTCGTCAGAGAGGCGAAGATGTCCACTCCCGATCTACGAGGCCTCACCCCCGCCATCGTCACCCCGTTCGACGATCAGGGGGATGTCGACTTCGACAGCCTCGTTTCCTACGTGTCATGGTTGGAATCGATTCCAGGAGTGGTCGCGATCGTCCTGAACTCCCACGCTGGGGAGGGCAGCGCGCTGACCAGCGACGAACGCGCCGAGATCGTGCGGACGGTCAAGTCGGAATTTCCCGACCTGCACGTCGTCGCAGGCGTGATCGGCGACGGCACACGGCTCGCCGCCGGCGAAGCGCAGCGCGCTGCCGAGGGCGGAGCCGATTCGCTGTTGATGTTCCCACCGCCGTCGGCCGTCCGGTTCGGCTTTCAGCCGGGATCGGTGCAGGACAGGTACCGCGCGGTCTGGGCGGCGGCGCAACTCCCCATCATCGCGTTCCAGTTCCCGAACGTCACGAAGGCGACCTTCAACCTGCCACTGCTGTTGGAACTGTGTGCGCTCGATGGGGTGTTCGCCATCAAGGACGGCGCACGCGACATGATCCGCTGGGACACCGAAGTACCCGTGATCCGGGAGAACTTTCCCGACATCCAGATGCTGACCTGCCAGGACGAATTCCTGCTGCACACGATGTGGGAATCCGACGGTGCCCTCGTCGGCTACGGTGCGCTGATTCCCGAACTGCTCGTCGAGGAACTCGAGAAGGCCAAGGCGCACGACTACGACGCGGCCAAGGAAGTGCACGACCGCATGCTTCCGATCACGAAGGCGGTCTACCATCGCACGTCGCACATCGAGTCGACGCCTGCGATGAAGCTCGGGCTCGTCGAGCGGGGGATCCTTCGGTCGGCCTACGTGCGTTCACCGCTGATGCCGCTCGAAGACGGCGCGAGTGAGAACATCCGCAACGCGATGCTCGCCGCGGGCGTCGACCTCGGAGTGCGTGCCTGACATGCGCATCGTGGACATCCGGCACATCACCGTGCCCATCGCCAGCGAGATGGCCAACGCGTTCATCAACTTCTCCAAGATGGACGTCAGCGTGCTGGCGATCGTCACCGACGAGGTACGTGACGGAAAGCCCGTCGTGGGTTATGGATTCAACTCCAACGGCCGCTACGCCCAGCCGGGGATCCTGTCGCATCGCATCATTCCCCGCGTCCTCGAGGCCGACCAGGACTCCCTGATCGACCCGGCGACCGGACACCTCGATCCGGAGCGGATCTGGGCGGCGTCCATGCAGAACGAGAAACCCGGTGGTCATGGTGACCGAGCGGTGGCCGTGGGCATCCTCGACATGGCAGCGTGGGATCTGGCTGCGAAGCTCGCCGGCGTGAGCGTGCAACGGCTCATCGCCACCCGCTCGCCTGCAGGCCTCGGCGACCCTCTCGACAAGGTGTGGGTATACGCCGCGGGCGGCTATTACTACCCGGACAAGGGGATCGACGCACTCCAGTCGGAGATGCGTGGCTACCTCGACCTCGGCTACCGCACCGTCAAGATGAAGATCGGCGGTGCGCCACTCGGCGAGGACGTCGCGAGGATCGAGGCAGTACTGGACGTCTTGCCAGAGGGCTGCACCCTCGCCGTCGACGCCAACGGACGCTTCGACGCCGACACCGCGGTCGCGTACGCGGAGGCCCTGGCCCGCCTGCCACTTCACTGGTATGAGGAGCCCGTCGACCCGCTCGACTTCCAGGGATTGTCAGCGGTGGCCGCCCACTACCCCGGTGTGCTGGCTACGGGCGAGAACCTGCTGTCGCGTCAGGAAGCGGCCAACCTGGTGCACTACGGTGGCCTTCGGTCGGATCGCGATGTGCTGCAGATGGATTCGGCGCTCAGCTACGGGTTCACCGAGTATCAGCGCACGCTGAGCATGCTGGCCAAGAACGGGTGGTCCGCCGAGCGTTGCGTCCCACATGGCGGCCACCAGTTCAACCTTGCGATCGCGGCAGGCTGCGGTCTCGGTGGCTCGGAGTCCTACCCCGGCATCTTCGAGCCGTTCGGCGGCTTCGCCGATGGCGACCAGGTGCGGGACGGGTACATCACCCTGCCGGACGGGCCAGGGATCGGATTGGAACTCAAGGCGTCGCTGCGGCCCGTTCTTTCCCAGCTGGTGAGCTGACCACGGACCAGGACAGCGAGCAAGCACACGCACGGGATCGACCGTGCCGCATGGACGGACGGCGTGGCGCCGTGCCATCGAGCGACGGCGTGTTCGGAATCGCGCTGGCCGTCAACATGATTCTCGTACCTGCCACGTTGTTCTTCCCCTGGCTCGACTTGGCTGCCGGGGCGACCACGCTGGTGGCGACCGTGCTCGGTCTTCTCAGGGTCCCGCGGTTGCAGCGACTGCTGGCCGCGGTGCTGATCGGTTTGGGCGCGGCCGCTCTCGTCACCGCTCTCATTCTCGGTGCCCGTCCGCCGTTGAGCCAGTTGCTCGTACTCAACCAGACACTGATCGGGATGCTGACGGCCGTCTCGTTCGTGCGTCTCATCACCGGCGACCACGGCGTCCACCCGCCACGGCTGACGGGTGTCGCGGCAGTCTGGCGGACCGCCCTGATCGTGCAACTCCTGGGCGCCATCATCAACATCAGCGCCGTGACGATCGTGGGAGACCGGTTGCGACACAAGGGCAAACTCCAGATGGCGGACGCCTTGCTTCTTTCACGGGGCTATTCACCGGGCGCCTTCTGGTCGCCGTTCTGGGGAGCCAGCGCAGCGGCGTTGACCTATGCGATCGGCGCAGACACGGGTGTGCTGCTGCTCTGCGGTGGCCTGCTGGCACTGGGCGCGTTCCTGGTCAGCATCACGATGGTGGTGCGCGCCTTCGGGAACCGGCTGCCGGAGTACCACGGTTACCCGCTGTCGGCCAAGGTACTGGTCCTGCCGATCACGATGGCGGTCATCGTGATCGCTCTGCACCTCGGTCGTCCCGACGTCAAGCTCGCCATCGTCGTGCTGGTCGTGTCGTTGCTGGTGCCGTCCGCCGTACTGGCCGTCACCCGCACCAGGCACGTGCCGCGCATCCTGGGCGGGCACGTCGTCCGCGGCCTGCGCGTGATGCACGGCGAGGCAGTGCTCTTCACTGCCGCGGGCGTGCTTTCGGTGGGCCTGCGAGCGCTCGTCGACGTCATGGGAGTCACGGTCCCCGCCGGCTATTACACGGTGTGGTTTGCCTGGCTGTCGGTCGTCGCGATGACGCTCGTCGCGCTGGTCGGTGTGCACCCAGTGATATCCATCGCGGCGGTGGCGTCCGTACTCGGCCCAGTCATCAGCGAACCGACTCTCTTCGCCCTCGCCGGAACCATAGCGTGGGGCACCGCGGCGGCCGTCGGGCCGATCAGCGGGCTGAACGTATTCCTGGCGGGCAGGTTCGGCGTCAACGGATTCGACGTTGCCCGGCGAAACTTTCCATACCTGTTCGTCGTGGTCGTGCTGGCTTTACCGGCGCTTGGACTCTGTGCGAAGCTGACGTGACTGCCGGGATGCCAACCGTCCCCGATGGGGGGAGGAGCTGAGATGGCGACGATTCGAGATGTCGCCCTGAAGGCGGGCGTCGCTCCTTCATCGGTGACGCGGGTGCTCAGCGGGCATCCGAACGTGAGCGTGGACCTGCGCGACAGGGTGCTGGCGGCAGTCCACGAAGTCGGCTACAAACCGGATCTGGTGGCGGCGGGCCTGCGCCGCGGCTACACGCAGACCGTGGGCATCATCGTCAACGACGTGCTCAACCCGGTGGTCGCCCAAATGATCGACGTCGTGGAGGGCGACTTGCGCCGCGCGGGCTACGGCGTCATCCTCGCGAACTCACATGGACAGTCGGACAACGACATCGAGAACGTTCGCCTGCTCCATCAACGGCGCGTCGATGCCCTACTCGCGGCGTTCTCCGACGACACCAATCCCGAGCTCGTCGACGTACTGTCCGCGCTGCCGATCCCCGTGGTCTTGCTGGATCGCGAGATTGCCTCGCACGAGTTCAGCGCGGTGATCAGCGACCACGGCATGGGTGCAAGGCTGCTCGCCGAACACCTGATCGAGCGTGGCCACCGGGAGATCGGCGTGATCAGCGGCTCGCTGTCGGCCTATCCGAGTCGCTCACGGGTGCAGAACATCGGTCAGACTCTGGCCAGGTCAGGGGTGCCACTGCGGCCAGAGTTCACGATCGCGGGCCGCGGGTCGACCGAGTTCGGCGTGCAGTCCGTGGCGAGGCTGATGGACGATCCGCAGCCGCCCACCGCAATCGTGATCGGCAACGGCAACACGGCCGCCATCGCAGGCGTCATCGGGGAGCTGCGAAGGCGTGGGCTCAAGGTGGGCGAGGACATTGCCATCGCCGGCTCCGACGACGGCCCCCTGCTCGCCCTGCACACGCCGGGCATCACCGTAATCGCGCGCGACGTAGAGGATTTGGCCCGGCGCGCGGCCACCCTGGTATTGAATCGGCTCGATGACAAGAAGCCGGGGGTCCACACGGTCGTGCTGCCGACCCGCCTGATCCTGCGTCCGTCGACCGACTGGTCCCCGCATGCCACGATCTGCGCCTCCTGACGGATTCGCGATCCGTTGTGATTCGTGCTTGCACGGATTCACATTGTGACCGTAGTCTCTTTCTTGCATGGTGTTGAAAACGGTTCCCGGAGATTCGATGATTCAGGACGCGCCAGCGGTGCAGCCGCTCGCGGGGTCGAATGTGCTGATTAGCCTTATTGCAAGGCCTGAATGGGGAGATGCAATGCAATCGACGGTCGCATCCTCCACGCCAACCGTTGGAATCGATTCCCAAGATCCAGGAGAACGATGACGCTCGATTCCGACGTCGCTGCTCCCGTCGAGTCGGCCTGGGCACCGTTGCCCGGCTGTGGCGCCGTACGGGTCGGCCAGGTTGCGCCGCCCCGTCGCGTCGTGGTCTCCGATGACGGCCTCGCTCGAATGCGGACCGCGATTCAGTCGGTGATCGCCGACGTCGTTCAGGTCGGCATCGCCGACGTCTGCGCCGACCCCCTGGTCTTCGCCTTGACGGCGGGTCTGCCGAGGCTCACCGGCTTCGACAAGTCCATTGACGGCGGAAGTGCATGGCGCGACGAAGCGCCGATCGTGCCGGGCCAGTTGTACGCGGTCTCCGAGATCGCCGAGGTGGCCGAGCGACGGACCAGCGGCGGCCAGCGCATGGTGCGCGTCGCGTATCTGACGACCTTCACCGATCAGCATGGACAGTCGGTCGGCAGCGCCACCGGCACGAGCGTCCACCTGGGAGCAGGCACATGACCGCCGCCGCACCCGTGGAGTTCGGCGAAGTCGTCGTGACCCCGACGACCGAGCAGCTGTTGCGGTGGGCCGCTGCGGCAGAGGACTATTCGCCGATCCACTTCGATCGCGACGTCGCCATGGCCCGGGGCTTCGACGAGCCAGTGGTGCACGGTCCGTGGAAGGCTGCAGTGTTGCGTCGGCTGCTGGCGGCTTGGCTGGGGCCCAACGCCGCCGTCCACGACTTCGCCGTTCGCTATCTGCGCCCCGACGCCGTTGGCAAGCCGCTGAGGTTCGGTGGCCGCCTTCTCCACGAGACGGACGGAAGCGACGGTGCACGTGAATTGCGTTGCGCGGTGTGGGTTCGCGATGCCGACGGCACAGTCACCGTCGACGGGGAGTGCATCGCGACGCACACCCCGGACGCCGACGGCACACTTCCGATGGACAGGCTTCGCGCGGCCATCCGACTCGGCGAGGACGCGGGAAGCTTTACCTACTGCGTCGAGTCGAACGACGTGGAGGCCTTCGCCACGGCGATCGGGGCCATGCCGGGTACGGATGCGCCGACGACGTACTTCGCCGCCCTCGACCCCGTCGAGCGGCGCGATCTCGACCTCGACGCCTTCCTGCACCGGCTGCCCTTCCCGATGACCGGAGGCGGCAACGCCTTCAACGAGGTGACGTACGAGCGACCCATCCGGGTCGGTGACGTGATCACGGTGACGACGCGTTACACCGAGGCGTACGAGAAGCGCGGCTCGCGCGGCACACTGCTGTTCCGTGTCCGTACCAACGAAATGCGGGACGACACAGGAGCACTCGTCGCAACGAGTAGGTGCGGACACGTGCTGTCCTTCGACCTCGAAGGCTCGGGAGGTGCCCGATGATCCCCGCCCACATCGCAGCTCTGGGCGTCGGTCACGAACTGCCCGCGCGGGTGCACACCACCACCGCCGCCCAACTCGTGCGCTACGCCGGTGCCGCCCGTGACTTCTCGAGCATCCACTACGACGTCGACTACGCGCGGCGTCGCGGCTTCGACGGGGTCATCGTGCACGGGCTCCTCAAGGCCGCCTTCCTGGCGGAGCTCGGCACGGACTGGGCAGGAAACGGCGCCTGGTATCGCTCGTTCGGGGCCCGCTACACCGGCACCGACCTCGTCGGCGTGCCGATCACGTGTCGGGGCAGGGTCGCCACCCTCGATCACGACACCGGTCGGATCGGCCTCGAACTGTGGACCGAGAACGTCGACGGCCGCGCGACCACGAAGGCGACCGGAGTCATCCAGATCGGAGAAGAGGCGTGACCCCCACCGCCCGTACCTACCGCGTTGCCGCGCTGCCGGGTGATGGCATCGGCAACGAGGTGTTGCCTGCCGCCATCGAGGTGCTCGACGTGCTCGCAAGCCGATTCGACATCGACTTTCGGTGGCAGCACTACGAGTGGGGCTGTGAGTACTACCAGCGCACCGGTCTGATGATGCCTGCGGACGCCATCGAGCGGCTCGCGAGTCACGATGCGATCTTCCTCGGCGCGGTCGGCGCCCCCGGCGTACCGGACCATGTGTCGTTGTGGGGCATGCTGATCCCGATTCGACGCGAGTTCGACCAGTACGTGAACCTGCGACCCGCTCGGCTCCTGCCCAACGTACCGAGCCCGATCGCCCCATCCCGGAGTGCCGACATGGACATGGTGGTCATCCGGGAGAACGTGGAGGGGGAGTACTCGCGCATCGGAGGACGGTTGTATGCGGGCACCGACGCCGAGATGGCGGTGCAGGAGTCGGTCTTCACTCGTCGCGGCGTCGAGCGCGTCATGCGCTTCGCATTCGACCTCGCACGCGACAGACGCAAGCATCTGACGTCGGCGACCAAGTCCAACGGGATCGTCTACACGATGCCGTTCTGGGACGAGGTGTTCGCCGAACAGGCGCTACTACATCCCGACATCGGCATCGACCAGTACCACATCGACGCGCTCGCCGCGATGTTCGTCCTCGACCCATGCCGCTTCGACGTCGTGGTGGCCTCGAACCTGTTCGGCGACATCTTGACCGACCTTGCCGCCGCGGTCGCAGGCAGCATCGGCGTCGCGCCGTCGGCGAACATCAACCCCGAGCGCCGCTTCCCTTCGATGTTCGAGCCGATTCACGGGTCGGCGCCCGACATCGCCGGAAAGGGCATCGCGAATCCCGTCGGCCAGCTCTGGTCAGCCGTGCTGATGCTCGAACACCTCGGCGAGCACGAGCCTGCGGGCGTGCTGATGTCGGCCATCGAATCGGTGCTCGCGCAGGGTGTGATGACCGCCGACCTCGGTGGAACATCCTCAACGGCCGACGTGACCGCGGCGACGATCGACCGCGTCGGCTCAATCCAACCGGCGGGAAGGAACTGATGGTGCCCACGACGAGATTCTCCGGAGAGCCGGTGCTGATCACCGGCGGAGCAGGCGGCATGGGTGAGGCGATGGCCAGACGGCTCACCTCATCGGGAGCGCGGGTGGCGATCGTCGACCTGAAGGCGGACGAAGTCGCCGAGACGACGGGTCGGCTGCGAGGCGAGGGACTCGATGTCGTCGGCGTCGCCGCAGACACCACGGACGAGGAGTCGATGGCCGACGCCGTCGCCGAAGTGGTCCGTACCTACGGTTCGCTGTACGGACTGGTCACCGCGGCAGGAATCCGCCAGACCGCAACCGCTTTCACGGACATCGACCTCGCGGTCTGGAAGGCCATCATGGACGTCAACGTGACGGGGACGTTCGTCGCCATCCGCGCTGCGACCCCCGAACTGATTGCGAACCGGGGCGCGGTCGTGACGGTCGCCTCCGTCGTCGCCCAGGCCGCACGGATGAACCAGTCGGCGTACGCCACCAGCAAGGCGGCGGTGCTTCACCTGACCAAGCAGGTCGCCCTCGAGCTCGCTCCGAAGGGGGTCCGCGTGAACTGCCTGTGCCCAGGGGTCACCAACACCCCGATGATCGAGCTGGCGGTGCGCTCGGACGGTCCGAGCGTGCTGACCGACAAGCTCACCGGATCGCTCGCGCAGTTCCGGCCCGGCATTCCACTCGGCAGGCTCGCCGAGCCGGACGAGCAGGCCGCAACCGCCGAGTTCCTGCTCTCCTCCGACGCTTCGTTCATCACCGGGGTCGGCGTGTTCGTCGACGGCGGCGTCTCGATGCTGGGGTGAGGCGATGACCGCTCTGCAGAGATTCGGCCGGTTCGCCTGGACGCACAAGATGGTGACCGCGAGCTTCGCCATCCTCGCGATCGCCGTGCTCAGTGCGCTGTTCGTGCACCAGGTCGCACCCTTCGATCCCTACGCCCAGGACGTCTCGCTGCGAAACCTGCCGCCGATGACGCACTCCGGCAACGGAATCCACCCATTGGGCACCGATGCGCTCGGACGCGACGAACTGGCGCGCCTCATGCTCGGAGCCCAGATCTCCCTGACGGTCGGCGTCGCCAGCGTCCTGGTGTCGGGACTGGTCGGCACCACCATCGGATTGATCGCCGGCTACTACCGGGGCTGGTTCGACGACGTCGTCATGCGTCTCGTCGACCTGCAGATGAGCGTGCCGTCCCTGCTGATTGCACTGCTCGTCCTCTACCTCGCCGGGCCGAGCTTCCTCAACATCGTCCTGGTGCTTGCGGTGACCCGGTGGATGGTCTACGCCCGCGTGTCCCGCGGCCTGATGCTGTCGATGCGCGAGGTGCTGTTCGTCGAAGCCTCCCGAGCGCTCGGCGCGTCGAACCTGCGGATCATCACACGTCACCTGCTCCCGAACCTGTTGGCGCCCATCCTCGTTCTGGCCACCCTGGAGTTGGCGGTGATGATGCTGACCGAGGCATCGCTGAGCTTCCTCGGCCTCGGCATCCAACCACCCGAGTCGTCGTGGGGCCTGATGCTGGCCGAAGGCCGCGAATACCTCACCACCGCACCGTGGTTGGTCGCCGTGCCGGGGTTGGCGATCCTGCTGACCACCCTGAGCGTCAACATCATCGCCACCTGGCTGCGCAGCAGGTCCACCCAGGCCACCTATGCCCGCAGCGGTTCTCCAAAGGAAAGGCCCCAGAGTGCCCCAGCCTGACGACGCGGCAACCCTCCGTGCCGCGGCCATCGCCGCGGCCCCGACCAATGTCGACACCCATCCCGACGCCGGTCAGGTCGAGATCCGCCATCCCTACGACGGCCGGGTGGTGGGCCGGGTAGCAGCTTGTGGCGCAGCGGAAGTCGACGCGGCTGCACGTGCCGCGGTGACCGCGCAGGGCCGCGGCCTGCCCCAATGGCAGCGGGCCAGAGTGCTCGACGGCGTCGCGGTGCTTCTGGAGCGCGACCAGCAGCGACTCGCAGGCCTCATCACCCTCGAGAGCGGCAAGGCGATCAAGGATGCTCGCGGTGAAGTGCTCCGAGCCGCCGAGACCGCCCGCTTCTCCGCTGGGGTGGCGCGATCGATGTCCGGTGAGCAGGTGGCCACCGAGGCGACGCCGACCGGCATGGGCAAGTTGGCGATCGCGGTACGCCTGCCCGTCGGTGTCGTCGCCGCGATCTCGCCGTTCAACTTCCCGCTGAACACCGTGATGCACAAGGTGGGTCCCGCCATCGCCGCCGGTTGCGCGATCGTGCTCAAGCCCGCCCACCAAACGCCGCTGACCGCGTTGGCCCTGCGCGCCCTGTTGATCGAGGCAGGCTTGCCCGAGGACTGGCTCTCGGTGGTGACCGACGACCGCACCTCGGCTGGGCCCGCGCTCGTCGACCATGCCGTACCGAAGCTCATCACGTTCACGGGGAGCAGCCAGGTCGGCTGGAGCATCGCGGCCAAGGCCTACCGCAAGAGGGTGGCGCTCGAACTGGGGTCGAATTCTCCGGTCATCGTCGCGGCCGACGCCGACGTCGAAGTCGCTGCCGAGAAGATCTCGAAGGCCGCGTATTCGACGTCCGGGCAGAGCTGCATCTCGGTTCAACGGGTCATCGCCCACCGGGCGGTGCACGATGAACTCCTTGCAGCGCTGCAGAAACATGCAGACGCCCTGACCGTCGGCGACCCGTTCGACGATGCCACCGACGTGGGGCCGCTCATCGCGCCTGCGGCGACGGCACGGGTCAAGAGCTGGATCGACGAGGCGGCCGCGGCGGGCGCGACGCTCGTCGCCGGCGGCGAGCTGGTCGGCGAGTGCCTCCGACCGACGGTCGTCGACCGTGCTCCACTGGGTACGAAACTCCGTGAGGCAGAGGCGTTCGGACCCGTCCTCACCGTCATCCCGTACGAGGGCCGCGACGAGGCGTTCGCACTGGCCAACGAGACGGTGTACGGCCTGCAGGCCGGAGTGTTCACCCGCGACCTCGATCTCGCGCTGGCAGCGGTGACGCGCCTGGACTTCGGCGGCGTGTTGGTCAACGACATCCCCACCAGTCGGCTGGATCAGCAGCCCTACGGTGGCGTCGGCGAATCCGGCAACACCAGGGAGGGCCCGGCCTACGCCGCGCGCGAAATGACCGAGGTTCGGTTCGTCTCCTTCCAGGCGGGCGGCACCTCGTGACCGGGCCGCTGGCCGGCATCGTCGTGGTCGACTTCACCGAGCGGGTGCAGGGGCCCTACGCCACTCAGATGCTGGGTGACTTCGGTGCCGACGTCATCAAGATCGAACGACCATCGGCGCTCACACCCGACGGCAGGCCCGACGAACGCTACGCAGATGACGGCGGACCGATTCCCGATTCTCTCTACCGCGCAACGTTTCTGGCCAACAATCGCAACAAGCGCTCGATCGCCGTTGACCTCAAGTCGCCCGACGGACTCGAGACCATGAGGGCACTGATCCGCATCGCCGACGTGGTCTACGAGAACTTCAGGCCCGGGGTGATGGATCGGCTGGGTCTCGGCTACCGGGAGTGCCACGAACTCAATCCGGGGATCGTGTATGTCTCCGCATCGGGTTACGGCCCGGACGGGCCACGGGTGGGCAAGCCGGGCCAGGACGTTCTGGTCCAAGCGATGAGTGGGATCGGCGTGATCAACGAATCCGCTGATGGCAGACCGACGCCCATCGGCATGTCGATCACCGACGTGCTGGGTGGAGTCAACGGGGTCGCTGCCGTCCTTGCGGCGCTGGTGCACCGCGAACGGACCGGTGAGGGGCAACAGGTCTGGATCGACCTACTCGGCAGTGCCTTTGCCGCGCTCGGCGAGCATCTCGTACACATGATGAACAATGGCGCCGACGAGCCCGCCAGGGTAACGCCCATGCATGGCCACGGCTACATCCCGCCGCCGTACGGGTTCTACGCCACCAAGGACGGCTACCTTGCACTATCAAGCGGGCGGCAAATCCGCGAGATCAGTGAATTGATCGGCCTCCAAGATCTTTCGGTCGATCCGCGGTTCGACACCTACCACAAGCGGGTAGCCAACCAGGCCGAACTCGAGGCGATTCTCGAAGACGCATTGCAGTCGCGGACCACCGACGAGTGGCTCGCAGTGATGGAACCCGCCGACATCTTCGCGGCGCGGGTGAACACGCTGCGCGAGGCGGTCGCCGACCCGCAGGCGGTGGCCACCGGGCGCGTGGTGACGGTCGACAGTCCGGATGGGCCGCTCCGGTTGATCGCTCCGGCAGCACGATTCGGACGCACTCCCGCCGAGGTGCGCCTGGCCCCACCGCGGCACGGAGAGCACACGGAGCAGATCCGGCGCGAACTCGGACTCGACCGCGCACAGGTCTCCGAACCGGCGGGAGAACGGCGATGACCACGGCCACGACAGACGATGCCCCTCCGGCGCAGGCGGATACCGGCAAGGCCCTGCTGGCCGTCGAGAACCTGTCCATCTCGTTTCCGAGCCAGAGCGGTACGGTGCGCGCAGTCAACGACATCAGCTTCGAGATCGCTCCGCGCGAACGGGTGGCGATCGTCGGGGAGTCCGGCTCGGGTAAGTCGGTCACGGCACAGTCGCTCCTCGGCCTGCTGCCCACCGCAACGGTTACCGGTCGCATCGCGTTCGACGGTCGCAACGTGCTGGAGATGCCCGCTTCCGAGCTGAGGGCGCTACGCGGCGCCGAGATGTCCTACGTGTTCCAGGACCCGCTCTCCTCACTGGACCCGGTCCGCACCATCGGCGACCAGGTGTCGCAACCTCTGCGCATTCGTGGTGTCGGACGCAAGGAGGCAAAGGCGCGCGCGTTGGACATGCTCGGCGCCGTTGGCATTCCAGAACCGGCCCGACGTTACGGCTTTTACCCGCACCAGTTCTCCGGTGGCATGCGGCAGCGCGTGATGATCGCGATGGCGCTGATCGGCGAGCCGCGATTGGTGGTGGCCGACGAGCCGACGACGGCGCTCGACGTCCGAGTGCAGGCGAAGATCGTCGACCTGCTGTACGCGCTGACCGAAGAGCGCGGCGTCGCAGTCGTCTTCATCACCCATGACCTCGGTGTCGTTGCGGGCTTCGCCGACCGGGTGCTGGTGATGTACGGGGGCCGGATCGTGGAGAGTTGTGTGACCGCCGAGTTGTACTACCGCTCGATCAACCCCTACACCCTCGGTCTGCTTCAGTCGTTGCCCCGCGTGACGGGACCGATCCCCGAGAAACTGTCCACCATCGGCGGTCGGCCGCCGTCGCCGTCAGACCTTCCGTCGGGGTGCGCCTTTCACCCGCGATGCCGTTACTCCCGCGAACTCTGCCGCACCGAGACCCCGTTGCTGCAGACGCCGCCGGGCGGCGAGCATCCGAGCGCCTGCCACAGCGCAGGATGGCTCGCCGAACAGCCGGGGGTGTTGCGATGACCGACACGGTGATCGAAGTCGACGGTCTGGTCAAGGAATTCGGCTCGGGGCGACGGGCCGCGCGGGTGCTCGACGACATCGGATTCACCGTCGAGCGCGGTGAGACCCTAGGGCTGGTCGGTGAGTCCGGATCGGGCAAGTCGACCACCGCGCGATGCATCCTGCGGCTGATCGAGCCGACGTCCGGATCCATCCACTTCGAGGGTGAAGACGTCCTGTCCTTCCGCCGAAGCAAGCTCAAGGACTACCGCTCCCGGGCCCAGCTGGTGTTCCAGGATCCCTACTCGTCGCTCGACCCCCGGATGCGCGTCGAGGACATCATCGCCGAGGGCATCCGCATTCACCGGCCAAGGGAGAAGCGCGAGAAGGTCCGCGACGAGATCGTCGAACTGCTTGAGCTCGTTGGCCTGAGGCCCGACCACCTGCCTCGTCGGCCCGCGGCATTCTCGGGCGGTGAACGTCAACGCATCGGGATCGCTCGTGCGCTTGCGGTGCGCCCGAGCCTGCTGATTTGCGACGAGCCCGTGGCATCCCTCGACGTTTCCATCCAGGCGCAGATCCTGAACCTGTTCGTCGATCTGAAGGCCCGCCTCGGATTGACCATGATCTACATCGCCCACGATCTCGCGACGGTGCGGCACCTGTGTGACCGCGTCGTCGTCATGCAGGGCGGAACGATCAAGGAGATCGGTTCACGCGACGAGGTCTACAACGCCCCCCGCGACCCGTACACGATCGCATTGATGCAGGCGGTGCCCGAACCCGATCCGGTGATCGCCAGGCAACGCTTCGAGCAGCGCAGGCTAGCTGCCGCTGCGGCCGCGGAGGGGGCGGCGCCGTGACGCCCACAACCGGGTTGCCCACCATCGAGTCCTTTGGGGACCGGGTCGCCCAGATCACGCTGCGCCGTCCCGCCGTGCTCAACGCCCTCGACTCGGCCAGCCATGTTGCGATCGGTAGGGCCATCGTCGAACTCGAGCGCGACGAGTCCATCGGGGCGATCGTCATCGCGGGAGAGGGCCGGGCCTTCTGCTCCGGATCCGACCTCGCGGAGATCGGCCAACTCACTGGTCAGGCCGAGCAGGACTACGTCGCATTGGACTTCGCGACGAAGAACAGGATCGCGACCTGCACCAAGCCGATCGTCGCCGCCATCCAGGGGCACTGCGTCGGCGGCGGCCTCGAACTGGCACTCGCCTGCGACTTCCGGGTGGCAGGTCGGGATGCGGTGTTCAGCATGCCCGAGGTCACCCTCGGCAGCCTGCCGGGATCCGGTGGCCTGCAACGACTACCCCGACTCGTTGGCGTCGGCGTCGCCACCGACTGGATCCTGACCGGACGTCAGGTCGACGCCGAGGAGGCCGAGCGCAGGGGACTCGTCACCACGTTGGTGCCCGTTGGCGAGCACCTCCGCGCGGCGCGGGAGCTCGCATCGGGGCTGGCCGCGAAGAGTCCCCTGTCGCTGCGGTTGGCCAAGGTGGCGCTGACGCCAGAGCCGCTGGCCGACCGCGGTCTGGTCGCCGCCTTCCAGATGTTGGCCGGCGACGCCGGCCACCGGCAGCCGTCGTATGCGGCCGCCACCAAGAGATTCGCCGGGCACGGCGATGGTTCGCGTAACTCAGAGAGGAGCACCACGTGATCTCACGGACGGCAATGGAGCCGGTGAACCGATGGCACCGTGCGCGAGCCGGTGTCCTCGGCGTCTTCATGGCACTGATCTTCGTACTGGTCGCCTGCTCGGGCGGCGGCGGCAGTTCAGGTGGGGGGAGCACCGGCTCGGAGGTGACCATCGCGCTACCGGAGGAGCCGAGAACGCTGGCGAGCTGGAACGCCTACTCCAACGACGGGCATCCGATCCTGCGCAACGTCACCGAGGCCTTGATCAACCGGGACCCGAAGACCAACGACCTGGTCCCCGAGTTGGCCCTGTCATGGAAGCAGGTCGATCCCACCAACTGGCAGTTCACCCTTCGACAGAACGTGAAGTTCACCGACGGCTCGGACTTCGACGCCACGTCCGCGGCGACGTCGTTGAACTACGTCCTCGATGCGAAGAACGCCTTCCCGATGCGTACCTTCCTCGGTCCCGACATCGAGGCCAGCGCGGTGGACAAGTACACGCTCAACGTGAAGACCGCTGCGCCAGACCCCATCCTGCCGACCCGGCTGTACTTCGTCACGATCCCGTCCGCCAAGCAGATCACCGATGACCTCGGCAGCTACGAGACCAATCCGGTTGGCACCGGTCCGTACAAGCTGGACGCGTGGAACCGTGGGCAGAACATCACGCTGGTGCCGAACGACGAGTGGTGGGGCAAGGACGCGCCCGACGCGCAGGGCAAGCAGACGATCACCAAGGCCACCTATGTGTTCCGTACCGAGACCGAGGTGCGGTCGGCGATGGTGCAGCAAGGTGAGGCCGATCTGGCGCCCAAGATCACCAAGGAGCAGTGTGACGCAGCGCCCAAGTGCGAGTCGATCCCCACGGTCGAGACGGTGATCCTGCGCATCGACACCAAGAATCCCGTGCTCGCCGATCTCCGTGTGCGTCAGGCGATTTCGCTCGCCTTCGACAAGGACCAGATCATGAACGACATCCTGGGCGGCGGCAAGGTCGTCGGTCAGATCGTCGGGCCGTCGGCCGTCGGGTACGCGGACCTGCCGCCCTATCCGTACGACCCGGAGAAGGCGAAGTCGTTGATCGCGGCGGCGAAGGCCGACGGAGTGAACGTCGACGAACCGATCACGATCTCCGCCCGCGAGGGATACATCCTGCGCGCCAACGAAGTGGTGCAGCTGATCGCCGAAGCGCTGAAGACGGTCGGCCTGACCGGCGTGACCAGTGAGACGCAGGAGACCGCGGCGTTCGAGCAGCAATGGACCATGGGCTACCCCAACATCCCGCCAGAGCGGGCGCTGTTGGGACTGCAGCAGCACGGGCAGGAGTTGATGGACTACTCCGGCAGCGTCGTGGGCTACTACAGCTGCGAGGGCAACACCTCGGCGTTCTGCGACCCGGAACTGGAGAGGATGTTCACGGCCGCCGTCGGCACCACCGGCGACGCGCGTCAGACGGCTCTCGCCGACATCGCCAAATACGTCTACGACAGGGTCCCCGTCGTGCCGATCGGTCAGCCGAACTTCAACTTCGGTCTTGCAGAACGGCTCAACTGGCAACCCAGGACCGACGGTTTCATCCTCCTCAAGGAAATGACCCTCAACAACACCTAGTCGAGCGGTGTGCCGGGC
>NZ_JBEVLO010000527.1:0-5746 GCF_040509115.1 Mycobacterium sp. | reverse complement strand
GCCCCGATCTTCAAACCGGTACGTCGTTCCATCGTCCGCACGTACTCGGCGGCGTCGGTCATCTGGTCGAATGTCCCGGTGTCCAGCCAGGCGGTACCCCGCGGCAGCACCTGCACCTGCAATCGACCCTGCTCCAGATAGACGCGGTTGACGTCGGTGATCTCGTATTCGCCGCGCGCGCTTGGGGACAGGTCCCGTGCGATCGCGACCACGTCGTTGTCGTAGAAGTACAGCCCGGGTATTGCGTAGTTGCTCTTCGGCTGCTTCGGCTTCTCTTCGAGCGACACCGCGAACCCGTTGTCGTCGAACTCGATCACCCCGTACGCCGAGGGCTCGGCGACCCAATAGCCGAAAATCGCGCCCCCGTCGACATCGGTGAAGCGTTTCAGCTGCCCGCCCATCCCAGGCCCGTAGAGAAGATTGTCCCCCAGTATGAGCGCAACCTTGCCGCTGCCAATGAAATCCGCACCTATGGTGAAGGCCTGCGCCAGTCCGTCTGGTGACGGCTGCCGAGCGAACGTGATCGAAATGCCAAACTGCGACCCGTCGCCCAAGAGTCGCTCGAAACCAGCCGCATCGTGCGGCGTCGTGATCACGAGTATGTCGCGAATGCCCGCCAACATCATCGTCGACAACGGGTAGTACACCATCGGTTTGTCGTACACGGGGATCAACTGCTTTGACAGTCCGAGTGTGATCGGATGCAAACGCGTGCCGGAGCCCCCCGCCAAGATGATTCCCCTCATGGGGTTCATCGCGGCACTGAACGGCCGATCGGACGGCCCTGGTTCGGGGAGAGGGCGCGACGCCTGCATGTTCGACTCATTCAACAACCTCTGCTTCGCTGCCCCGGGGCGCGACTTTGCTTGTGGGCGACGGAGATTCGACGCCGACGGCGTGGCGGGCGGTACGCGACTGGGACGGCCGCCGCTCGGGTTCTTCGCCGTAGTATCCGTACCCATATCCATACGACGCATTTCCCCGCCGCGGCGTCATTGCAAATACGGCGCCGAGTACGGAAGCGCCGACGTCTTCGAGGTTTCCGACCGCGTGGGAGAGTTGGTCGCGTTTGGTCTGGCCGAACCGAGCGATGATCAGCACGCCGTCGGCGCTGGCCGCCAACAGCGCTGCGTCCGTGACCGCGAGCAGCGGCGTCGAATCGATGATGACGTAGTCGAATTGACCTCGCAGTTCGCTGAGCAACTTCTTGGCTGCCAGCGATCCCAGTAGCTCGCTCGGATTGGGTGGAATGGCTCCCGACGTGAGGACGGTCAATCCTGGGAAGCTCGTCTTCTGTAGCGATTCGTCCAGGGTGGCGCCGCCACTGAGCACCGTGCTGAAGCCGACCGGCGCGAGCAGATCGAGGTAGTTGTGCACCATGGGGCGCCGCATGTCGCCATCGACGAGCACCACGTTGTGCTCGGCTTCGGCCAACGCCAGCGCAATGTTTATCGCCGTAGTGGTCTTACCCTCGGCGGGCATCGAACTGGTGACGACGATGACGCGCGGCGGATTGTCCACCGCGAGAAACTGCAAGTTCGTTCGGAGCTTGCGGAACGCTTCGGCTATCGCCGAGTTGTCCTTGTCGAATGAGATCGCTGGATTGCTCCGCCGCTCCTTGTCGAGCGGAATGGTCCCGACCGTTCCGGCGCCCGTGATCTCGTCAAGCGTCTCTCGGTCCTTGACGGTGTTGTCGAGCAGGTTGCGGACCACCGCGAGGCCAACTCCCAACAACACCCCCAAGGCGAGGCCGAGGGCAATGTTGCGCATCGTCTTCGGTACCACTGGACTCTCGGGAATCGACGCACGATGCTCGACGACGACGAGAGCGTCTGGTCTCGTCCCTTCCTCAGGCGTCTCGAGTTCGCGTGCCAGGACGACGAACTCGTCGGAAAGGGTGTTGGCGATATCGCGCGCGCGGACCGCCGACGCGTCGAGGACTTCCACGTTCAGTAGGACCGTGCTGGGTTCCGCACTCGCCGTGACGTGCTCCTGCAGCTCTCCTGCGCTCATGTCGAGGCCGAGTTTGTCGATCGTCCGTTGAGCCAGGGTCTCACCCGTCAGCAGTTTGGCGTACGAGAGCACACGGTCTTGCGAGAGTCGATTGCCCTGGTAGAGATCGGATAGCGACGAGCCGGCCGAGGTGGACACGTAGAGCCTCGTCGACGCTTGGTACAGGGGAGTGGTCGCCAATGAGAGCGCGACCGCTCCGAGAACTCCCGCGAGCGCGACGATGAACACGATGAGCCACCGCGCACGCAGAAGTCGCACTAGGTCTTGAAGATTCAACGCCGCCGCCTTTTCGTCGCTGCTGCCCTCGCCTCGCGCGCCGTGATCGACGTCGAGTCGAGATGTCGAGGTGCCAAACGGTACCGTCCGCACTTTCTTCGCTGGCCCCCAAGGTGATTGGTGTGAACCAACGGGGGCGGATCGAGGGTGCTCATTCCCCAGGGAGCATTGTCACTCATTTCGAGCATTCGGGCATCGAAACCACAGGAGCAACCAGGTCCACCAGTGGCTGGACCGGAACACGCGGTGTACCAGGGGATGTCGGCTCGGTGAGGTGGATCGTGAGCTCACCCGATTTTCCCGGCGGTATCGCGACTTGGACCTCGAAGGTGGGGTGACCGAGCTCCATCCCGCGAATTATCGGCACCCGTTGGCCATTGGCGAGCGCGCTCTTCAATACCGCACCCTTCGTCGCCAAGAGTCGCACCGACGTCACCATCGTGCCGCTGGGGACTTTGATCGGTGCGCTGCGCGCAAGGCCACCCGACGTGGCGACGTAGTCCGGCAGCGGCCCAGCCGGCGCGGCGTTCGTCAGCCGTATCGTGACCGTCGAGTTTCGCGTTTCGCCGTCGCAGTGATCGCCCGCGTACTCGATTCCCCGCTTGAGGTAGTAGTCCATCTTGTTTCCGCCGAGATTGTTGATCACGACCGCGGCGTACGGCGCAGCGTCGTCGGGAACCACATGGGCAAGCGGAGTCGCCTCAAGGAGTTTCTGGTCGGCAGGCGACGAACTCCATACCGCGATGCGGCCCTCGCTGACCGCCCTGCCCAATGCCTCCAACAGAGCACGCGGCGAATCCGTCGGCGCCGTCATCTTCTCGACGACTTCTCCGGCGATGTCTTGCAGATATTGCTTGCGCGCCGGTTGGTCCGTCGGAAAGCGGGTGTACACGGTCGACTCCGTCAGCTCGACCACGTTGGTCGCCGTGATGAGCTCACCGTCCGGCATCGTGACGGGTCCGATCGCTCCGAGCACATAGCTCAGCGCAACGGGGTCGATCGCGACGGCGCCGTCGACGTTCATCCCCGTCTGCTGCGCCCACATGGACTTCCAGATTTGCGCGGCGTAGGGGAAGTGGGGACTCAGGTTGCTGTTGCGAAAATCAGTGCTCGGGCTCGTAAAGCCGTACTGGTCAGTGTATTCCGGGCCAAGGTCGATGGGGGCGAACGCCTTGTCCAACTCGGTGTTGGGTGCCAATTTGTCGACCGTTGGAACACCGTCGTCGAACCGCAGGATGCCAAATCCGCCGAGTAACCCACCGGTGCCGCGGGCCTCGGCATTCGTTTGGAAACCCATGAAGTACGTGCGCGGTCCGTCGGCACCCATGAGCGACGGTGCGAGACGCGCCGCCAGCGCCGTGTTCTGCAGAAGCTTGGCGATATCGGAGGTCTGCTGTTGAAGTTGCAATCGAGCGTCGTCGAGCACCGAGAGGAACTTGGGATCTGCGATCGCCTCGGACTCGGCGTCCAGCCGGCCGGAGTCCGCGGCCAGCTTGCTCAGAGCCGGTTCCTCGGCACGGAGCGCTTGCACGTCCAGATGGCCGTCCTTGAGCAACTGGTCGGGTGAGATCGCCGAGCCGATCTTGGCCGCTGGTTGCAAGACGTCGACGGCCAAGCCGAGGACCACGTCCGTTATCTGCTGCCCGGACTTGAACGGGCTACCCACCCACGGCACGGCCGCCGCAATGTTCCACGGCAGCGAGTGGGCGGCATTGCGTGCGGCCTGCGCATTGGATCGTGCGTCGTCTGCCCACTGGGAGGCATCCTTGGTTTCGCCAGCGAGAAGCGCATCCTTCGCCTGCTGCGCACTGCTGCGAGCGTGCTCCAGGTTGGACTTGACGTCGAGAGCCCGAAAGCCCACCCAGCAGCCAAAGGCAAGAAGCACTACTACGATCGCCAGCCCGGAGAAAACAAGCTTGCGTCTGCTGCTGAGCAGGTCTCGAACGCGACCGGATTGGTCGTCGTGACCGCCCCGATCACGGTCGAACGGGTTTTTCGGAATGGTGGGCACTCAGAAGCTTTCCCTACACGTCGCAGACATCCCTACGGTCAAGGTGCAGCGACGATGGGGCAACCTCAGGGCAGCACTACAGCTAACAGCCGCGCAACAGCTACTAGCAGGCGCCGGTCTTGACCGTGAGCGATCCGTACGGCCCCACCGAAACGCCAAGGCCGCCGAGGCAGATGTTGAACTGCGGGATCAAGGAGAGGAACCAGCCTGCGATCGGCTTGAGGAAGCCAGGAACGAAGGAGAGCGGGGTGAACTCGAAGACGGTCGTGCCCGGCAGCGCAAGAGTGCTCACGGCGCCGGCCCGAGCTGTCCCGTCGCCGTCGCCGAGCCACCACCAGTCGGGATTCTCAGTCGAGAACTGGATCGGACCCAGAATCGGATCGGTACCAAACATCTCGGTGCTGAAGAGTTCAGTCACGGGAGCGGTGGGCATGAGGTCGGGCCGCGCCTGGGCGATCGCGGCGGGCGTGAGCACGGCTGCTGCCGTGATCGCGGCTGCCGCCGCGCCGACCTGAAACTTGGTGAAGTGTGTGGCAACGGTGGTCATATTTCCCCCAGCTGTTCGTCAGTCGAATTGCCATAAACATCGCAGACTCCACCAACCTTGTCAACACGAAACGTTCGCTGGGGTGCCCCGATTATTGGCGCCGGTTGGGCGTGGAGATGAGATCTTGATCGGTTTTTGCCCAGTAAGAGGGCCATCTTTGTGTCGGGCAAGCGCAATGGAGTTTGCACATTTGGCGACCGGCGAACAATTGCCAGGAAGAATAGCGCTCAGTGCTTTAGGGGCCATGATGCAAAGCGAAACGTTGCTCAAATTGCACGGGGGTGCGCGGGCGCCGTCGGCGACGTCCCCACGCATGTCGCTCGACGAGCGGGTCACGTCGAGATGGTTCGCCGCTGCCGCGCTCGGTGCCCCGTGCCGAAGCTGGTCGCTCGGGGTCCTCAATGGGGTACGGCCCCGCAGCGGTCGACGAGGTTTTCGGCACCGGCCCGGGCAGCCTCACGGGGCTCCGAAGTCAGTCCGCGCCGTCCGCGGGTCGGTTGGCGAGAACAGGGCGGGTCGCGGACCGCGCGGAGGGCACTAGTGTCCGTTCGCCCAGAGGCGGCGTCGACGCGGCCATGGGTGCCGATGCGGTCTCGCAGCACGTAGACGTGGTCTTTCCGTCGGCTTACCCGGCGCGTTCACCACGACCTCGGAGCCTTTCGGGGTGGGGGCCGACGGTGACGCTCGGCCCTCCGCCCGCCAGCAAATTGGCGACGGCGTCAACCCCCTGGCCGCCTCGAACGGCGTCCTTCCTCCCGGACGGGAGGCCTGATTAGCGACCGCGCCTCGGCAGACTCCCGGTCGGGGGAGACGCGACGGCCGATCCAGGTATCGAGCAGCGCCAGGGCTGACCGACAGTTCCCGCCGACCGAAGCGGAACCCCGCCTTCCGCCGTCTGG
>NZ_JBEVLO010000526.1:0-4249 GCF_040509115.1 Mycobacterium sp. | reverse complement strand
GGTACTCATCGGAGGCGGCGACCGAGGTCGCGATGGACGCGGTCCAGCTGTTCGGCGGCAACGGCTACATGACCGAGTACCGCGTGGAACAGCTGGCCCGCGACGCCAAGTCGCTGATGATTTACGCGGGCAGCAACGAAGTCCAGATCACCAACGTCGCCAAGGGCCTACTGGATCCGTGATCGTCGAGACCCGCGGCTGCTGGGCCCGTAAGGACACCAAGGGGCAGTCCGGGGGGTCACACCACCCAGATGGCCTCTGCCGCAGGGCTTCCCAGATCCACCGTGGGGTGGGGTTCGCGTGAACTCCCGGAGTCCCGTGACCCCGGCGAATCTTCCACCGCCACCGAGATGATGCCTGCGAAGTCGCGCCGGGCCACCACCCGTAGCCGCGAGTCCAGGCTGATGCCGACGCCGTCGAAGTAACGAAGCATCTCGGGGTCGGCGTCGGAGATGCGTGCCACCGTGCCGACGTCGCCGTCCCGGCACGCCGACAGTTGGCGCGCCGGCGGGGTCGGCACCCGACCGTCGGGAGCCGGGATCGGGTCGCCGTGCGGATCCCGAGTCGGATAACCCAACTTCGCGTCGATGCGGTCGAGCATGCGGTCGGACACCGCGTGCTCGAGCACCTCTGCCTCGTCGTGCACCTCGTCCCAGCCGTAGCCGAGTTCGCGCACCAGGAACGTCTCCATCAGACGGTGTCGTCGCACCATCGCAAGCGCAGCGGTGCGCCCGGCGTCGGTCAGGGACACGCCGCCGTACTTCTCGTGATCGACGAGGCCTTGATCGGCCAGCTTGCGGATCGACTCCGACGCCGTGCTCGCCGAGACGCCGATGCGTTCGGCCAGCATCTTGGTGCTGACCTTGTCCACCGACCACTCCTGCGCGGTCCAGATGACCTTGAGATAGTCCTGCGCCACCGCCGACAGATCCCGAGTGTTGTCGTCGGAGCTCATAACGGGGAAGTTTAGGCATTCGCCGGCGCAACGGGGATCTAGCGGCGCCCGCCGCCGCCGCGCGTCGTAGGCTTGCCGTCGTGCAGCGCTGGCGGGGCCAAGACGAAATCCCCACGGACTGGGGCAGATGTGTGGTCACCATCGGTGTGTTCGACGGTGTGCACCGTGGACACGCCGAGCTGATCAACGACGCCGTGAAGGCGGGCCGGTCCCGTGGCGTGCCGACGGTGCTGATGACGTTCGATCCCCATCCGATGGAAGTGGTCTTTCCCGGCAGTCATCCCGCCCAGCTGACGACCCTGACCCGACGCGCCGAACTCGTCGAGGAGATGGGGGTCGACGTCTTCCTGGTCATGCCGTTCACCTCGGACTTCATGAAGCTGACCCCCGAGCGCTACATCCACGAGTTGCTGGTCGAACGCCTTCACGTCGTCGAGGTGGTGGTTGGGGACAACTTCACCTTCGGCAAGAAGGCGGGCGGCAACGTCGCCATGCTCCGCAAGGCCGGGGAACGCTTCGGCTTCGCGGTCGAGAGCCTCACCTTGCTTTCCGAGGTGCCCGACACCGCCCGCGACGAGACCGTCACCTTCTCCTCCACCTACATCCGGTCGTGCGTCGATGCGGGTGACGTGGTGGCCGCTGCCGAGGCGCTTGGTCGCCCGCATCGCGTCGAGGGCGTGGTGGTGCGCGGCGACGGTCGCGGCAAGGGTCTGGGGTTTCCGACCGCCAACGTCGCGCCCCCGATGTACTCCGCGATCCCCGCGGACGGCGTGTACGCCGCCTGGTTCACGGTGCTCGGCCATGGCCCGGTGATGGGCACCGTCATCCCCGGTGAGCGCTATCAGGCCGCGGTCTCCGTCGGCACCAACCCGACGTTCTCGGGGCGCACCCGCACCGTCGAGGCGTTCGTCCTGGACACCCAGGCCGACCTGTACGGTCAGCACGTCGCCGTCGACTTCGTCGCCCGCATTCGTGGCCAGGAGAAGTTCGGGTCGGTCGACGACCTCGTCGTCGCGATGGAGCGAGACACCACCCGGGCGCGGAGCATCCTGTCCGCCCAGTAGTGCCCCGGTTCGCGATTCGTTCCGCACCACGACGCGCTGCTAGACTCTCCGGCGACCAAGCGCGCGCTGCAGTTCGCGGCGGCCGCGCCTCACGTTGTTCATCGCGAACCTATGGATGGAGTCGTTTCGTGGCGCTTACCGCCGAACAGAAAAAAGAGATCCTCGGCCAGTACGGCCTCCACGGCACCGATACCGGGTCGCCAGAAGCGCAGATCGCGATGCTGACCAGGCGCATCTCCGACCTGACCGAGCACCTGAAGAAGCACAAGCACGACCACCACTCGCGCCGCGGTCTGCTGCTCCTGGTCGGTCGTCGCAAGCGGCTGCTCAAGTACATCGAGCAGGTCGACGTCGAGCGCTACCGCACGCTGATCGGCCGGCTCGGCCTGCGTCGCTGACCCAGGAGTGAGACTCGGCGCCGCGGGCGCCATCGCGGCACCCGCGCTTCTCGGCCTCTTGATGTCGGCGGCCGGATGTTCCTCGGCCGCGGCCGCGGACCTGCAGGTGGGTGATTGCCTGAGGGTCGGCGGCCCGCCGGACCGGCCCGAGACCACCAAGGTCGAGTGCGGTAGCCCGGAGTCCAACTTCAAGGTCGTCGGCACCGTGGCGAACACCGACGACTGCTTCACCGACGTCGACTCGTATTACTCGATGCGCAGCTCGTTCAGCGGATCGGGCGCGACCATCTGCATGGACATCGATTGGGTCGTCGGCGATTGCATGAGCATCGACCCCGACAACGATCGTGATCCGGTCCGCGTCGACTGCAGCGACGGGTCGCAGCCGAACCGCCAACGCGCCACGCAGATCATGCAGGACGTCGCCAATGTCGACCAGTGCGCCACCGGCCTGGGCTACGCCTACGACGAGCGGCAGTTCACCGTGTGCGTCGAGGACGTGTCCTAGCTGCCTCTTTCCGTCGCGAGGCCCGAGGGGCGTCGGTCGGATGGGGAATTGCCGCGGTGTAACATGAACGTGTTTTGAGCCTGATCGGCTCGAACATCCGGTGCGGTTCGCGCATATCCGCGTGCACCGTTCCAGTGCGTCACCTCAGAACCCGTCACACATGGGCGGTCTTCGGTAGTGGCTGCCGGACCCCCGCCGAGGGGTCGATCCGGCCGCTTCGATCGACGGCCGTCGGGATTTCCGGGTTCTCGCGCGTGACGTGCGAAAAGGGGTGCGAATGAGCACCAAACGAGAACCAAAGAGGGCTGACGCACGTATGTCTGCAACTGAAATAGAAGACGGCGTATTCGAATCGACCGCCGTCATCGACAATGGGAGCTTCGGTTCCCGCACCATCCGCTTCGAAACCGGCCGGTTGGCCAAGCAGGCCGCCGGCGCCGTCGTCGCATACCTCGACGACGAGACCATGCTCCTGTCGGCCACCACGGCCAGCAAGACGCCGAAGGACCACTTCGACTTCTTCCCCCTGACGATCGACGTCGAGGAGCGGATGTACGCCGCGGGACGCATCCCCGGCTCGTTCTTCCGCCGCGAGGGCCGTCCCTCCACGGACGCCATCCTGACCTGCCGTCTGATCGACCGCCCGCTGCGCCCGACCTTCATCTCCGGACTGCGCAACGAGATCCAGGTCGTCGTCACGATCCTGAGCTTGGATCCCAAGGACCTGTACGACGTGCTGGCGATCAACGCCGCGTCCGCGTCGACCCAGATCTCCGGCATTCCGTTCTCCGGTCCCGTCGGCGGCGTGCGCGTCGCGCTCATCTCCACTCCCGAGAACAAGGCGGGCCAGTGGGTCGCGTTCCCGACCGTCGAGCAGCTCGAGACCGCCGTGTTCGACATGGTCGTCGCCGGTCGCAAGACCGGCTCGGGGGATTCGGCTGACGTGGCGATCATGATGGTCGAGGCCGAGGCCACCGACAAGGTCATCGATCTGATCGCCGGCGGCGCGGGTGCTCCGACGGAGAGCGTCGTGGCCGAGGGCCTCGAAGCCGCCAAGCCGTTCATCGCCGCGCTGTGCGACGCGCAGCAGGAGCTGCACGACGCCGCGGGCAAGGAGACCGCCGAATACCCGGTGTTCCCCGACTACCAGGACGACGTGTTCTACGCCGTGTCCTCGGTGGCCACCGACGAGCTGGCCAAGGCACTGACGATCGCGGGCAAGGAAGAGCGCGACGAGCGCACCAACGAGATCAAGGTCGAGGTGCTCGAGCGCCTCGGCGAGACCTACGCGGGTCGTGAGAAGGAGATCGGCGCGGCGTATCGC
>NZ_JBEVLO010000525.1:0-20654 GCF_040509115.1 Mycobacterium sp. | reverse complement strand
CCTGGTCGTAGTTGTAGTAGCCGGTGGTGGCGAAGAGGAACGAGCAGGTCATCGTGATCTCGTCGGCACCGGTGTCGACGGTGAGCGTCCACAGGTTGTCGACGTCGGACCATTCCGCGGCGGTGACCTGGTGCTTGAAGCGGATGTTCTTGTCGATGCCGTTCTCGGCGGCGGCCTCTTTGACGTAGGCCAGGATCGACGGACCGTCGGCGATGGCCTTGGCCGACGTCCACGGCTTGAAGCGGAAACCGAGGGTGAACATGTCGGAGTCGGAGCGGATGCCGGGGTACTTGAACAGGTCCCAGGTGCCGCCCATGTTCTCGCGGCGTTCCAGGATCGCGTAGGTCTTCGAGGGCGAGCGGTCCTGCAGGTGCCAGGCCGCGCTGATGCCGGAGATGCCGGCGCCGACGATCAGAACGTCGAGGTGTTCGGTCATGGCGCCACGTTATCAACACCGTGTCGAATAGGTCAACAGGGTGTCGAGAAATTCGACATGGAGTAAGGTGATCCGCGTGACCACCGCGAGCGCAGCCCGTTCCGGACGAGGCCGTCGCTCGACGCGCCCGTCCGGCGACGATCGCGAGGCCGCCATCTTGGCGACCGCAGAGCGGCTGCTCGAGGACAAGAAGTTCGCCGACATCTCCGTCGACGACCTGGCCAAGGGCGCCGGCCTGTCTCGACCGACGTTCTACTTCTACTTTCCGTCCAAGGACGCCGTGCTGCTGTCGCTGATCGATCCCCTCATCCGCGAGGCGGACACCGGCTTCGACGGCGCCATCGAGGCGCTGCCGAGCGATCCGCGGCGGGCGTTTCGCGAGGGCATCCGGATCTTCTTCACGGCGTTCGGCTCGCACAGCGTCGTGGCGCGCGCGGGCACCGAGGCGCTCGCCACCAGCCCCGAGCTGCGCACCGTCTGGTCGGCCTTCATGCAGAAGTGGATCGACCAGACCGCGGCGTTGATCGAGATCGAGCGGGCCCGTGGCGCCGCCCCCGTCACTCTTCCGGCACGCGACCTCGCCACGTCGCTGAACCTGATGAACGAGCGGACGATGACGGCGACCCTGGTCGACGAGGACGGCGCGGTGGGCAAGGATCAGATCGTCGACACTCTCGCCCACATCTGGTTGACCAGCATCTACGGCGAAGGCCAGTAATTCGCCCGCTCCGCCGCGAGTGTGACCTCACCGACGGTCCACCCGCGTTTGGCGTCGCCTCGTTCACATTCGATGGCGGTTCGGCCCGGATTCGTCGGACATCGGTGCGAACATATGTTCGTGTCGATGCGTGCGGCCTCGGAGTCCGATGGTCGGCCTCGGGGCTCGGCGTCCATCCTGCACGCCGACCTCGACTCCTTCTACGCCTCCGTGGAGCAGCGCGACGACCCGTCGCTGCGCGGCAGACCGGTGATCGTGGGCGGCGGGGTGGTGCTGGCGGCCAGCTACGAGGCCAAGGCCTTCGGCGTGCGCACGGCGATGGGCGGACGTCAGGCCAGGCAGCTCTGCCCGCAGGCGATCGTGGTGCCGCCCAGGATGTCGGCCTACTCGGCCGCCAGCGCCGCGGTGTTCGAGGTCTTCCACGACACCACTCCCCTGGTCGAACCGCTGTCGGTCGACGAGGCTTTCCTGGACGTAAGCGGGCTGGGCCGGGTCTCGGGCACCCCGGTGCAGATCGCGGCGCAGCTCCGCGAGCAGGTGCGCATCCGGGTCGGGTTGCCCATCACCGTCGGCATCGCCCGCACCAAGTTCCTCGCCAAGGTCGCCAGCCAAGAGGCCAAGCCGGACGGCTTGCTGCTGGTACCACCCGACCGTGAACTGGCGTTCCTGCATCCGCTACCGGTGCGAAGGCTGTGGGGCGTCGGCGCCAAGACCGCGGACAAGCTCCACGCCCACGGCGTGCACACGGTCGCCGACGTGGCCGAATTGAGCGAGGCCATGCTCGGCTCGATGGTGGGCGGCGGCATGGGCCGTCAGCTGTATGCGTTGTCGCACAACATCGATCGACGACGCGTCGTCACCGGAGTGCGCCGCCGTTCGGTGGGTGCCCAGCGAGCCCTTGGTCGAGCGGGAAATACCATGTCGGACAGCGAGATCGACGCGGTCGTGGTCAACCTGGTGGACCGCATCACGCGGCGGATGCGGCGAGCGGACCGCACCGGACGGACCATCGTGCTGCGATTGCGGTTCGACGACTACGGCCGCGTCACCCGCTCGCACACGCTGCCGAGGGCCACTGCCTCGACCGACGTCGTCCTCTCCGCGGCTCGGGCGTTGGTGGCCTCGGCGGGTCCGTTGATCGCCGAACGTGGCTTGACGCTGGTTGGTTTCGCGGTGTCCAACATCGACCGCGACGGGGCGCAGCAGCTGGAGTTGCCGTTCGACGCGTCGGCCGAATGCGTCAGGCCGCGGGGTTCTGCCGCCGACCGGATCGCGATCGACGACGCGATGGATGAGGTACGTCAGCGTTTCGGCAACGCCTCGGTGATGCGAGGCGTGCTACTCGGTCGCGATCCCGGGCTCGAGATGCCCATGTTGCCGGACTAGCGGGAGGTCCACTCCAGCAGCTTCTCGACTGGCCAGGTGTTGACGATCCGCTCGACCGGCACGCCGTTGTCAAGGGCGCGCTGAGCGCCGTAGCCCAGGAAGTCGAGCTGCCCCGGTGCGTGCGCGTCGGTGTCGATGGAGAAGTCGCAGCCGATCTCCAGCGCCATCGTGAGCAGTCGAGTCGGCGGGTCCCGTCGCTCGGGGCGCGAGTTGATCTCCACGGCCGTGCCGTGGTCGCGACAGGCGGTGAACACCTTCTCGGCGTCGAACGTCGACTCCGCCCTGATGCCCCTGCCACCCTCGACCAACCTGCCGGTGCAGTGGCCGAGCACGTCGGCCTGCCCGGCCGAGACAGCGCGCACCATCCGGCGGGTCATCGCCACGGAGTCCATCTTGAGCTTAGAGTGCACGCTGGCCACGACGACGTCGAGACGCTCCAGCAGCTCGTCCTCCTGATCGAGGCTTCCGTCGTCGAGGATGTCGACCTCGATGCCGGTCAGAATGCGCATGGGCGCGACGGCGTCCCTCAGCTCGTCGATCACGTCGAGCTGTTCCCGAAGTCGTTCCGGGGAAAGGCCGTTGGCGACCGTCAGCCGAGGCGAGTGATCGGTGAGCGCGCAGTACTCGTGACCCAGTGACTTGGCGGTGGCCATCATCTCGGAGATCGGTGCGGAGCCGTCCGACCAGTTCGAGTGCAGGTGGAGGTCGCCCCGAAGCGCCGACCTGATCTCGCCGCCACCAAGATCTGTTGCCGCCGCGCGTAATTCGACGAGTGCGTCGGGTTCACGACCGGCCCACGCCTGGGCGATCACCTTCGCCGTCTTGGGTCCGACGCCGGGCAGCGACTGCCAGCTGTTGGCCTTGCCATGCTTCTCGCGCTGGGTGTCGTCGAGCCGCTCGACGACGTCGGCGGCGTTGCGGTAGGCCATCACCCGCCGCGAATCCTCGCGGGCGCGGTCCTTGAAGTAGGCGATCTCCCGTAGTGCCAGCACCGGATCCATGGGTCCAGTGTGCCCTTGGCGATCCCCGGCCGTCGCGAGAATTTGGTGCGCGGGTGCCCGACCAGCCGCTGCTAGCGTGATTCGGGACGAAGGATGAGGTAATTGGGACTCACTGACTTTTGGAACAGTCCGGTCTTCGCCGTGCCGAGGGGCCTGTACTTCGGCGCACTGGACGGCGTGGCTCTCGCCGAGGACGTCGTCACCCTCGACGGTCACGGCGTTGCCACCAACGGACGCAAGCTGCTCGGCGATGCGGGTGACGTTCTGCAGGGGCTTTCGAGCCTGGGGGGCTTCACGGGCACGGTCCCCGGGCTGTATGCGGGTTCGGCGTTCGGCAAGCTGTCCGACTCGCCGATCCTCTCCGCCGCGCAGTTGGCGATCTACGCGGAGAGGGCGACGACGGGCTTCGACGACCCGGTGGATGGCACGGGATACCGGGAGTCCGCCGACCGGTTGGAGTCCGCGGTCAACGAGGAGCTCATCTACACGAACGCGGCCGAGGACCGGTGGGATGGAGCGGCGGCGACGGCCTACAACGCGACCAACGAGTCGCACAAGGACCTCGTCTCCAAGGTCCAGGTCGCCGACGATGCGCTGGCGGGAATCCTCGACACCGAGGCCGGTCAGGTCAGCCGGACCAGGCAGACGCTGGACGAGACGTCGCAGACCCTCTACGACTACGGCTTGGCGACCGCGTGGATGAACGCCGTGCCAGGGCTCAACGTCGCCAAGCAGGTTGCCGACGCCGCCGCGGCGGCTGCCGCTCTAGCCACGACCAACACCACCATGATGGTGCTGGTCAAGAACGCCGCCGAGAACGCGCTGCGCGTCAAGGAGTACATCGGCCACTACGAGGACGCCGCCAAGGACACCTCGGGCGACGGTGGTGTGTGCGGGACGTTCGTCGACCCGCAGATCGACACCGCGGACACCACCCGCCCCGGACGGTTGGACCCGAATGCGGAGTTCACGCCGCCGGAACCCCTGGAACCACCGGTGTGGGGCCCGCCTGCCACTCCGTACGGCTCGGATCCTCCCGGCCGATGAGGTTTGCGCGGAGGAAGCACTGACGGAGCCCACGAACGAAGCCACGAACGGAGACCCGAACATGACTGCCCAAGAACAGAACCTCGACGTGGTCACGGAGCACCTCACCTACCTCGCGGGGCGGCACGCCAGGGTGTCGGACCTGATCACCGGTGCCAATCGAACCGCCAGCGACATCGCCGCCGACGTCGTCAGCAGCCACGGGATCGTGTGCGCAACCACCGGGATCGCCGTGTCGTTCGCCGAAACCCAGCGCAAGGCCGCAGGCACCGCGATGTATACGACGTCGACGGAGCTCGACACCAAGCTGGTGGCGGCCGCAACGAACTACGAGGACGTCGACTACCGCGAGGGGCGCAGCCTCGGCGACGCCTGCCAGGTCTGAACACCGGGTGCCAGGACATACGACGTGACGGATCACCTTGGGGCGCAACACGATCACTGGGACGACGATGACATCGGTCCCGACTTTGGCAGCGCCTCCGACTTTGGCAGCGCCCCCGACTTTGGCAGTGCCCCCGATGAGCGATCGGACCTCGACGCACTCGATGGCTACCTGGCCGACGACGCGTCCGACGAGGTGTCGACGATGCTGTTCGCCGCGACGAATCCCACTGGCACGGTGTCGGTGACGGTCCTGATGGACGGCCGGATCCTGCGGGTCGACTTGGCGCCCAACGTGGTCCGGATGACGGAAGCAGAACTCGGCGAGGAGATCTCCGTGATTTGCGGACTTGCTCATCGCCAGGCGCGCGCCGCGCAACACCTGGTGACCGCCGACGCGATGCACCGGTTGGGCCACGATCCCTCTTGGACGCGCGCCTATCTCGAGCGTGAGATCGGTCTGCCGTCGCCAGAGACGGTGCTTTCGGAGAAGTCCCTTCTGTTCGCCACGCGTTACGCATACGACCGTGAGTGATTCGGCGTCCCGCCGACGACGGTGGCCGATCGTGGCGGGTGCGGTGGTTGGGGCCGTCGCGGTGGTTGTGGTCGTCGCGGTGGTTGGGGCCGCCCTCTGGTGGCCGCACGGCGCCCAACCGAGCGCGACGTGGCAGCCACCGATGCAGACCGTCCTGGCCTCGTCGATGCGGGTCGCGCCGGTCACTGGGTGGACGTCGCGCGTCGGCGATCTCGGTCTGCCCGACGGAGCGCGGATCGCGACCGACGCGCAACCGTTCGAGTCCAGTCCATTCGTCGGAAACGTCGGTGACTCCGCCTACTTCGTGGCGGGCAGTCCTGTGCCAACGGGGACGCAGTGGTGGTTGGTCGGGATTGACGTGCGCACGGGCGACCGTCTGTTCGCCCCGGTGCGACTCGATGCCGGGAGGGCGGAGCCGAAGTGCTTCCTCAACGGCCCCGACGCCGTGCTGTGCCTGCGTGACTCCGTCGCCGACGGGGACGTGCGGAGCGGAACCGCCTGGGTCGTCGACGGTCGCAGCGGTGCGGTGTCGTTCACCGGCCCCACCGACCTGCGCACCCAGCCGCCGACGCTGAGGGTGCAGCAGGTAGGCATCCGTGCCGTCGCAGAGACGGCGTCACAGGGTGTCTTCGGCATCGGTGCGACCGCGGAGACCACCTGGTTCGTGCCGGGTGACGGTTCCGTCGACCAGAAGTACGCAACCACGCGTGACGTGGCGGCGGTGACCGTGGTGTCGCAGTCCGAGGACCGGGCGTCGGGCGGCAAGGTGGTGTTCTCGGTGGCCGACGGCTCGGTGGTCCAGTTGGACGTGGCGTCGGACGCCGAGGCAGAGGCCGTCGTCGTCTATCCGGGCGGCTTCGCCGCGGCGGTCGCGGTCGATCGGGGTCCCGCCGAGGTGCAGTTCTTCGACGACTCCGGCAGGCGAACCGGTCGCGACGGGGTTCGGGGCGTCATCGGATCCGGGTCGGCGGACCTGCCGCTCGTCGGGCTCGTCGGTGATGGCTGGGCCGGGTACACGCCGGCCGGCGGGGAGCTCGTGCGGGGTCAGGGCGACGTGCCGTCCGAATCGCGCTTGATCGGCGACGTGCTGTTCGTCCGAGATCACGGCGACGGCATGGTGCGGCGCTGGCAGCGGTACGACCTGCGCACCGGCACGCAGGGCTCGGCCTGCGATCACGATCTCGGCGCCGGGTATCTCGGCACCGACGGCAGTGTCGCCGTCATCGAGGCGGGCAACCCGAACGTCGGTCTCGTCACGCGGGGAGTCGATCTCGCGTCGTGCGTGGACCTTTGGACCATTCGGTCGCCGATCGGTTCGTTCCGCGATGTCTGGCGCGTCGACACGACCCTCGTCGAATTGTCCGACGACGCCTCGGAACTGACGTCGTTGGTGGCGCCGGGCTAGGCGGGTCGCCAGCCGGGATCGCGACCGCTGAGTGCGAGCGTCTGCTCGAATGCCGAGGCGCCAGAGGCGATGTCGACCGCGGGGCCGAACAGCCCCTCGACCGGCCCGCTGGCCGTGAAGCCGGCCATGTGCTGCAGCAACGCGGCCGCGACGTCGTCGTCGACCGCGTAGTCCTGGCCGCTGGACACCGCGACGTCCCAGCCGTGCACCACCACCTCGGTCAGACCTACCATGGCGCAGACCTCGGCTGGCAGGTCGACGCCACCGACCTGGGTCATGCCCTCCCAGGCCGACGCGTCCTGCCAGGCCTCGGCAAGGCCTGCCAGATTCACCGGGTACTGGGTCCGCCAGTGGGCATCCAGTCGGTAACCGTCATCCCCTGGAGGGGTGCCGGTGAGCTCGCCGAAGTCCTTGCGGGCCGCCGCGGCGAAGGCCACCCCGAGCCCACCGACGTGGGCCACCAACTCACCGAGGTTCAGCCTTTCGCAGGGCGTCGGCCCCGCCAACCGGTCGTCGGGCACGTGGTCCAGCAGTTTCGCGGTACGGGCTGCCGCGGTCGTCATGTCGATCATGTGGGTGAAGACTCGCGCCGGTGGTGAAAGTCATCGTGCGCTGCGCGAGGAGCAGCAGCGGTCTCCCAGCATCCGGGCCTACTGTGACAAGAGTGCGATTCGCCTTCAAGACCTCACCGCAGAACACCACCTGGGACGAGCTGCTGCCGATCTGGCAGACCGCCGACGGCATCGACGTGTTCGAGTCCGGCTGGACGTTCGATCACTTCTATCCGATCCTCTCCGACTCCACCGGCCCCTGTCTGGAGGGCTGGATCACCCTGACTGCGCTGGCGCAGGCCACCACGCGGCTGAGGGTCGGCGTGCTGGTCACCGGCATCCATTACCGCCACCCCGCGGTGCTGGCCAACATGGCCTCGGCCCTCGACGTGATCTCTCGTGGTCGCCTCGAGCTCGGCATCGGAGCGGGCTGGAACGAGGAGGAGTCCGGCGCCTACGGCATCGAGCTCGGCACCATGAAGGAGCGCTTCGACCGCTTCGAGGAGGCGTGCGAAGTGTTGACCAGCCTGCTGAGTAAGGACTCGACCACCTTCGATGGCAAGTACTACCAGCTCAAGGACGCGCGCAACGAGCCGAAGGGGCCGCAGCAGCCACGCCCGCCGATCTGCATCGGGGGCAGCGGTGAGAAGCGCACGCTCCCCTTGACCGCGAAGTACGCCGACCACTGGAACTTCGTCAGCGGCACGCCTGCGGAGTTCGCGCGAAAGCGCGACGTGCTCGCCGCCCGCTGCAAGGACATCGGCCGCGACCCGAAGGAGATCACCCTGTCGGCGCACGTCCGGCTCGGCGAGGACCGCAACTACCGGCGGGTGGTCGAAGACAGCGTCGCGCTCGGCGCAGAGGGTCTCGACCTGGCGATCATCTACCTGCCGCCGCCGTATGATCCCGCAGTGCTGGAGCCCCTCGCCGAGGCGATCAGGGATTCGGGGCTGCTCTCCACGCCCTAGACTCCGTCGACCTCCACCACGTGGACGCGGACCCCGGTTGCCGAGATCCGGTCTAGCTGTTCGTGATTGGCCGTCGAGTCGGTGACCAGATGGTGAATTTGGCTCGGCGGCACCATCTTTGCGAGCGTGACCTTGCCGATCTTGGAGCCGTCGACGGCGACGATGACGCGCTGTGCGTTGGCCGCCATGGCGATCGCGGTGCGCGCCTCGGCCTCGTCGAAGGTGGTTGCGCCGATTTCGGCAGACATGCCGTCGGCGCCGAGGATCGCGGTGCCGACGGTGATCACCTGAAACGCATGCTCTGACATCGGGCCAACGGCCTCAAGGGAATTCGCTCGCACCAGGCCGCCAGTGGCGATCACCTTCATGTGGGCGTCGACGGCGCAGTCGGCTGCGATCGTCAGGGAGTTCGTCACGATGGTCATGTTCGGGCGGCCCTTGAGCGCTCTGGCCACCTCGCCGGTGGTGACGCCGCCCGTGAGGGCAACCGCCTGCGGGCCCGCGGGCACCAATGCGGCCGCGCGTTGGGCGATCCGTCGTTTGATGGCCACCATCCGGTGATCACGCAGCCGCACGGGGATCTCGCTACCGCTCGGGTCCAGCGCCCTGGCGCCGCCGTGGGTGCGCACCAGCAGACCCTGCTCCTCGAGTTCGTTGAGGTCCCGGCGCAACGTCGCGGCGGAGACCCGCAGTTCGGCGCACAACACCTGGGACGCGACCTCCCCGCGGTCGCGCAGTCGGGACAGCACCTCACGCATCCGGTCGGTGCGCTTGATCGACATTCGCTGACCCTCCTTGGGACGTTCGATGGAGACGATCAGTTTTCCTGATCGTTTCGTCGATTCGCATTGCGCGCTTTGAGCGAGCTTCTCATGATCGATGAATGTTCCCCGCGTCACACCCACAGGTCGACCGGATCCCGCGATGAGCCAGGCCACGCCGACCTTGCGACCCGCCACCGGGCTAGCCGACACGATCGCCCGGCACCGGGCGGGCGAGTCGGTGGGGATCTACTCCGTGTGCTCGGCGCACCCCACGGTGGTGCAGGCGGCCATCGTGCAAGCGGCCGCTGACGGCAGTCACGTGCTGATCGAGGCCACCTCGAACCAGGTCGACCAGTTCGGCGGCTACACCGGCCTTCGGCCCGCCCAGTTCCGCGATCTGGTGTGGGACATCGCGGACCGCGCCGGGTTCCCGCGCGAGCGCGTCATCCTCGGCGGCGACCACCTTGGCCCCAATCGCTGGCAACGCGAATCCGCCAGTGCGGCCATGGCGAAGGCGGACGTGTTGATCGCCGCGTACGTCGAGGCCGGCTACACCAAGATCCATCTGGACTGCAGCATGTCGTGCGCCGACGATCCCGCCGTCCTGCCCGACGAGGTGGTGGCGAGCCGCTCGACGCGGCTGCTGCGGGTGGCCGAGGACACCGCGCGCCGCATCGGCTCCGACGGCCCGGTCTACGTGATCGGCACCGAGGTGCCGGTGCCCGGTGGCGCCCACGAGACGTTGGATCACCTCACCCCGACTCCCCCGGAACGAGCTCGCCGGACGATCGCCGCGCACCAGAGGGCCTTCGCCGACGAGGGACTGGCATCTGCCTGGCCGCGCGTCATCGCCCTGGTGGTACAGCCAGGCGTGGAGTTCGACCACCTCAACGTCATCGACTACGACCGTGCGGCGACGACCGAACTGCGCCGCGCCCTCGACGGCGAGGACAACCTGGTCTTCGAGGCCCACTCCACCGATTACCAACGGCCCGAGGGGCTTCGACAGCTGGTGGAAGACCACTGGGCCATCCTCAAGGTCGGTCCTGGACTGACGTTCGCGATGCGCGAGGCGCTATTCGCACTGGCGATGATCGAGACCGAACTAGTGCCGCGGACGTCGCGGTCCAACCTCGTCGAGGTGATCGAGCGCCGGATGCTGGCCGAGCCCGGGTACTGGGCGGGCTATTACGACGGCGACTCCCGCGCCCAGCGCACGGCCCGCAGATACAGCTACAGCGATCGGCTCCGCTACTACTGGGCCGACCCCGAGGTCGACGCCGCCAGGCAGACCCTCCTGGCCAACCTCGACCGCACCGGCATTCCGCTACCTCTGATCAGCCAGTTCCTGCCCGGCCAGTACGACCGGATCCGTTCCGGGCTCCTCAAACCAGTCGCGCAGGATCTGGTCGTCGACCGGATCCGCGACGCCCTGCGCCCCTACGCGCAGGCTTGCCAGACCACCACCAACCTCGCCACTGGAGCAGCCGATGACTAAGTCTTCTACGCCGCGCACTCCGTCCCAAGAAGACGGCGGCGCAACGATTCTGGAGATCGGGCAACAGCCCGACGCGTGGCGCGAGGTGGCAGGCCGCACCGACGACGACGCCACCGCCTTCCTCGGGGACCTCCTCGCGCGGCCCGATCTGCGGATCATCCTGACGGGCGCGGGTAGCTCGGCGTTCGCGGGTGACATTGCCGCACCCGCACTGCGCCGCCATCTGAACCTCCGCGTCGATGCCATTCCGACGACCGACATCGTCGCAGGTCCGCTGAACTTCCTGGAACGCGCAACCCCCACCCTGCTGGTGTCGTTCGGACGCTCGGGCAACAGCCCGGAAAGCCTGGCGACCACCGCGCTTGCCGACGAACTCGTCGACGACGTCTGGCATCTCATCCTCACGTGTGACCGCGACGGCGAACTGGGTCGCGCGCATCAGGGTCGCGCGAACTCCCTCGTCGTCTTCATGCCCGAGCGCACCAACGACGTCGGTTTTGCGATGACGTCGAGCCTCACCTCGATGCTGTTGACGGCGCTGCTGCTGCTCGGCCCGGCCCGGCCCAGCGACGCCGACGCCCTCGCCACGGCCGCCCAGCACGTCGTGGATTCGCAGGCCGACATCCGCGCCATCGCCCAGACCAAGAAGCAGCGCTTCGTGTACCTCGGCAGTGGGCCGCTGGAGGGGCTCGCCCGTGAATCCGCCTTGAAGCTACTGGAACTCACCGCCGGTGAGGTGGTGACGTACTTCGACTCTCCGCTGGGTTTCCGGCACGGACCCAAGTCGGTGCTCGACGCGGACACCCTCGTCGTGGTGTACGTCTCGACCGATCCCCACACCCGGCGCTACGACCTCGACATCGTCGCCGAGATCCGCGCTCAACTCGGGCAGGACGCCGTCACGGTGATCAGCACCGCGCCGATCCCGGCAGCGCTTGGCCCGGCCGTCGTGGTTCCCGGCCTCGACGGCCTCGGCGATGCCCTCGTCGCGCTGCCCTATCTGGTGTTCGCACAGTATGTCGCGCTGTTCACCTCGTTGGAGTACCGCAAGACGCCGGACAACCCGTTCCCCTCCGGCGAGGTGAGCCGCGTCGTCAAGGGCGTCACGATCTACCCGATGAACGCAGGTGAGGCACGTGGCTAGATATCTCGGTGTCGACGGCGGAGGCTCGAAGACCGCGTTTGCGCTCATCGATTCGGACGGCCACGTCCTGGCCAGGGCCACCGCGCCCACGTCCTACTACTTCAACGCCGCCACCCAGCAAGATACGCCAGGCCATGACGGCTTCGAGGTCGTCGAACGCGTTCTGGCACAGGGCATCGACGACATCTGCCAGCAGGCAGGCATCGACGGCTCCGGGATCGACCGGGCGTTCTTCGGCATCCCCGGCTACGGCGAGGCCAGCGGTGACATCGCCAGACTCGACGCCGTCGGAGCCCACGTGCTCGGCCACGACCGCTACCGCTGCGACAACGACATGGTGTGCGGGTGGGCGGGATCGCTGGCCTGCGAGGACGGCATCAACGTCATCAGCGGCACCGGATCGATGACCTACGGCGAACGCCGGGGCACCGGCCATCGCGTCGGCGGCTGGGGTGAACTGTTCGGTGACGAGGGTTCGGCGTATTGGGTTGCTACGCAAGGGTTGAACGCGTTCAGCAGGATGAGTGACGGCCGAATGGACCGCAGCGCTCTGCACGACCTTCTGAGGGACCGACTGCAGCTCGCCGGTGACCTCGACGTCGTCAGCCTCGTCATCGACACGTGGGGCGGCAACCGCAGCTCCATCGCCGCGCTGGCGACCACCGTCTGCGAGGCCGCCCGCCAGCACGACCCCGTGGCCACCCGGATCCTGGCGTCGGCCACGGACGAACTGGTGGCCCTCGTCGAAACCACCAGAGTCCGACTCGGTTTCACCGACGAGCCGGTTCCGGTGTCGTACTCGGGCGGAATGTTCTCCGACCGCGGCTTCCGCGAGGCGTTCCTGGCCGCGCTGCAGGCGCTGCCTGCGAAGTACGACGTGCGACGGCCGGTGCTCGATCCCGCCGCGGGCGCCGCCCTCTATGCCGCCAAGGTCGACGGCCGACCCCTGAGTTCGGAGTCCATCCGTCAACTCGCCAACGCCCAACCACGTTCCGAAGAGGTGAAGACGTCATGACCGACAAGACCACCGCGGGCCAGACCCGCAGCTGGATCTTCTACGCAGCACTGCTCATCCTGTTCTGGGGGGTGTGGGGGGCGTTCTCGGCGCTGCCCGCAACGAAGTACGGCTATCCCGACGAGATGATCTATTGCATCTGGGCGCTGACGATGATCATCCCGGCGGCCTTCGCACTGCGCGGCCAGCGCTTCGACCGGCGACCGAAGGCGGCGATGTACGGCCTGCTCATCGGGCTGACCGGCGCCGGTGGTCAGCTTCTGCTCTTCCAGGCGTTGACGATGGGTCCGGCGTACCTCATCTTCCCGATCGTCTCCATCTCACCCGCGATCACCGTGGTGATGGCGATGGTGCTTCTGCGCGAACGGGTTTCGGGCCTGGCGATCGTCGGCCTGGTCGCCGCGCTCGCCGCGATCGTACTGTTCAGCATCACCAGTGCCGACTCCGACGGGTCATCGGGGCCGTGGTTGCCGCTGGCGGTCCTGATCTGCGTGGCGTGGGGCGTGCAGGCCTACTTCATGCGCAAGACCGCGACGATCGGTGTCAACGACGCCACCACGTTCGGGTGGATGGCGATCAGTGGACTGCTGCTGATTCCCGTCGCGCTGATCTCGCTCGGCGGAATCCCGCTCGACTTCCCATGGCAAGCACCGGCATTGACGGCCGGCACCCAGCTGCTCAACGCCGTCGGGGCATTGTTCCTGGTGATGGCACTCAGCCGTGGCAAGGCCTCCATCGTTGCACCGACCACCAACGCGCTGGCACCGGCCCTGACGATCGTCGTGTCGCTGATCGCCTACCAGACCTTGCCGAGCCCGTACGGCGCCATCGGCATCGTGCTGGCCCTCGTCGGCTCGACGTTGATGGTCTACAGCGACGAGAAGCGTGGTGAGGCACTGACCGACGCAGTGCTCGAACCCGTCCCCTCGAAGTCCAAGAGCACCAAGTGAAGCCGACGATCGTCATCGTCGGGGCGGGCAGCGTGGTGTTCACCCGCGAACTGCTCGGCGACATCTTCTCCTTCCCGGAACTCGGTTCGGTCCGCGTCGTCCTGCACGACATCGATGCCGAACGGCTGGAGACGGCCGAGGCGATCGCCCGCGCCACCGCACGGGAGGCGGGTGCCGAACCCGAGGTGGTGGCCACCGCCGACCGCCGAAGGGCACTCGAGGGCGCCAACTACGTCATCAACGTCATCCAGGTCGGCATGCACGAGGCCACGGTGCGTGACTTCGAGATCCCCGAACGCTTCGGCGTGCATCAGACCATCGGCGACACGATCGGTATCGGCGGGATCTTCCGTGGGCTCCGAACGTTCCCCGCGTTGGCGGCCATCGCCAAGGACATGACCGAGGTGTGCCCCGACGCCTGGCTGCTGAACTACACCAACCCGATGGCGATGAACGTGACGTTCCTACGACACGTCGCACCGGAATTGAAGGTGCTCGGCCTGTGCCACTCCGTGTACTGGACGATGGTTGGCCTGTGCGAGCTCGTCGACGTGCCGTTCGACGAGGTGTCGTACTGGTCGGCGGGAGTCAATCACCAGGCGTGGGTGCTGCGGTGGGAGCGCGGCGGCCAGGACCTGTACCCGCTGCTCGACCAGCGCATCGCCGCGGATCCCGAGCTGCGCAGGCGGGTGCGCGTCGACATGTACCGCCGCCTTGGCTACTACCCCACCGAGACCAGCGAGCACAGCAGTGAGTACGTGCCGTGGTACCTGCGCCATCCCGGCGAGATCGACCGGCTCCGCCTCAACGTCGGCGAGTACGTGTCGATCAGCCAGGACAACCTCGCCGAGTACGCAAGTGTCCGAGCGCAGTTGGCCAACGCCGAGACCCTGGCCATCGATGCCGAGGCCACCGAGTACGCCCCGCAGGTGATCCACTCGCTGGAGACCGGGACCGTTCGCGTCATCTCCGCCAACGTCGTCAACGACGGACTGATCACCAACCTGCCCAACGGCGTCGCCGTCGAAGTGCCGACGGTGCTCGACGCCCTCGGTGCCCACCCGACCATGGTCGGCGACCTTCCGCCGCAGTGCGCTGCGCTCAACCGCAGCTTCCTCGGCCCCGTCGAACTCGCGGTCCGCGCCGCCGTCGACGGCGATCCACGGTTGGTTCGGGCGGCGGCGATGGTGGATCCCAACACCGCCGCCACGCTCACCGTCGACCAGATCTGGGAACTGTGCGACGAACTGACCGTCGCTCACGGTGGCCTTCTGCCAGAACCGCTCCGAACCACGCTCACGCCATGAGATCCGAACAAGGAGTGCCCCAAATGATTCGATCCCGCCTCTGCATCGCATTGGCCGCCGTCCTCGCCTTCGTCCTCAGCGCGTGCGGCGGTGGTGGCTCGGCACCGTCGGGACCAACCGAGATCGCGGTGTGGCACGGCTATCAGGACACCGAGGGCGAGGTGTTCAAGGGCCTGATCGCGCAGTACAACAAGGAACATCCCGACGTCAAGGTCACCGACCTGTACTCCAGCAACGACCTGGTGCTGCAGAAGGTGCTGACCGCGGTGCGCGGCGGCAGCGCACCCGACGTCGCGTACATGTTCGGGTCGTGGTCCCCGAACATCGCCCAGATCCCGCAGGTCGTCGACATGGCCGAGGAAGTGTCCCAACCAGATTGGAAGTGGGACGACTTCTATCAGGCTGAGCGCGACGCCGCCACCGTCGGTGACAAGGTCGTTGGCGTGCCAGCCCTGGTGGACAATCTCGCGATCGTCTACAACGAGAAGTTGTTCGCCGAGGCCGGTGTCGCGCCGCCCACCCCGGACTGGACCTGGGACGACTTCCGCGCAGCGGCGGCCAAGCTGACCGATCCGGCCAAGGGACAATACGGCTGGCTCATCCCCGCCGACGGTAGCGAGGACACCGTCTGGCACTACCTTCCGATGCTCTGGGAGGCCGGCGGGGACATCCTGACGCAGGACGACGCACGCACCGCGTTCAACTCCGAGGCCGGTGTCAAGGCACTGACCGTGCTGCAACAAATGGCGGTCACCGACAAGTCGCTCTACCTCGACACCACCAACGAGAACGGCCCGAAGCTGATGAACAGCGGCAAGGTCGCGATGCTGATCACCGGCCCGTGGGATCTCAGCCAGCTGCCCGACATCGACTATGGCGTCCAGGTGATGCCCACGTTCGCCGGATCGTCTGGTGGCCACCAAACGATCGCGGGTCCGGACAACTGGGTGGTCTTCGACAACGGTGACGCCAAGAAGAAGGCGGCGATCGACTTCGTCAAATGGCTCTCGGCTCCCGAACAGGTCAAGGCGTTCTCGCTGGGCACCGGTGATCTGCCGATTCGCACGTCGGTGGGCGAGGACCAGACCGTCCTCGACACGCTCAACGAGAATGTCCCCGGCACAGCGGTATTCGTGCAGAACCTGACCAACGTGAAGAAGGTCAGGCCCACCGTCGAGCAATACCCCGACGTGTCCGAGGCGTTGGGCCAGGCAATCGTGTCCGTCATGCTTGGCAAGGAGCAGCCTGCCGACGCACTGAACTCGGCTGCGCAGGCCGCGGACGCGGCGTTGGCCGAGAAGTAACCGGATGTCGCTCCTCGGTCGGGTGGGTCGCAGCGACGGCGTCGCCGGCTGGGCGCTGGCCACGCCCGCGGCGGTACTGATCGGCATCTTCGGGTTGCTGCCGGTGCTGATGTCGCTGCGGCTGTCCTTCCAGCAGTCCGATCTGCTCACGCCGGAAACGCCATGGGTCGGCCTGGAGAACTACCGGAAACTGGCCGATGACCCAGTCTTCGTCGAGGCCATCAAGCACACCATCGTCTACACCGTGCTGTTCGTGCCGGGAACGATGCTGGTCGGTCTGCTGGTCGCGGCGGCGATGAACCGCTCGCTGCGCTTCATCTCGGTGTACCGCACCGCGGCCTACATCACGATGGCGGTCTCGACCATCTCCCAGGGGATCATCTTCCTGTGGTTGACCGACCGCGACTATGGCTTGGTCAACGCGGGCCTCAACGCCGTCGGGTTACCGTCGCAGCCGTTTCTGGCCTCCCCGTCGCAGGCGTTGTTCGTGATCGTCGCGATGACGATCTGGGGGTGGACGGGCTTCGCGGTGATCGTCTATCTCGCTGCACTGCAAGGGGTTCCAGCAGAGTTGCACGAGGCCGCGGCGATCGACGGGGCGAGCGCATTCACCCGGTTCCGCACCATCACGGTGCCGCTGCTCGGTCCGGCGAATCTGTTCCTGGTGGTCTGGCTGACGATCAACGCACTGCAACTCTTCGACGAGGTGTACGCCACCACGCGCGGTGGTCCACTGCGCGCGACCACCGTCATCGTCTACTACCTGTGGGATCGCGCCTTCGTGCACTTCGATGCCGGGTACGCCGCCGCGATGGCCTACGCGCTGTTCGTCGTCATCCTGGTGATCACCGCCGTTCAGTTCCGGCTGGCGAGGAAGCACGTGCTCGACTGATGACCACAACGGAGCTACCCGTCACCGAAACACCTGCGCCGCACACTGGATCTTCGCCGCGTCGATTCCGGCTGAGACTGCCGTTCAGCCCGTGGCATCTGGTCCTCATCCCGATGACGTTCCTGTTGGTCGTGCCGCTGTTGTGGATGCTCGTCACGTCCCTGGAGACCGAGGGGGAGACCAACCACTTCCCGCCGGTACTCTTCCCAGAGAGCCCGCAGTGGGGGAACTACGCCGAGGCGTGGAACGCGGCGCCGTTCGGCCACTTCTTCGTCAACAGCACGCTGGTCACGCTGGTGGTGCTGATCAGCAATCTGGTCGTGTGCAGCCTGGCCGGCTACGCGTTCGCCCGCATCCGATTCCTCGGTCGCGGAGCGCTTTTCGTCGCGTTGATGGCGACTCTCATGGTGCCGTTCCAGGTCACGATGATTCCGGTGTTCCTGATCGTCAAGTGGTTCGGCGACAACGTGTGGGCGGGCCTTGGGATCGACCACATCGGCGCGCTGATGCTGCCCAACCTGGCGACGGCGTTCGGGATCTTCTTCCTGCGCCAGTTCTTCCAGACCGTTCCGGTCGAGTTGGAGGAAGCGGCCCGGGTCGACGGAACGTCACGGCTGGGCGTGCTGTTCAAGATCGTGCTTCCGCTGTCACTGCCCGCCATGGCGACGCTTGCGGCGTTGACCGTCCTCACGTCGTGGAATGACTTCCTGTGGCCACTGATCGTCATCACGTCCCAGGACCAGATGACGATCCCGTTGGGGCTCAGCTACTTCCAGGGTGCACACCGCGTGAAGTGGCCGCTGCTCATGGCGGCCAACGTAATGAGTCTGCTGCCGATGCTGCTGGTGTTCCTCGGTGCGCAGAAGTACTTCGTCCAATCGGTCGCCAGTACCGGAATCAAGGGCTGAGGGGGAAAGACATTGGCAGAAGTCGAGTTCCGGGATGTGGTGCGGCGGTATCGAGGCGGCCGCGGAGAAGACACCGTCGCGCTCAAGAACCTCAATCTCACCGTGGCGGACGGGGAGTTCCTGATCCTCGTCGGGCCCTCGGGGTGTGGCAAGAGCACCGCGCTGCGCCTGCTTGCCGGCCTCGACAAGCCGACGTCGGGCGAGATCAGGATCGGCGGGGCGGTGGTCAACGGGTTGGCCCCCGGGCAGCGCGACATCGCGATGGTGTTTCAGAACTACGCGCTGTATCCGCACATGACCGTGTACCGCAATCTGGCGTACGGGCTTCGGCAGCGTCGCACCCCGCGCGCCGAGGTGCAGCGACGGGTCCAAGAGACGGCCGAGCTGTTGCAGATCGAGGCACTGTTGGACCGCAAACCGGGTCAGCTGTCGGGCGGGCAACGCCAACGGGTCGCGATGGGGCGGGCGTTGGTGCGCAAGCCGCAGGCGTTCCTGCTCGACGAGCCACTGTCCAACCTCGACGCGAAGCTGCGCAACCAGGTGCGCGGTGATCTCAAGCGGCTGCACCGGGAGGTCCCCGTCACGTCCATCTACGTCACCCACGATCAGGTCGAGGCGATGACGCTCGGCGACCGGCTCTGCGTGATGTCCAACGGCGAGGTTCAGCAGATCGGCACCACCGACGACATCTACAACCGGCCCGCCAATACGTTCGTTGCAGCGTTCATGGGCAGCCCGCCCATGAACCTGGTGCCCGGCATGGTCCGCGACGGCGTGCTGCACGTCGACGATGCCGCGGGTCCGGCGGCGCCGATTCACACCCCGTCGCTCCGCTCGCCGGACGGCCCGGTCACGGTGGGAGTGCGTCCCGAGCATCTGCAATTGCACACCACGCAGGTCGACGGCATGCTGGCCGCCCGCGTCGACTTCGTCGAGCCCCTTGGGAGCCACGCGCTGGTCACCGCGCTGGTCGGTGACACCCGCGTGATCGTCCAGGCGCCCGCGGGAACGGTGCTGGAGTCGGGGACGCGTGTCGGTCTGGCCATGCCGCCCGAACGGACCTACTTCTTCGACGCCGAGACGGGAGAGGCCAGACGCCGCGAGCTGCTCAACGCATGACGGCGAACCAAGGGAAACACCCGATTTGTCGGTAGCGATCCGGCGCTAGCGTCATCCCTCGTGACGCACCGGTCCATTCTCGCGCTCGGCGTCGTCGCCGTGCTGATCGCCTCGTGCAGCGGCCAAGGCGAAACGGCGAGGACGGGCGCCAAGCCGCCACCCAACGCTACAGCCGCGGCACCGGCGAGCGGACTGTTCGCGGGATCGCAGCCGTGGACCACCGACGTCTCGGAAGCGGTGGCGTCGACCCACAGTGATGCGATACTCGCCGCGCTGGCAGGCGCGGGAGGCTGGGGCAACGGCAACGTCTTCCAGGTCGACTTCCAGATCCCGGTGTTCACGGCAGATTCCGGCACGCCACGAATGTCGGTGGTCGGGATCGACGGCTACTGCTACGGCGGCCCTGACTGCGAGGCCGTTCCCGCCGACATGCCGGTCCCCGCCGGCGCCAACGTCGAGGGCTCCTCCGACCTGACGTGCGACGTCTCCGGCGCGACCGAGGGCCAGGGTGACTGTCATCTGCTGGTGGCCGACACCGAGGGGCGTCGACTCTACGAGCTGTATCAGGCCAATCGGGTGGGCGACGAGATGACCGCGCTTGGCCTGTTCACCTGGGATCTCGACGCGAGTTACCCGGACACCTTGCGCGGCGCTCAATGCACCAGCGCCGACGCCGCGGGCTTTCCGATCGCGGCGCTGACGCCCACCGCCGACGAGGTCGCCGCGGGCGAGGTCGCCCATGCGGTGCGGTTCATCCTCCCGAACGACCGGATGAAGGAAGGCGTCTACGTGCCGCCCGCGACGCATGCGGGCGGGCCGACCAACGACGACGCGGACGCGCCGCCGTACGGGGTGAACCTTCGGCTGCGCCCGGACTTCGACGATTCGGCGTTCACCGACCCGCAGAAGGTGGTCATCGCGGCGCTGAAGAAGTACGGGATGTATCTGTCCGACGGTGGCGAAATCGCGCTGACGTTCGCCGACGATCGAACCAGCTCGGCGAAGTGGGCCGACCTCGGCATCGATGCGCAATCGTTCAGTGGCGTGGCGGTCGAGGACTTCGAGGTGATCGACCACGGAGCCGAGGTCGAAGCGACTTACGACTGCGCAAGGCAGCCCATTAACTGACGGCGAAGTAGATATGGCCGCTAAGCAAACAATCGCCGGGGTGCGACCGTGGTGCCGAGCACAGGCTCAGTAGCCGTAGCGCAGCAGCTCCGCGCTGGTGACCAGGCGCTCGTGCTTGGCGGGGAACTCACGGCTGCGGACCGGGTGCCGAAGCAGTGACCAGGCGATTCGACGCATCCTGGAACGGTTGATCG
>NZ_JBEVLO010000524.1:0-6685 GCF_040509115.1 Mycobacterium sp. | reverse complement strand
TCGGTGTTCCGCTGCGACATGATCCTGGCCGACACCACCTACGCCGGCCAACTCAACCTGCCCGACATGTTCACCCGCATGATGCTGAGCCTGGTAGCCACCGGCGTTGCGCCGCAATCGTTCTACCAGCTGGGCCCCGACGGCGGTCGCCAGCGGGCGCACTACGACGGGTTGCCCGTCGAGTTCATCGCCGAGGCGATCTCGACGATCGGCGCCAACGTTGAGAGCGGGTTCGAGACGTTCCACGTGATGAACCCCTACGACGACGGCATCGGCATGGACACCTTCGTCGACTGGTTGATCGAAGCCGGATACCCAATCCGCCGCATCGACGACTACGGCGACTGGCTACAGCGCTTCGAGACGACACTGCGCAGCTTGCCGGACAAGCAGCGCAACGCCTCCCTGCTGCCCCTGCTCCACAACTACCAGTCACCCGAACACCCGGTCAACGGGTCGATCGCCCCCACCGACCGGTTCCGCACCGCCGTCCAAGACGCCAAAATCGGCCCCGACAAGGACATCCCCCACATCACCACACCCATCATCACCAAATACATCACCGACCTCCAACTCCTCGGCCTGCTCTAAACCCGTGATTTGGGCGCGGTCGCGTTCGCTCAACGAACGTTTCCGCGCCCAAATCGCCTAGTTGCCGAAGCCGATGATGCTGTGCACCTGCGGCAGGGTCGCCGTCGTCGCAAACCCGGGCGGCGCCGCGCACACCGCGGGCACCGCGTTCAGAATCTGCATTGCCGTCGCGACGTTGGCGGAGTTCACGTGCTCCAGCATCGACGCGTCACGCTCGAAGCTCGCCAGCGACAGGAAGTGCGCGCGCATCGACGGGTCGCCCTCGATGGTCAGCGTCCACCCGTGCCGCGGCTTGGGCCAGTGCGTGGGATATTCGTTGCCGACCGTCCACAACGCCTCGATCTCGACCAGCGGTCGACCGTCGCGCCGTCCCACCCAGTTCCACCGTTGTCCCGCAGTGGTTCCGGCGCGGAGCACGTGGTCGAAGATCTCGTGATCGCGTTCGGCGGCCACGGCGTCGACCGTTGCGGTCACCTCGTCGATCCCCGCGTGCAGTGCGTCGGCCAGTAGCCACACCTGCTCGGTGAAGATCGCGCTATTGAACGCCAGGAAGTCGTTTGCGGTGGCACTGATCTCGTCGATCGGAGCGCCAAATCGCATGTTGTCGAACGTGATTGCGGTGCTGTCGTACACCGACCAGTCGGCCCGCTCCTGCAGAGTCAGCCTGTCGATGGTCCGGCTCATCCCCGACAGCGCCAGCGGCAAGGTGCCCGACAGGTTGCCAGGATTCAGCCCGCACCCGTGCACGCTGGTTCCGCCCGCGAGGCAGGCGGCGAGCACACGGTCGCGATCGCGAAGCCGAATCCGGTTGGGGTGGAACAAAAATGCCGTGGTGACGACGTTCTTGCCGCTCGCCAGGATCGAGCACACCTCACCGACCGACGTCAGCCGGGGGGTGTAGACGACGCAATCCGCGTCGAGCGCCAGGATCCGTTCGACGTCGGTCGTCGCCGTGACGCCCACGGGGTCACGGCCAAGCAGCGTACCCGCGTCGACCCCGTCCTTGTCGTCGGAATAGACCTTCACACCAACCAATTCGAGCCCACTTCGGGGATCGAGAACGGTTGCCAGGACCTCCCTGCCCACCGCGCCCGTGCCCCACTGAATGATGCGATGCGACAAGGCGTTCCCCCCTTCGTTCACGCGTGCCAGGACGTCCAGTGCGTCACGTGCACCGTGACGACCGGCCCGTCCAACGCGACGCGCTCATACTGCGAATACTTGCGCCGCAGCGCCGCATAACCGATGGCCATCGCCTCGCCGCTCTGATGGACGGTCGCCGTGCCATCGGCGCGGACCCACCACAGCTGCGCCCAGTCGGCGTCGTAGTGGTCCACCAGCAGGCTGACTCTCGGGTTGGCCGCGATGTTGGCCAACCGCCGCAGTCGGTGAGTCGACTTTCGCTTGGCGTCGACGGCCGTGTAGAGCACCCCACCGGCGAGCGCGAACACGATGGGTACGACGTGCGGAACGCCGTCGGCGGACACCGTCGAGAGCACCGCGACGGGTGCGTTCGCGAAGACTTCCGGAACGTCCGAGTCAAGCACCGTCACCCGTCCTACTGTCGGCCCGGCATTTGCGGTCGCACGCTCATCGGCGACCTGGTCACGTTGATCTCCGGCTTCTTGGTGGGCCGCGGCCGCACCACGACCGGCGCCCTGTCCACCTCCGATGCAGTCGGTGGTGGGGGCGGCGGGGGTGGCGGCGGTGGAGGTGGTGGTGGCGGCTCGACGGCGCTGGTGCCGACCGTCGTCGTCGTGCTCGTGGTGGCCGTCGTCGGAGTCGACGACGAATCGCCCGTTGGCACCGCGTCCTCGGACGAACCGCGGAACAGCAGCAGCATCACCGACACGACGAGCGCGACCACCGCGATCGACACGGCGGTGAGGGCCACCCTGGCCTGCCCGGTCTGGTGCCATGGCGTCGGGGCGGGCCTGAAAGTCCAGTTGTTCTCGTTGAACGCGTCGAATGGATGCGTCGGATCGCCGAGGTCGTCCCAGCCCGGCGCGTCGACGAAATCCGTCTCGTGGTCTCGCGGTAGGTCCCCTGTGTCACCAGCACCAGAGGCGCGCTCGGGGGCGTCCAACAAGTAGCCGAAGTCGTCGGCCGCGCCCGATTCGTCGTCCGCGCCGGGCGCCGCAACTGCCGAGGTATCCGCGTCGACTAGTTCATCGACGGGAGCATCGACTTTGGCTTCACCCGAGGATTCCTTCTCGGCCACTCCCTGATGCTAGGCGGCTACCAGCACAAACGTGCATCCGGGCACCCAACTCGCCCGGCGAGTCGAAGATTCCCTTGCATACCGCGTGAACCTGGCGCGAGTTGTAAGGTTCCGCCTCGAGGTTGGTTCGTTCACTGGCGCGACCCGTCGCAGACACTTCTGCGTCACCGTCACGCATCCCGTCCATAAGAAGGTTCGGCAATGCAGAAAAATCGGCTCACCGCGATCGCCAGTGTCATGCTCCTCGTCGCAGGGGGTCTGACCGCTTGCGCGCCTCCGGAGTCCAAGGACCAGGGCGCATCGACGGAGTCAGGCGTGAAGGCGAGTGAGGCGACCTCGGCGCAGGACTTCGGCGGTCTCGACAAGCTCGTGGAGGCCGCCAAGGCCGAGGGCGAACTCAACGTGATCGCGCTGCCGCCGGACTGGGCCAACTACGGCGCCATCATCACGGCCTTCGGCGACAAGTACGGCATCAAGGTCAACTCGGCACAGCCCGACGCCGCCAGCCAGGAGGAGATCAACGCCGCGACCCAGCAGAAGGGCAAGTCCACCGCGCCCGACGTCTTCGACCTCGGCCAGTCGGTGGCGCTGGCCAACACCGCGATGTACGCGCCGTACAAGGTCGAGACGTTCGGCGACATCTCCGAGGACTTCAAGGATCCCGACGGCGCCTGGGTGAACGACTACGGCGGCTACATGTCCATCGGATACGACGCGGGCAAGGTGCCCGCGATCGCAGGCGTCGAGGACCTGCTCAAGCCCGAGTTCCAGGGCAAGGTCGCCCTCAACGGCGATCCGACCCAGGCCGGCGCGGCGTTCTCCGGCGTGATGATGGTGGCGGTCTCGCAGGGCGGCTCGCCCGACGACATCGCGCCCGGCGTCGAGTTCTTCCGGAAGCTCAAGGAGGCGGGCAACTTCCTGCCGATCGACCCCACGCCCGCGACCATCGAGTCCGGCCAGACGCCGGTCGTCATCGACTGGGACTACCTCAACGTCGCCGAGACCAAGAAGCTGCCGTCGTGGAAGGTGGTCATCCCGCCCAACGCCGCCGTGGCCGGCTACTACTTCCAGGCCATCAACAAGGACGCGCCGCATCCTGCCGCGGCTCGGCTGTGGCAGGAGTTCCTCTACAGCGACGAAGGGCAGAACCTCTACCTGAAGGGCGGCGCCCGTCCAGTCCGTGCCGACACCATGGTCGCCAAGGGGACCATCGACAAGGCGGCCTACTCGGTGCTGCCACCGGTCGATGGGGCGGCGACGTTCGTCACCGTCGACCAGAACGCGGCAGCCACCAAGTACCTGGAGGCCAACTGGGCCAAGGCGATCGGCTGAGCCGTGCGTCGACTCCGGGAGTCCCTCCCGCTTCTGCCCTTCTTCGCGATCGTGACGATCTTCCTGATCGTGCCGACGATCACGGTCGTCGCAAGCGCCGTCATCGACGAGGGACGGTTCTCCCTCGACCGCGTCGCGGCGCTGTTCTCGGAGACGGCACTCGCCGCGTTGGGTCGTAGCGTGTTCCTTTCGGCCAGCACCGCTTTGCTCGGAGCGCTGCTCGGCGCGGTCCTGGCCTGGCTGATCGTGTCGAGGCCCGCCACCTCGATGATCCGACGCACCGTGCTGTCGCTGTGCAGCGTGCTAGCCCAGTTCGGTGGTGTCGCACTGGCTTTCGCGTTTCTCGCCACGATCGGCCTCAACGGCGTGCTGACGTTGTGGGTGCAGGAGTACTTCGGCTGGAATCTCGCAGGCTCCGGTTGGTTGTACGGGCTGCCCGGACTGGTGCTGGTGTACACCTACTTCCAGATTCCGCTGATGGTCATCGTCTTCCTGCCCGCGCTGGAGGGGCTGCGCGAGCAGTGGCGCGAGGCGGCGGTCAGCCTCGGCGCATCGACCTGGCAGTACTGGCGGGCGGTGGCCATCCCGCTCCTCACGCCCGCATTCCTCGGCTCCGCACTCCTGTTGTTCGCCAATGCCTTCGCCGCCTACGCCACCGCGGCGGCGCTGGTGAGTCAGGGCAGCCCCATCATCCCGCTGCTGATCCGCTCCGCATTGGTCAGCGAAGTGGTGCTGGGCCAGGCGGGCTTCGCCTACGCGCTGGCCCTGGAGATGATCGTGGTCGTCGCGCTGGTGATGGCCGCCTACAGCGCACTGATCCGTCGCACGTCGGGGTGGCTGCGATGACCACCCGAGTCGCCAGGGCCGCACTGTGGGTCGCCTTTGCCGCGTTCTTCCTGTTCCCGCTCTATGCGATGGCGGACTTCTCCACCCGCAACCTGCTGCAGGGCGGTCGCACGCTGAAGGCGTGGGCGGGACTGGTCACCGACGAGGCGCTCTACCAATCGATCATCACCTCGCTGCTGCTGGCGGTGCTGACCGTGGTGGTCATGCTGATCCTGTTGGTGCCCACGATGATCTGGGTTCGGCTGCGCGCCCCGTGGGCCAAGGGCCTGGTCGAATTCCTCTGTCTGCTACCGCTGACCATCCCCGCGTTGGTGGTCGTCGTCGGCCTGAAGAACGTCTATCTGTGGGTGACGTACCTGCTCGGCGAATCGGCTCTGACGTTGACCTTCGTCTACGTCGTGATCGTGCTGCCGTTCGCGTACCGGGCCATCGACGCGGCGCTGTCGGCGATCGACCTCGAGACGCTCGCGGAAGCGGCGCGCTCACTGGGCGCCAGCTGGCTGGTGACGATCGGACGCGTGATCGTGCCCAACATCTGGTCGGGAATCCTGTCGGCCGCGTTCATCTCGGTGGCGGTCGTGCTCGGCGAGTACACGATCGCCTCGTTGTCCGGCTTCCAGACGCTGCCCGTCCAGATCGTGGCCATCGGCAAGACCGACGGACCCACGTCCGTCGCCGCGTCGTTGGCTACCCTGATCTTCGGATTCGTTCTGCTGCTTGCACTTTCACTGGTAACCCGACGGAGACGGCACGCATGAGTGGCAGCGAAGCAGTAAGGACCGGAGCGAGCGGGAGACGAGCAATGAGTCCAGCCACCCCCAACCCGAGCTCGGGCGTCAGCGTCGAGCTGACCGACCTCACCCGTACCTACGGGACGGTCAAGGCGCTCGACGGCCTGAACCTGAAGATCGAGCCGGGCGAGTTCGTCGCGCTGCTCGGCCCGTCGGGGTGCGGCAAGACCACGGCGCTGCGGATCCTCGCCGGCCTCGATCAGGCGACCTCGGGCTCGGTCACCGTCGACGGCCGAGACCTCACCTCGGTGCCTGCCAACAAGCGCGACATGGGCATGGTCTTCCAGGCGTACAGCCTCTTTCCGCATCTGACGGCCCTGGAGAACGTCGAGTTCGGACTGAAGATGCGCGGCAGGGGCAAGGGTGAGCGTGGCACCAGGGCCGCGGACATGCTCGACCTCGTCGGGCTGTCCGCGCACGCCGACAAGTACGCGTCGGAGATGTCGGGTGGCCAGCAGCAGCGCGTCGCGCTGGCCCGTGCGTTGGCCATCCAGCCGAGGGTGCTGCTCCTCGACGAGCCTCTCTCGGCGCTGGACGCCAAGGTGCGTACCCAGCTCCGTGACGAGATCCGCCGTGTCCAGCTGGAGGTCGGCACGACGACGCTGTTCGTCACCCACGATCAGGAGGAGGCGCTCGCCGTCGCCGACCGGGTCGGCGTGATGAGCCAGGGCCGCCTCGAGCAGCTCGCGGCGCCCGCCGACGTCTACGCCAACCCGGCGTCGCCGTTCGTTGCGGAGTTCGTAGGCCTGAACAACCAAGTGGCAGCTGAAGTCTCGTCCGGCCGCGCGCATCTGCTCGGCGCGGAACTGCCCGCGCTGGACGGTTCGATCACGTCGGGGTCGGGCACTGCCATGCTCCGTCCGGAGTCGGTGACCGTGACCGCGGATTCCGAGGGCGCCGCCAC
>NZ_JBEVLO010000523.1:0-3822 GCF_040509115.1 Mycobacterium sp. | reverse complement strand
AGCGAGTTGCTGAGCGCGTACATGTTGCCGTACGACGTTGTGCCGCCTTCGGGCTTGTTTGCAATCTCGTAGCCGGCGAACAGGAATCCGAGTGCGATCAGCAGCCCGCCCGCGGCGACGAACGGAATCATGTAGCTCACGCCGGTGAGCAGGATCTGCCGGGTGCGGGTGCCCCACCCGATGCCGCCTGCGGCCCCGGCGCCGGAGGACGCGGCGCCTCCGCCCGCGGTCCCCTGCACCTTCGCAGAGTTCGGATCCGTTGCGGCAGCGAGTGCTTCGGACACCATCTTGGCCGGCTCGTTGATGGCACGCTTGACGCCGGATTCGATGACGGGCTTGCCCGCGAAGCGGCCTCTGTCCTTGACGCCGACGTCGGTGGCGAAGATGACGGCGTCGGCGGCGGCGATGACCTCCGGGGCCAGCGGGGTGCTGCCCGACGAGCCCTGGGTCTCGACGTGCACGGTGATGCCGGCTTCCTTGCCCGCCAGCGCGAGTGAGTCGGCCGCCATGTAGGTGTGGGCGATGCCGGTGGGGCAGGCGGTGACGGCGACCAGGGACCTGGCCTTCGCCTCGCCAACCGGGGCGGCGGGGGCGGCGGCGGCCTTGGGCGCGTCGGTGGCCGGTGCCGGATTCACGACGCCCTCGACCAGCTCGACGACCTCGGCGGCCGAGTTCGCGTCGCGCAGCGACTGGACGAACTCCTTGCGGACCAACGCTCTTGCCAGACTTGACAACAGCTTCATGTGCTCGGCGCCGCCGGAATCCGGGGCGGCGATCAGGAAGGCGAGGTCGGCTGGGCCGTCCGGAGCGCCGAAGTCGACGGCGGGGGAGAGTCGCGCAAATCCGATGGTGGCGGTCTCGACGTACGGAGAACGGCAGTGCGGGATCGCGATGCCGCCGGGCAACCCGGTCGCCGACTGTGCTTCCCGTGCCATGGCCGCGTCGACGAGGCCGTCGCGATCGGTCGCACGACCGGCATCGGCGAGGCGGGCGGCGAGCATGCCGATGACGGCCTGCTTGTCGCCGCCTGCGTCGACGTCCATGGCGACGAGGTCGGTGGTGATGATGGACATGTGTTTCCCCTTCTTGGTGGGCTGGGCGAGCGGAGTGACGAGACGGTCTACGGGCGGGTGGTTGCGGGCGTAATCGCATACACCCGTACGGAATTGAGGTCGATTTGCGACGGTGACGGAAGTGCTGAGCCGGGGAGTGCCGCCGCCCCGCTGCCATAGGCGACGGCCATCTGGAGGCGACGCGGCGGCTCGGCCCCGCCGACCGCGGCACGGACGTAGCCAGCCAGTGACGAGTCGCCTGCGCCGACGGTGCTGCGCGGGGTGATCGGTGGCGGGCTGGCCATCCAGCTGCCCGTCGGGTCGACGAGCACCGCCCCCGCCGCTCCGAGCGTGACGAGGATGGACTTGGCGCCGCGTTCGACGAGCTGGTTTGCGGCGGCCACCACCGGCGTCGGATCGCCCTGGGCGACGGCGGTTTCCAGCTCCTCGGCGGAAGCTCCGACGAGTCCGGCGAGCTCTTCGGCGTTGGGCTTGATGAGATCCGGTGCCGCGACGCCGAACCCGGCGGCCAACGCGTCGAGCGGGCGCTCTGACGTATCAACCGCGACCTGGCAGGACAGTGGCGACAATTCGGCGACGACATCGGCGTACCAGCTTGCGGGGACGCCGGGTGGAAGCGATCCCGACAACACCACCCACGTCGCGTCGGCCGCACGGGCGACGACCGTTCGCGTCAGCGCCTCGAGGGCGGCCTCGTCGAGCGGAGCGCCCGGTTCGTTGAGTTTGGTGGTGGTGCCGTCGATCTCGGTGATCGCGATGTTGGTCCGTACTGCACCGGTGACCGGTACGCACTGGAAGGGCACGCCGCTGGAACGCAGCGCGGTGACGATGGGGTCGGCGTCGCCGGCCGGGAGGACGGCCAGCGCGTCGAGGCCGGCCAGGGTCAGCGCGCGGGCGACGTTGACGCCCTTGCCGCCGGGCTCGCTGGTCGCCGAGGTGACGCGATGCACGGCGCCGCGGTTCAACGTGGTGCCGAGCGTGACCGTGCGGTCGATGCTCGGATTGGGGGTGATGGTGATGATCATTCGGGGGCTCCCGCGGTGATGACGACCTCGACGCCCTCGTCGGTCAACTGCTGGCGGTCGATGGCGGAGATCTCCGCGTCCGTGATGAGGGTGTCGACGCTGGAGATCGGGGCGAAGCTGACGAAGTCCTCGCGTCCGACCTTGGTGGAGTCGGCCGCGACGACGACGTAATTGGCGCACTCGACCATCGCCCGCTTGATCGCCGCCTCCTCGCTGTCGGGGGTCGAGAGCCCGTGGCGGACGCTGATGCCGTTGGTGCCGACGAACGCGATGTCGACGCGCAGCGTGTCGAGCACCCGCAGCGCCTGTTCGCCGACTGCGGCCTGCGTGACGCCACGCACCCGGCCGCCGAGCAGCTGCAGCGTCACGGTGGGCGTCGACGCCAACCGGGCGGCGATCGGCACGGAGTTGGTGACGACGACCAGTTCCCGGTCGGTGGGCAGGTGGTTGGCGATCCGCGCCGTGGTGGTGCCCGCATCCAGCAGCACGCTCGCGCCGCTCAGCGGGAAGAACTCGGCGGCGGCGGCCGCGATCGCGTCCTTGTAGTCGGCGCGGGTGGTTTCGCGTTCGCCGACGCCGGGTTCGACGAGGTGCAGTGCCCGGGTGGGGACGGCGCCACCGTGCACCCGGCGCAGGATGCCTGCCCGGTCCAGGGTGGCCAGGTCGCGTCGCACGGTCTCGGTGGTGACGTCGTAGGTCTGGGCGAGTTCGGCGACTGACGCGCGGCCCTGGCTAATCACCAGCGCGGCGATCGCTTGCTGGCGCTCTTCCGCGTACATGGGTCTCCGTTTTTGTGGGATATCTGCGGTTGGAATGTTGATATATTTGGTTTTACCCCTGAGTGTGTTGACTTGTCAATCATTTTCTGTAATCTGGTTCACATGAGTACGACACCGTCGCCTACGTCACTCCAGTCCGCTCCGCCCGCCTCGGGGACCGTCCTGCACGGCATCCCGGCAGTCGGAGGTGTTCAGTACGCACCCGTCATCAGGCCCGGCTCAAGGCCCCCCGTCGACGACGCGGCCGGTGACGTCGGGGAAACCGATCGTCCCGGCGAGGTCGCCCGGTTCGCGGCCGCCGCCGCGGCCGTCGCCGATCGGCTGCGCGCCCGTGCCGCCAACGCGTCGGGTGCGGCCTCGGAGGTGCTGCAGACCACGGCCAGCCTGGCGCAGGATCGCGCCTGGATCGCCGCGACGGAGAAGCGGATCGGCGAGGGCAACCCGGCGGTGCGGGCCGTATCCGGCGCCGTCGATCAGTTCGTCGCGATGTTCACCCAGATCGGTGGTCTGATGGCCGAACGCGTGACGGACCTCCGCGACATCCGCGATCGCGTGATCGCCGAACTCAACGGTCTGCCCGAACCCGGGGTCCCGGTGCCCGACGTGCCGTCGATCCTGTGTGCCGAGGACCTGGCCCCCGTCGACACGGCGGGGCTCGATGCGTCGCTGGTCGTGGCGCTGGCCACCACGCTCGGCGGGCCCACCAGCCACACGGCGATCATCGCGCGTCAGCTCGGCATCCCCTGTGTCGTCGCCGTTGTCGGGCTGGATGCCGTCGACGCCGAGACGATGGTGCTCGTCGACAGCGCTTCGGGAACCGTCACCGTCACGCCCGATGCCGCGGCCGCGGCCGACGCGGTGGCTGCGGCGCAGCGCGACGCCGAGCGGGCCGCAGGGTGGTCCGGTCCGGGCGCCACGGCCGACGGATACCCGGTCGCCGTCCTT
>NZ_JBEVLO010000522.1:0-19855 GCF_040509115.1 Mycobacterium sp. | reverse complement strand
GAAGAACTACCAACTGCTGGTGATCGCGCAGACCGATGCGGAGAAGCGCGCGGCGATCGAGACCACCCCGGCCCGCAAGCTGCGCGAGATCCGGATGGCTCTCACGTTGGACAAGACCTTCGCCAAGCCGGAGATCCTCACCCGCTATCTGAACCTGGTGTCGTTCGGCAACAACGCGTTCGGAGTCCAGGACGCGGCCCAGACCTACTTCGGTATCAACGCCTCCGAGCTGAACTGGGAGCAGGCCGCGCTGCTGGCCGGCCTGGTCCAGTCGACCAGCTCGCTCAACCCCTACACCAACCCCGAGGGTGCGCTGGCGCGTCGAAACGTGGTGCTGGACACGATGATCGAGAATCTGCCCGGCGAAGCCGCGGCGCTGCGGGCGGCCAAGCAGCACCCGCTGGGCATCCTGCCGCAGCCGCAGGAGCTGCCGCGCGGGTGCATCGCCGCCGGGGACCGCGCGTTCTTCTGCGACTACGCGCTGGAATACCTGGCGCGCGCGGGCGTCAGCAAGGAGCAGGTCGCCAAGGGCGGCTACCTGATCCGCACCACGCTGGACCCCGACATTCAGAACTCGGTGAAGACGGCCGTCAACGACATCGCCGCCCCCGATCTGACCGGCGTCGCCAGTGTGATGAGCGTGATCAGGCCGGGCAAGGAAACCCACCCCGTGGTGGCGATGGCGTCCAACCGCAACTACGGGCTGAACCTCGATGCAGGCGAGACGATGCAGCCACAACCGTTCTCGCTGGTGGGTGACGGCGCAGGGTCGATCTTCAAGGTCTTCACCACGGCCGCGGCGCTGGAGATGGGCATGGGCATCAACGCCCAACTCGACGCGCCGTCGCGCTTCGAGGCGAGAGGGCTGGGCAGCGGCGGCGCCAAGGGCTGCCCGCAGGCCACCTGGTGCGTTCAGAACGCAGGCAACTACCGCGGATCGATGAGCGTGACCGATGCCTTGGCCACCTCTCCGAACACCGCTTTTGCGAAGCTCATCTCCCAGGTTGGGGTCCAGCGCACCGTCGACATGGCCATCAAGCTGGGCCTGCGCTCGTACGCACTGCCGGGAACCGCCCGCGACTACGACCCCGAGAGCAACGAGAGCCTCGCCGACTTCGTGAAGCGGCAGAATCTCGGCTCCTTCACGCTGGGTCCCATCGAGGTCAACGCGCTGGAACTCTCCAACGTCGCGGCCACCCTCGGCTCCGGCGGCACGTGGTGCCCGCCGAATCCCATCGACAAGGTCTTCGACCGCAATGGTCAAGAGGTGTCGGTCACCACCGAAACCTGCGAGCAGGTGGTGCCAGAGGGCCTCGCGAATACGTTGGCCAATGCGATGAGCAAGGACGACACCGGGTCGGGCACCGCGGCGGGATCCGCGGGTTCGGTGGGCTGGAGCCTGCCGATGTCGGGCAAGACCGGCACCACCGAGGCTCACCGCTCGTCGGGCTTCCTTGGCTTCACCAATGCGTTCGCCGCAGCCAACTACATCTACGACGACTCGACCACGCCTGGCGAGCTCTGCTCATTCCCGCTGCGGCAATGCGGGTCCGGCGATCTGTTCGGCGGCAACGAGCCTGCCCGCACCTGGTTCACCGCGATGAAGCCGATCACCCCGGACTCCGTGGCGCTGCCCCCGACGGATCCGCGCTACGTGGACGGCGCGCCGGGTTCGCGCGTTCCGAGCGTCGCCGGGATGAGCCCGGACTTGGCCAGGCAGCGACTGAAGGACGCCGGCTTCCAGGTCGCCGACCAGACGACGCCCGTCGGCAGCGGCTCGCCCGTGGGCGCCGTCGTCGGCACGTCGCCATCCGGACAGACGGTCCCCGGGTCGATCATCACGATTCAGGTGAGCAACGGCATCCCGCCTGCGCCTCCGCCACCGCCGCCTGGCGTCTTCCCGCCGGGTGTGGACCCGAACGCGATCCCCGCCCCGATGGGCTCGACGGTGGTGCAGATACCTGGCCTCCCGCCGATCACGGTTCCGGTGTTGGGTCCACCACCGCCTCCGCCTCCACCGCCCTGATCGGGGCGTGAAGTTGGTGACGTGATCCTGTGAGGGCGCCGTGACCAAGCGGATGTGGCAGTAGGCTGCGTACATGCTCGCCCGTTCGACGAATTTGACGAAGACCGCCACTCGGGTTGGTTCGGTGGCCGCCGGTTCGCTGGCCGTGGGGATCGCCTACGCGACGCTGATCGAGCGCAATGCGTTCGTCGTGCGGGAGACGACGATGCCGGTCTTGACGCCCGGGTCGTCGCCGCTGCGGGTCCTGCATCTCAGCGACTTTCACATGAGGCCTGGGCAACGCCGCAAGCAGGCGTGGATCCGCGAGCTCGCCGGATGGGAACCCGACCTCGTCATCAACACCGGTGACAACCTCTCGCACCCGAAGGCCGTGCCGTCGGTGGTGCAGGCTCTCGGCGACCTTCTGTCGGTGCCCGGGCTGTTCGTCTTCGGAAGCAACGACTACTTCGGCCCCCAGCCGAAGAACCCGACGCACTACATCTTCAAGCCGTCACGGCGTGTCACCGGCGAGCCCCTGCCCTGGCAGGACCTGCGCGCGGCATTCACCGAACGCGGATGGCTCGACATGACCCACACGCGTCGGGAGATCGAGGTCAAGGGTCAACTGATCGCCGCCGCTGGGTTGGACGACCCCCACCTGTCCCGCGATCGGTACGACACCATCGCCGGGCCCGCCAGTCCGGCGGCCAACCTCACACTCGGACTGACGCACGCGCCATACACCCGGGTACTCGATCGCTTCGCCGCCGACGGCTACCAGCTCGTGCTTGCGGGCCACACCCATGGCGGGCAACTGTGCTTGCCGTTCCATGGGGCTCTGGTCACGAATTGCGACATCGACCCGTCGCGGGCCAAGGGTCCGTCGCGATGGGGCGCCAACATGCAGCTTCACGTATCGGCCGGCCTTGGCACGTCGCCCTACGCTCCGTACCGTTTCTGCTGCCGACCGGAGGCGACGCTCCTGACGCTGGTGGCGGCGCCCACGGGGGGCGGCAGCCTCGGCAGTAAGCACAGCGTGTCCCACCCGACAGTATCGGCGCGGTGACGGACCGCTCGTCCTTCGCCGTTCGTAGTCGCCCGCGCGATTGGGTGCACAACGCCATTCGACTCATCGAGGCCGATGCCAAGCGCAGCGCCGACACGCATCTCCTGCGTTACCCGATGCCCGCCGCCTGGTGTGAGGGCGTCGACGTCGCGCTCTATCTCAAGGACGAGACGACGCACATCACCGGTAGCCTCAAGCACCGATTGGCACGGTCGTTGTTCCTCTACGGGTTGTGCAACGGGTGGATCGACGAGGGCACGACGGTCATCGAGGCGTCCTCGGGTTCGACGGCGGTCTCCGAGGCGTACTTCGCGGCGCTGATCGGTGTCCCGTTCATCGCGGTGATGCCGTCATCGACCAGCACCTCGAAGATCAGGATCATCGAATCACAAGGCGGCCGTTGCCATTTCGTGGCCGAGTCGTCGCAGGTCTACGCCGAGGCTGAGCGGTTGGCCGACGAGACCGGCGGTCACTACCTCGACCAGTTCACCAACGCCGAACGGGCCACGGACTGGCGCGGCAACAACAACATCGCGGAGTCGATCTTCACCCAGATGCAGGACGAGCCGTTCCCGGTTCCGGAGTGGGTGGTGGTCGGTGCAGGCACGGGCGGCACCAGCGCGACCATCGGACGTTACCTGCGCTACCGCCGGTACCCCACCAGGCTCTGCGTGGTGGACCCGGAGAACTCGGCCTTCTTCCCGTCGTACGCGCACGGCACGGCTGATGCGACGGGCAAGTCATCACGGATCGAGGGAATCGGCAGACCCCGGGTGGAGCCGTCGTTCCTTCCGGACGTAGTGGACCGGATGCTGGTCGTGCCCGATGCGGGCTCGGTTGCCGCGGCGCACCACGTCAGCAAGGTCCTGGGCCGCAAGGTCGGCCCATCGACGGGTACGAACGTGTGGGGTGCCTTCGAACTGCTGGCGAAGATGATCGCGGAGGGCCGAAGCGGATCGGTGGTAACGCTGCTCGCCGACAGCGGCGAACGCTATACCGATACCTACTTCGACGCGGAGTGGCTTACCAGCCAGGGATTGGATCCCTCAGAGTCGTCGAAGGTGCTCATCGAATTCGAGCGGTCCGGCCGCTGGCTCTGATCCGTCCACTTGTCGCTGCCGCGAAAGCGCTCCGACGTCATGAATAGCCACACCGCGGCCACGGCGAACAATCCGAAGTAGATTGCGGCTCCCAACCCGGTCATGTGTGGGCCTTTCCTGCCAAGTGTCTCGGTCTATTACCTGGTGATAACGCCGCCGGGGGCGGATTTCATTCCGGTTGGACGACCACGTCCGGTGCCGTTCTCACGCTGGCCTACGTCTACCCATCTGCGGCGCAAGTAACCATCGGGGGTGCGCGTGGAGGCGTTTGGCTTCCGAACGCCCCGGTGCGATACGCTGTCGTGGCTCTACGCGGGGTATGGCGCAGCTTGGTAGCGCGCTTCGTTCGGGACGAAGAGGTCGTGGGTTCGAATCCCGCTACCCCGACCGCGTATCGGCAGATCAGAGGCGGTCGTACTCCACGGGGTGCGGCTGCTCTTCTGTCTGGGTCGCCGACGGATCAGAGATGCGCCGCAGTCACTGCGCCGGTTCGGCGATTCGACGCCCGAGTTCGGCGTCGGCACGTCGATAGTGGTCGGCCGCGGTGCACAGGCTGGCCGAATGCGTGGACAGATCACCACTGATCACGCCTGCGGCACCGTCAAGCAATGCACCGGCGATCGCGCAGGCCGCTCCGCTGGCCAGACCGGGCATCCCGGTAACCGCCGCAGTCATCGACTGGCCGGAGGCCATTCCCGCGACGTATTGGCCCACCCGCAGCTGTTCTTCGGCGGCCACGACCAACCGCGCCGGGTCCACCCGCAACGTCGCTTCCATGGCTCTTGATCCTAAGCCGGTCCCGCCCGGCACCTCGGCACGTCTTGGGCTGCCGTCAGCCGCCGCCGCAGCCACCACCACCGCCGCAGCCACCACCGCCGCCGTCGCCGCCACTGCCGTGACCACCCTCACCGGCGCCGCTTCCCGCGTCGAACCCACCAATACCGATGCTTCCCAGAGCAACCCAAGCTCCGCCTCGCTGGGCGCGGCGGCGGTCCCGTTTGCGCGATGTGGACGCGCGCCAGGCTTGCAGGCTCTCCTCGTGGGCCTCGGCGATGGTCGGGGGTGGTCGCCTCGGTCGGCGACGCCTAGTGAGCCACACGGCAGCGAACGCCGCCCCGGCCACCACACCGATGATCACGACCACCTGAACCCCACCCATGATCGGATGCTACGCCGATTCACGCAGGTCAACTATGGTGAATCCGTGTGGCGCCGACACGAGCAGCGGTTCGAGAAGGCGGGTGCCGCAGTCGAAGCGCTCGTCCTGACGCCTGCGGTATTCAAGACCTGCCCGTGGCAGCCGCGGGAGCTGATCGAGACGGGTTTGCGGCAGTGGCTGCGCTGCTGCGCGGCCGCGCTGCGCGACGGTCAGGTCATCGGGATGCCGTCACGCGCAGTGGATGAGGCGTGGCACGGCCTGATCCTCTGTACCGCAAGGTATTCGGCGTTCTGCACTAGTGCATACGGGGTGTTTCTGCATCACCATCCCGACGACGACGTCGCCGAGTCCGATGCGGGCCGGCCCGCCGCGTCGAATGGCGACCGACTCCGCCGGACCGTCGTCGCGTGGTCACTGGTCGCCAAGCCTGGCGAGGAATGCGTGCTGTGGGACCTCGACCACCGGGTCGGCGTCGAACACCCGTGGGGGTTGGCCGCTGCGCACGTCGCCGCGATCCAGAACGCCATTGCACGCCCCGGCAGCAGCCAACGGTCCTAGGCCAAGACCGCCACGCCCCGCGTGGCGGTGTCGCGGTACGCCTTGGCGTACATGGCGACGGACGTGAGCTCGAGGACGCCAAGCAGAACCATGGGCCAGACGGCGCCCGCCGCGAGGCTCAGGCCGGTGCGGTGTGGTGCCGGGCGGCGCTGGTCACCGAACCGCTCGCTTGCGACGAACACCACGACGGCAGCGGCGATCGCCACTGCGCAGTAGCCGATTGCCAGAGCCCAAGCCACGATTCCCCCTGCGGGTCGACGTCAGGAGCACGATTTCCCTGCTGAGCGCCGTTTGAAACACTCAGGGTCAGGTCGCCGCCGAGCGCAGTTTCTGCAGCAAAGGTTGCGCCGCCTCCTTGAGGAAGCGGTCCTGACCCTGGTCTCCGACCTGCACCAGCGCGATGTCGGTGAAGCCGGCCTTCCAGTACTCACTGACCGCCTCGACGATGGCATCGAGGTCGGGCCCACACGGGATGGCTGCGGCAACGTCTTCGGGACGGACGAACTGGGTGGCACCGGCGAACCCCGCCGTGGTGGGAAGGTCAGCGTTGACGGACCAGCCACCGGCAAACCAGCGGAATTGTTCGTGAGCCCGCTCGATGGCGGCGTCGCGGTCGGGATCCCAGCAGATGGGGATCTGCCCGATCACCCGCGAGTCGCCGGGCAGACCGGTGCCCCGGCGTGCTCCGAGCCACCCGTCGACGACATCCCGGTCCGGTTCGACGGCGATCAGATGGTCGGCCAACGGTGCGAACGTCTCCACCGAACGCGCGCCCGAGACGGCCGCGGCGATCGCAACGGGCACCTCGGGCACGTCCCAGAGTCGTGCCGAGTCGACTTCGAAGTAGTCGCCCTTCCAGTCGACCACGTCACCGGTGAACAGCTCCCTGATGATCTGGATGGCCTCGCGCAGCATGTCCTGCCTGCGGACGATGGTGGGCCACCCCTTTCCGACGACGTGCTCGTTGAGGTTCTCTCCGCTGCCGACACCGAGCGTGAACCGGCCGTCGGCGAGAATCTGCACGGTCGCGGCCTGTTGCGCGACGACCGCAGGGTGATAGCGGACCGTCGGGCACGTCACGTAGGTCATGAGTTCGGTGCGCTCGGTCGCGTGCGCCACCGCCCCGAGGACCGCCCACGCGTTGGGCGCATGCCCTTGTGCCGACAACCAGGGTGAGTAGTGGTCGCTGCACACCTGGAAGTCGAACCCGAGGCTTTCAGCCGAAACGGCGTAGTCCACCAGCTGTTTGGGACCGCTCTGCTCTGTCATCAAGGTGTATCCGAACCGCGTCATATTCGAACGCGTACCCGACCTCGGTCGGGCCGAAAACCCCTACAGACGTTCTTTCACCGCCGCGGACAGCCGCGGACCGTCGGCCTTGCCTTCAGCGATGGCCACCGCTGCCTTCATCACCTGACCCATCTGCTTTAGCCCTGGGCGTTCGCCGATCGCCTCGGCCACCTGGGCGATGGCGGTGTTGACGACGTTGGCGAGCTCGTCGTCGTTGAGTTGGGTCGGCAGGTACTCGTCGATCACGCTGGCCTCGGCGCGTTCGTTGGCTGCCAGTTCACCGCGCCCGTTGGTCACGTAGATCTCGGCCGCCTCGCCGCGCTTGCGCGCCTCCCGTGCGAGCACCTTGAGAACCTCGTCGTCGGAGAGTTCACGGACCTGCTTGCCAGCCACCTCTTCGGACTGGATTGCCGCGAGCAACATCCTCAACGTCGCCGTGACCAATTTGTCTTGCGCCTTCATCGCCGCCGTGAGGTCGGCGCGCAGCCGATCCTTGAGTTCCGCCATGGCGTAAACGCTACGCTGGCGGGCCGCTTCGACGGCTCATCAGCAGACGTTGAGATTGCGGCGGGGTATCGACAGGATGGTGGGCATGAGCAGCGACGCCGGGCGGCCCGATGCGACCAGCGCGCCGCTGCCGGAGGATTCACTGCCCGCGTACGGCCAGCCCGCCGCCGAGTCGTTTCCCGCGGGCGACTACGCGCCGCCGAACTACCCACCCCCGCCGTACTACGCCCCCGCGCAGGGGTATCCACCGCCGACTGGCTACTCGGCGCCCTCCGGTCATCACCCCGGCTATCCGCCTCCTGGGTACCAGCAGCCGGGCTACCAGCAGCCCGCGGCGTACGGGTACCCGCCACCGGGGTACTCACCGCAGGCCCTGAAGCCCGGCGTCATTCCGCTGCGACCGCTGACGATGTCCGACATCTTCAACGCCTCGATCAACTACGTGCGCGCCAACCCCAAGGCCACCCTTGGCTTGACCACCATCGTCGTCGTCATCTCCCAGGTCATCGCGCTTCTCATCCAGATCGGGCCACTCGCGGCGACCGGGGCCCTGACGCCCCTCTCGTCGACCAGTGTCGAGCAGGGTGAGGTGTCGGACTCGGCGTATGTCGGGATGCTGTTGTCCAGCCTGGCGGGCAGCCTCGCGACGGTGTTGGCGGGCATCGTTCTCAGCGGCCTGCTGACCGTCGTCGTCGGGCGCGCCGTGTTCGGTGCGAAGATCACCATCGGGGAGGCGTGGCAGCGGGTTCGGGGCAGACTCCTGGCGCTGCTCGCCGTCACGGGTTTGGAGGCGGGCGGCGCACTGCTCCTGATCGCCCTCGTCGCAGGCGCGATCGCCGCAGCGGTCTACATCGCCGGCGGCGCGGCCGGATTCGTGCTCGGTGCGCTGCTGGTGTTGGCGTTGATCGTGCTGCTCGCCTACCTGTACACGATGCTGAGCTTCGCCCCTACCCTGATCGTCCTGGAGCGCATCGGCGTCATGGCCGCCATCACCCGGTCGTTCAAGCTGGTCAAGAACGACTTTTGGCGGGTGTTCGGCATCCGGCTGCTGGCGGTGCTCATTGCGGGCGTGATCTCGGGAGCTGTCGCGGTGCCGTTCAGCATCGTCGGCCAGATCATGATCACCGTCGGCGAGTCCACCACCCTCATCGTCATCGCGTTCATCGTCATCGCGGTGGGCGGTGCCATCGGGCAGATCGTCACGGCCCCGTTCAACGCGGGAACGGTCGTGCTGCTCTACACGGACCGCCGCATCCGAGCCGAGGCCTTCGACCTGGTGCTGCAGACCGGCACCGCGGTGCCGCCGGGGGCGCGCGCCGACTCGACGGACGACCTCTGGCTGAGTCCGCACCGCTGACGTGTCCACCATCGACATCGACCGCGACGCTGCACGGGACGCCGCCGAGAACGAGCTCAACAAGCCCATCTACCCGCGAGGATCGCTGACCGAGCAGCTCGCGGCGTGGCTCGACGACCTGCTCTACAAGATCATGGCGGCGGGTGCCTCCGTTCCTGGCGGCTGGCTGACCATCTCGGTGCTTGGTGTGCTGGTCGTCGTCGCCGTGATCGTCGCGGTCCGCGTGGCACGTCGCACCATGCGGACCGACCGGGGATCGCAGAGCGGACTTTTCGGCGCCCAGGAGATGAGTGCGGCCGAGCATCGCGCCGCCGCCGAACAATGCGCCGGGCGCGGCGACTGGGCGGCCGCGATCCGGCATCGAGTCCGCGCGGTCGCGCGACACCTGGAGGAGACCGCAGTCCTGAACCAGATGCCAGGACGGACGGCCACCGAACTCGCCAGGGACGCCAGCCTCGCCTTTCCAGATCTGACGGTCGAGTTGCGAAGCGCTGCAGAATCGTTCAACGCCGTCACCTACGGCGCACTGCCCGGCACCGAATCGTCCTACCGGGCGGTCGCCGAACTCGACGACCACCTCGTCAGGCACATCACGACCGGCCTCGCCGTCGACACCGCCGCGGGCTGCGCCGACGAATGGGTCGAGGTCCGATGACGAGACGCGAGGCAGGAGTCGTCCGACGGTTCCGCACCGCGCGGTGGGTGGCGCTGGCGTTCGTGGTCATCGCGGCGGTATCGGGAGTGAGCGCGTACCTCACCGCGTCGCGGCCGGGCGCCCGAATGGATCCGGCGGCCACGTCACCCGCGGGCGCCCATGCCATCGCGGCGCTGTTGGAGGACCACGGCGTCGAGGTGATCGAGGCCAAGGACATCGCCGCCGTCGAACGGGCCGCAGGGCCGGATGCCCTGCTGCTGGTCACCCAGACGCAATACGTGATCGGTGACGACGCGCTTCACCGGCTCAGCGGTCTGCCGGGTGACGTCCTGCTCGTCGAGCCGGTGTCGCGCACCCAGGAAGCGTTGGCGCCCAAGGTGAAGACCGCCGACGACGTCAGCATCGGCGGTGACCCGGATTGTGACCTGCCCGAGGCGACGCGTGCCGGCACCGTCCAACTCGGTGCCAGCCCCACTTACGAGAGCGCCGACGACGCCGACGTCGCGCTGACGAGGTGCTACGGCGGGGCCGTCGTCCGCTACCGCGACGCGGGCCGGACCGTCACCGTCGCGGGCAGCGCAGACTTCATGACCAACGAGGGCCTCCTCGACGAGGGCAACGCCGCGTTGGCGATGAATCTCGCGGGCTCGCACCCCCGGCTGATCTGGTACACCGCCGAGCGAGTGGTTGGCGAGTCGGACGGCTCGGCATCCATCGTCGACCTCATCCCCAGCCGCGTCGGCTGGGTGGTGCTGCAACTGTGCCTGGTGGTCCTTCTGGTCGCGCTGTGGCGGGGACGCCGGATCGGACCTCTTGTCGCAGAGGATCTTCCGGTGGTGGTTCGAGCGTCGGAGACCGTGGAGGGCCGCGGCAAGCTCTACCGGTCCCGCCGCGCGCGCGATCGGGCGTCGGCGGCCTTGCGGACCGCTGCGCTCGGACGGATGCTTCCGCGACTGGGCGTTGGCGCCCAATCCCCGCCCGCCGCGGTGATCGAGACGGTCGCGCAGCGCGTGACCAACGGCGCGGCCGCCGTGGAGTACGCGCTGTTCGGACCGGAACCCCCGGACGACGCCGGTCTGCTGAACCTCGCCCAACTCCTCGACGACATCGAAAGGCAGGTCGCCAACTCGTGACCCATTCCACCCCCTCGGCGGTTGATCAGGACGGGGCCCGAAACGCCCTGCTGGCCTTGCGGTCTGAGATATCGAAGGCCGTCGTCGGGCAGGACGCCGTGGTCAGCGGTCTGGTGATCGCCCTGCTGTGCCGGGGCCACGTGCTGCTCGAGGGGGTGCCGGGGGTGGCCAAGACCCTTCTGGTCCGCACGTTGTCGGCGGCACTGCAGTTGGAGTTCAAGCGCGTGCAGTTCACCCCGGATCTGATGCCCGGCGACGTCACCGGGTCCCTGGTCTATGACGCGCGGACTGCCGAGTTCGAGTTCCGCGCCGGGCCCGTGTTCACGAATCTCCTTCTGGCCGACGAGATCAACCGCACTCCACCCAAGACGCAGGCGGCGCTGCTCGAAGCGATGGAGGAACGTCAGGTCAGCGTCGACGGCGAGGCGCGGATGCTTCCCGATCCGTTCATCGTAGCGGCGACGCAGAACCCGATCGAGTACGAGGGCACCTATCAGTTGCCGGAGGCTCAGCTCGACCGATTCCTGCTCAAGCTCAACGTGCCGCTCCCCCCGCGGGATCAGGAGATCGCGATCCTGTCCAGGCATGCACACGGTTTCGACCCCCGCGACCTGTCGGCCGTCCGGCCCGTGGCAGGTCCGGCGGAGCTGGCGGCGGGCCGCGACGGGGTGCGCCGGGTGCTGGTCGCCGACGAGGTTCTCGGCTACATCGTCGACATCGCAGGCGCGACACGGCAGTCACCGTCGCTGCAACTCGGCGTCTCTCCGCGCGGCGCCACGGCCTTGCTCGCCACCTCTCGGTCGTGGGCCTGGCTGTCCGGGCGCAACTACGTGACCCCCGACGACGTCAAGGCGATGGCCCGGCCGACACTGCGACACCGGATCGCGCTACGTCCCGAGGCCGAACTCGAGGGCGCCAACCCCGACGGGGTCCTCGACGGCATCCTGTCATCGGTGCCGGTACCGCGATAGTGGTCCTCACCGGCCGAGCCGGCCTCGTCGCACTGGTCTGCGTACTGCCGATCAGCGTATCGCCCTGGCCTGCAGAGACTTTCGTAGTCCTGCTCGGCCTGTTGCTGGTGGCGCTCGTCGTCGACGTCGCCCTGGCGGCCAGCGCCAGCGGGCTTCGCCTCAGCAGGCTCGGTGACGGGGCGGCGCGCCTCGGCGAGCCCGTGGAGGTCGCCCTGGTCATCAAGAATCCGGGACGCCGAACGTTCCGGGGGTGGGTCCGCGATTCCTGGGCGCCATCGGCTCGCGCGGAACCACGCACGCACGAGGCCACTATCGTTGGGGGGCAACGGGTTCAGGTGGATACCACGTTGCGTCCGATGCGTCGGGGAGATCAACGCTCGGCCCTTGTCACCGCACGATCGGTCGGCCCCCTCGGACTGGCGGGACGGCAGCGGTCCCATCGGGTGCCGTCGCAGGTGCGGATCCTGCCACCGTTCCTGTCGCGCAAGCACCTTCCATCGCGACTGGCCAAACTCCGTGAACTCGACGGCGCGATCCCGGTGCTGATCCGGGGGCAGGGCACGGAGTTCGACTCGCTGCGCGAATACGTCGTTGGCGACGACGTACGCTCGATCGACTGGCGGGCCACCGCGCGACGCGCCGACGTCGTCGTGCGGACCTGGCGTCCGGAGCGCGACCGTCGGGTCGTCATCGTGCTGGACACCGGGCGGACCTCTGCGGGGCGTGTCGGCGTCGACCCCACCGCGAGCGACCCCAGTGGGTGGCCGCGGCTGGACTGGTCGATGGACGCCGCGCTGCTACTCGCGGCGTTGGCGTCGCGCGCGGGTGACCACGTGGACTTCGTTGCGCACGACCGGGTTCCACGCGCAGGCGTGTACCACGCGTCGCGGACCGAATTGCTTCCCCAGCTCGTCGAGGCCATGGCGCCGCTGCAGCCTGCGCTGGTGGAATCCAATGCGCCCGCGATGGTGGCGACGGTGCGGCGGCGGTTGCGGGGGCGGGCGTTGGTGGTCCTGCTGACCGACCTGAATCCCTCGGCGTTGGACGAGGGGTTGATGGGCGTGCTTCCGCAACTGTCGAGCAGGCATCGCGTGGTGATCGCGGCCGTCAGCGATCCCCGCGTCGATCTACTCGCCACGGGCCGATCGGATGCGGCACAGGTGTACGACGCCGCCGCGGCGGAACGCTCCCGCAACGACCGGGGGCTGATCGCGACGCGGCTCCGGCGCCACGGCGTCGACGTCGTCGATGCGCGCCCGGAGGATCTGGCCCCCGCGCTGGCCGATCGCTACCTCGCGATGAAGGCCAGCGGCAAGCTGTAGGGGTCAGGTGGTTGGCACCAGGTCGGGGGCGTCGTCGACGTCGCCGATCTCGCCCGCGGCGACGGCCTTGCGGCCGAAGTGCACGACGTAGGCGATGAAGGCGGCCTCGGCCGCGACGCCGATCGCGATGCGCACGAACGTCGGAAACGGCGACGGGGTGACGAGGGCCTCGATGAGGCCGGACACCAGCAGGACCGCGACGAGCCCGACGGCGACCGCGACCACGGCACGCCCCTGCTCGGCGAGCACCTGGCCGCGCGGCCGGTCCCCCGGCGAGACCACCGACCAGCCCAGCCGCATCCCCGCGCCCGCGGCGAGGAACACGGCGGTCAGCTCGAGAAGCCCGTGCGGGGTGATGAGCGCCAGGAACAGGTCGCCCTTCCCCGCATCGAACATCAGGCCGCCAACGACCCCGAGATTTGCGGCGTTCTGAAAGAGCACGTACGGGATCGGCAGGCCGAGAAGGATGCTGAAGCCGATGCACTGCGCGGCGACCCACGAGTTGTTGACCCACACGCGCAGCGCGAACGATCCGGCGGGATTCTCGCTGTAGTAGGAGGCGAAGTCGTTGTTGACGAGCTCCGCGATGCCCGACGGGGTGCCGATGGTGGCCTGCACCTCCGGGCTGCCCGCCACCCAGGCGCCGATGACGATCGCCACGGCTAGCGACGCGACGGCCGACCCGAGCCACCACCGCCACGATCGGTACGCCACGACGGGGAAGGACACCGTCCAGAACCGGGCGAACTCGCTCCACACCGGGGCGTGGGCTCCGGTCACGGCGGCGCGGGCGCGGGCGACGAGGCCGGACAATCTGCCGATCAGGACCGCGTCGCTCGACGCGCTGCGCACCGTCGACAGGTGCGTGGACACCCGCTGGTACAGGTCGACCAGCTCGTCGACCTCGTCGCCGGTGAGTTTGCGGCGGCGTTTGACCAAATGTTCGAGCCTGTCCCACGTCGGCCGGTGGGCCAGCACGAAGGCATCGACGTCCACCCGTGGAATCCTAGTAGCGTTGGTCATCATGGTGGCTCAGCCCGAACCGTTGGTCACGGGTGATGCGGTGGTGCTCGACGTGCAGATCGCGCAGCTGCCGGTCCGGGTGCTGTCGGCACTGATCGACCTGACCGTGGTGTTCGTCTGCTATCTCATCGGGTTCTCCCTATGGGCGATCACCACCAACCTGGACGATGCCCTTTCGGCGGCAGTGCTGATCATCTTCACGGTGCTCGCCTTCGTGGGGTATCCGGTCATCTTCGAGACCGCCACCAGGGGCCGATCGCTTGGCAAGATGGCGCTGGGGCTTCGGGTGGTGTCCGATGACGGCGGGCCAGAACGATTCCGCCAGGCCCTGTTTCGCTCGCTGGCGGGTTTCATCGAGATCTGGATGTTCTTCGGCGGGCCTGCCGTCATCTGCAGCATGCTTTCGGCTCGGGGCAAGCGGATCGGCGACGTCTTCGCGGGCACCATGGTGATCAGCGAACGCGGACCGAGGATGGCGCCCCCACCGCCCATGCCACCGGGTCTGCAGTGGTGGGCGTCGTCCCTTCAGCTTTCCGGGCTGCGTCCCGAGAAGGCCGAGCTCGCCCGCCAGTTCCTTACCCGGGCAACACAGTTGGAGCCGGGTGTCCGCGATCAGATGGCGCATCGGATCTATGGCGAGGTCGTCGCCCAGATCTCGCCGCCGCCCCCGGCGGGGGCGCCGCAGGCGTTGGTGCTTGCGGCGGTGCTGGCCGAGCGGCATCGGCGCGAGTTCGCACGGCTGCGCCCGGCCGGTCCGCCACCCGGTTACCCGCCGCCTTCGCAGGGGCCCGGTTACGTCGCGCCCAGCCATCCGCAGGGGCCCGCCAGCCATCAGCAGCCGCCAGGAGGGTTCGCCGCCCCGGATTGATCCGCGCCTGCCCGCTTGTCGGGGTCACGGTGCGTCCGACACCTGGCGCGCCAAATTGGGACACCGATGTACCATTTTGATGCTAGCGTGCTACATTTAGACGCATGGAGGCTTCGCTTGCGGTGCAGGGGGGTGCACGCTCGCGCACCCGCAAGGCGATTCTCGACGCCGCCATGTCCGTGCTCGCCGAGAATCCCACGGCGTCGCTCGCCGACATCGCCACCGCTGCCGAGGTGGGCCGGAGCACCCTGCACCGCTACTTCGCCGAGCGCCTTGAACTGCTGCGCGCGGTCGCGCTGCACGTGCACGCGATGAGCAACGCCGCCATCGAGCACGCCGAGCCGGACTGCGGACCTCCCGTCGAAGCCCTGCGCCGCGTCGTCGAGTGCCAACTGGACCTCGGGCCGATCGTCCCCTTCGTCTACAACGACGCGACGATCCTGGCCGACCCTGGCGTCGCCGCCGAACTCGACACCGGCGACGAAGTGATCGTCGAGGTGCTCAACAGAGTCGCCACCCAGGGCACCGCGGGGCCGCCCGACTGGCCGCGCCTCGTCTTCTGGGCCCTGCTGACCGCCGGATATGACGCGGCGAAGCGCGGCACCCCCCGCGTCCAGGTCGTCGACGCCATCATGGCCAGCCTCACGGTTGGCACCATCAATCCGAATCATTCTTGACGCCAATGGGTTTCATGACCCGGCGTCGTTCTCAGGAGAACGAAGTGTCACTTCGCGTGGACGTTCCCACGACGCCCGCCGCCACGCCGCGGCGGGCCTGGTTCGCGCTGGCGGTACTCATGCTGCCGGTGCTACTGATCGCGGTCGACAACACCGTGCTGGCGTTCGCGCTGCCGAGCATCGCCCAGGACTTCCGTCCGTCGGCGCCTACCCAGCTGTGGATCGTCGACGTCTACTCACTCGTGCTGGCCGCGCTGCTGGTCACCATGGGCAGCCTTGGCGACCGGGTCGGTAGGCGCCGCCTGCTGATGATCGGTGCGGCCGGCTTCGCGGTGGTGTCCGCCGCGGCGGCGTTCGCCCCCAGCGCGGAAGCCCTCGTCGCGGCCCGCGCCCTGCTCGGCGTCTTCGGCGCGATGCTGATGCCTTCGACGCTGTCGCTCATCCGGAACATCTTCACCGACGCGTCGGCCCGCAGGCTCGCCATCGCGCTGTGGGCGTCGTGCTTCACCGCCGGGTCGGCCCTCGGTCCGATCGTCGGCGGCGCGCTTCTACAGCACTTCCACTGGGGCGCCGTCTTTCTGGTCGCCGTGCCGATCCTGCTGCCGCTGCTGGTGTTGGCGCCCCGGCTGGTGCCGGAGTCCCGCGACCCGAGTCCGGGCCCGCTGGACATGGTCAGCGTGTTGCTGACGCTGACCACGATGCTGCCGGTGGTCTGGGGCATCAAGTCGGCTGCCCACGACGGGTTCTCCTGGCTGGTCGTTGCCGCGTTCGCCGTCGGCATCTCCTCCGGTATCGCCTTCGTGCGCCGTCAGACCGGCCGTGCCACACCGATGCTCGACGTCGGACTGTTCAAGAACGCACCGTTCACGTCGTCGATCTTGGCCAACTTCCTGTCCATCGTCGGCCTGATCGGGTTCATCTTCTTCATCTCCCAGCACCTGCAGCTGGTCCTCGGGCTGAATCCGTTGGAGGCAGGTCTGGTCACGCTCCCGGGCGCCGCGCTCTCGATGGTCGCGGGCATCGCGGTGGTGCCACTGGCCAAGCGCTACGCGCCGCATGCGCTGATGGTCATCGGTCTGGTGCTCGTCGCGGCAGGCTTCGTGGCCATCCTGCTGTTCCGGCACGATCTCACGGTGATGGCGATCATCGCGTCGTTCATCGTGCTGGAGATCGGTGTCGGCGTCTCGCAGACCATCTCGAACGACACCATCGTGGCGTCGGTGCCCGCCGCCAAGTCGGGCGCCGCCTCGGCGGTGTCGGAGACGGCCTACGAACTGGGCGCCGTGGTGGGAACCGCAACCCTCGGCACCATCTTCACGGCGTACTACCGCGCCAATGTGTCTCTGCCGGGCGGTCTTTGGCCTCATCAGGAGGCGGATGCCAGGGAGAGCATCGGTGGCGCCGTCTCGGTGGCCCACACGCTGCCGCCGGCGTTGAGTGAGCGTCTCCTGGAGTCGGCGCGCACCGCGTTCGACGCGGGCATCGCGCCGACGGCGACCATCGCCGCGGTGTTGACGCTGATCGCCGCCGCGGTGGTGGCCTATTCGTTCAGGGGGACCGCAGGCCGAGCAGGATCAGCGCCGCGCCCAGCAGCGGTGCCACCGTCCGGACGTGATTCCACGCCGTCCACGGAGTCAGGTACGCCTGCCATTCCCGCAACGCGTCCGCTGCGGACAGGCCCGACGGATCCACCGCAGCCAGCCGATCGTTCAGCGGGACGTTGAACGCCATCGTGACGACGAAGGCCACCAGGCCAAGCCCCGCCCCGGCGAGCACGTAGCCGGTTCCCGGCTGCGACAGCCGGAACAGCGCGATGGCGCCGACGGCCAGTGCCAATAACGTCGAGCCGACGAACAGCACCAGGAACGCCGCGTTGGCCTGCGCCTCGGCGTTGATGCCTCGCATGGCGGTGATGGCGTCGGTGGGCTCCGTGCGGTCCAGACCCTTCATGACGAAGGTGGAGAAGGCGTAGAACAGACCGCCGACGGCGGCGCTGGACACCGCGGTTGCGGCGCAGGCGATGAGGTAGGGACTCGTTGTCATGGGTTCAGTCAAGCCCGCTGCTTTGAGACGATCCATCGTTGTTAGTCCCATATGCATACGCCATCGTCTAGCTTCGGTGGGGTGGACGTTCTGGGTGGGCTACTCGACGGTGTCCGCGCCCGAGGCGCGTTCGTGCTCCGGCTGTCGCTGAATCCGCCATGGTCGATGCGCATCCAGGATGATGCGCCGTTAACGCTGATCTGCGTGACGGCCGGTAGTGCCGTGATCGTCACGGAGTGCGGTGATCGCTTCGACCTGCGACCCGGTGACGTGGCGGTCGCACGTGGCACCGAGCACTATCTGTTCGCAGCCGATCCGGCGACCGCACCGCAGGTGGTGATCCACCCCGGCAACCGGTGCACCACGCTGCGCGGCGAGGATCTTCGCTTCGAGATGTCGGTCGGCGTGCGGACGTGGGGCAACACCGCGGTCGGCGCGGACCGCGCCGTCATCTGCGCGTACGAGGGACGAAGCGAGGTGAGTTCGCGTGTACTGAACGCACTTCCGACGGTTTTGGTGTTGCGCGCCGAGGACTGGACCACCCCATTGGTCGGACTGCTGGCCGTCGAGGCGGGCCGCGACGGGCCCGGCCAGGAGGCCTACCTCGACCGCCTACTCGACCTGCTGCTGATGGACGTGTTGCGCACGTGGTTCGACCGTGCCGAGCGTGCCCCCGTCTGGTGGGAGGCCGATCGCGATCCGGTCGTCGGGCCCGCACTGCGACTCATCTACAACAACCCGGAGCATCCCTGGACCGTCGCCAATCTCGCGGCATCCGTTGGCTGTTCGCGGGCGGTGTTCGCGCGCAAGTTCACCGGTGCCGTCGGCGAGCCACCCATCGCGTTCCTCACCGGCTGGCGCCTCGCACTGGCCGCGGATCTGCTGCGCGGTAGCGGCGACACCATCGCCTCGGTCGCCCGCCGAGTCGGCTACAGCACGCCGTTCGCGTTGAGTAGCGCCTTCAAACGGGCCTACGGCGTGAGCCCCAACGTGCACCGTGCGCAGCTCTCCGGTTAGCGCGCGCGGGCGGCAACCATTCCCGCGATCGACGTGGCGGCGATGGTGACGAGCGCGCCGAGGATCAGCGCGGAGGGCTCGCCGGGTCCGAGAAGATGCTGTTCGGTGCCGAGGGTGGCCGCGGCGACGGGCACCCCGAGCTGGGCGGCGGCGATCGCGCCGAGCGGCAGTGGCTGCCCAAGCACCCTGCCCGTGCAGTGCGCCAGCACGGCGCCCAACCCGAGGGTCACGCCGAGTGCGATGAACTCTGGACGGTCGGCGAGCTCGCGTACCTGCAGTGACGCCCCGAGCCATACGAAGAACAGCGGCCCGAAGAAGCCCTCACTGATGCCAAGCAGCTGTCGCGCCAGCCGCTTGGGTTCGCCGATGGCGTTGACCACCAACCCCAGTGCGAAGCCGGCCAGCATGATCGACACGTGGGTGGTGATCGCGAGCGCCGCCAGCGCGAACAGCAGGATGAGGCTCAGGCGGAGCTCCAACGCCAGCTCATGCGCCTCGGAGTAGCGGTGCGCCCGCTTGCGCAGGCCCCGACGGTCGAAGTATCGCAGCGCCACGAACAGAACCGCGGCGCACGCCGCGATCGCCAGCGCTCCGAGCGCAGCCCGAGGGGCGCGAGCGGGGTCGATGACCAGGGGCAGCAACACGATCGACGCGGCGTCGGCGATCGCGATCTGCGCCTTCACCGACAGCACGGGAGGCCCGTCGAGCTTGAGGCCGTCGATGACCGGGAGGGCGACCGCCGCCGACGACGACGCCATCAGCACGGCGTACAGCGCGGCGTGGCCGGTGCCGAAGATCCGCGCCAGCACGACGCCGAGCGCGGCGGCAACGGCTCCCACCAGCAGGGCGCGCAGCACCGCCCCGGGGATGCCCTTGCGCAATGACGCATCGCGGACGGGGACGTGGGTGCCGACGACGAACATCACCAGCGCAAAGCCGATGTTGGACAGTAGGACGAAGGTGGGGTCGGTGGTGTCGACGACGTCGAAACCCGTCTTGCCGATGACGACTCCCGCGACGAGCTCACCGACGATGACGGGGATCCTCAGGTGCGGCACGGCGGTGAGCAGTGGGCCGGCCATGCCGATCACGACCAACAGGGCC
>NZ_JBEVLO010000521.1:0-30889 GCF_040509115.1 Mycobacterium sp. | reverse complement strand
GTTGGTAGGTGGGATCGTCGGCGTTCATGGCCTGCACCGTCACGGTGGCCGAGTAGGTGTCACCGTTGACGGGAGCGGCGGTGATGAGAACCTTCGCCGGGTGCGCGGGGGCCGCACCTTGTGCGGGCAGCGTGTAGTCGACGATCTCCGCCAGGGCACCGCACATCGTGGTGGGCGACACCGACATGTCGGTCACGAGTGCCTGTGTCTCCAGTCCCGCACGTTGTTGATCGAGGATTGCCTGCGGTTCCACGTCGGTCCCGGAGACCCGCTCCAGGGTCACGACCACGTTGGGGACGAACGAGTCTGCGACGAGGCCCTGATTGGCCAGGGCGTACCTGATCAGGTCGGTGTTCAGCGTCGTGTTGGGCTCCCACCCCGGCGGTTGCGGGACGTGCAGCCGTGGCTCTTCGTCGCTTAGCGGGTCGATGTCGACAAGGGGTGCCGACACTGAGGAGCACGCGTCGGCGGTGGGCGACCCGTCCGCCGAGGCTCCCGCTCCCGCTTCCTCGGACGGGGTGCCCGACGCGGTCGATGCCGCCGGCGCCTTCTCCGCCTGACCGTCCGACGAGCTACTGCAACCGACCAGGGCCGCAGCAGAAAGCATGACGATCGCCACGAGCAGGGCGCGGTCCAGGGGGCCGTTCTTCACGCGAGGTGTCCTCTTCGACGTCGGGGCGAGGGGTTCGCACCCAACCCTATGGGACTGCGCTCCGTTACGGAATCGGCGATGCCGTTGCAGAGCTGAATATTTGGCCAACGACCCGCCTCGCTGTCCGCCGCACCGCAGAGCCGTGCACCGCACCGCCGGCCTCAAAGGGTCCACCGACGTTGCATCGCCACGAACCGGAATAGTCTGTCTGCGCGGAATGTTGACGAACGGTCATGAGGTCATTGTCGGATCAGGAGCGTGACAGGTTCCTCCAGGAAGTCCGCGTGGGCGTGCTGTCGGTTGCCTCAGACCCCGGCCGCCCGCCTGCCAGCATGCCGGTTTGGTACGACTACGCCCCCGCGGGTCACGTCCGAATCAATACCGGAGCGGCCTCGCGGAAGGCGCGACTGATCAGGCAGGCCGGTGCTGTCACCCTGGTAGTTCAGCGTGAAGCGTGGCCGTATCTGTATGTGGTGATGGAAGGTACCGTCGTGAATACAGAGGATCCGGCGCCGCGGGATGTCCGTGAAGCCATGGCGATCAGGTACCTCGGCGAAGAGGGCGGGCGGGCGTTCGTCGAGAGTATGAGCGACGTAGGAAGCGTGCTCTTCACCGTACGACCAGATCGATGGTTGACTTCGGACTTTTCATAGGGGCGACAGAACTCCCGCAGGACCTCGAACTCCTTCAGGTGCTTTCGAGTGGATCCAACAGGATGGTGTGAACCGCCATCGTCAGGTAGCCGATCAACTCTTCGGGCGACATCGCCGCGAGCTCTCCGTCGGCGAGAATGTAACGGCTGAACGTCACCCCAATGAGCAGCGCGCCGAGCAGGTCCGCGCGCTGCGCAAGATCCGGCACGTCCAGCACGTCGAGAACCGCCGCCGTCGGCTCGCGCCGCATGGCGCGGAGCAACTCCTTGGCAACACCGGTGTCGTCCGCACTACGAATGAGTGCGATGAACGGGTCGCTGAGGCCGTCGGCTTCGATGTTCTCGACGTAGCGACGGGCAACCCATTCAGGGAGGTCGGCGACGGCGCCGCTGTAACGCTGTTCTTCTCTACGGGCAAGCAATGAGGTCACGAAGAGCTGTTCCTTGCTCTCGAAGTGCCGCAATACAAGACCGTGGGTTACGCCCGCCCGTCGCGCGATCTCGCGGATGGTGCCGTTCGCGTAGCCGTTCTCCCCGAAGACAGCACGGGCCGCCGCCAAGATCGCCGCCCGGTGCAGTTCTGGGTTGCGCACGCGCTGGCGTTTGGCGGATCCGCCGGAATCAGGCGAGATGACCTGGCGTGATGGCATCTGCTCAATGTATCGGTGGACTTCTCGGGGCCGACACCGCTACGCTAATGACCAATTGGTCAATAGCGACGGAAGGAAGGCCGTGACGGTTCGCGCCTTTGCAGCGTTGGAAGCCAGTGCCGATCTGACCCCCTACGAGTACGACGCGGGGGAGTTGGCACCGCTCGCAGTCGACGTCGACGTCACCCACTGCGGGGTCTGCCACAGCGATGTCGGGATGATCGACGACGAGTGGGGTTACTCAAGATTTCCGGTGGTTGCCGGCCACGAGGCCGTGGGGGTGGTGTCTGCGATCGGATCGGCCGTCGACCCTGAACGGCTGAAGGTCGGCCAGCGGGTCGCCGTCGGGGCCATCGCCGGAACCTGCATGAGTTGCGAATACTGCCTGACTGGCCGCCAACAGCTGTGCGCGAAGCGCGACGACACCATCATGCGCGGAGACCGTGGGGGGTTCGCCTCATCGGTACGAGCCAGCGACTGGCGCTTCGCCTACCCAATCCCCGACGCCATCGAATCCCAGCACGCCGGCCCGCTGCTGTGCGCCGGTGTCACGGTCTTCGCCCCATTCCTGCGGCACGACGTAAGGCCGACCGATCGCGTCGGCATCGTCGGAATCGGCGGATTGGGTCATCTGGCAATACAATTCGCTGATGCCTGGGGCTGCGATGTCACGGCCATCTCCTCGTCGTCGAGCAAGCGGGACCAAGCCCATGAACTCGGAGCCGACGACTTCATTGCAACCCGTGACTCCGATGGGCTGGCAAGAGCGGCGGGCACATTCGACTTCATCCTCTCGACGGTCTCTGCCGACATCCCTTGGAATGACTACCTGTCGGCGTTGAAGCCGCAGGGCACATTGAGCATCGTCGGAGTACCCGACAGCGCCCTGACGCTAGGTCCGTTCGAATTGTTGCTTTCGGAGAAGAAGGTATCTGGTGGCGTCCCTGCGTCACGCCAGGAAACCGTTCAGATGCTCGACTTCGCCGCGCGCACCGGCGTCCGGCCGAAGGTGGAGACCTTCGACATGAGCGACATCAACCAGGCGATCGCCCGGGTGCGCGCCGGTAAGGCGCGGTACCGAGCGGTCCTGACAGCCTGAAACGCTCGGCCGTGCATCCAACTGCGGCGACGAGTGGCTGAGTCGGGGGCGAGGACGAACTTCACCGGACCGGTGTGAGCGCCTGATTGCCGGCGAGTACCGCTGCGGCGTTGTCCACCGCGAGGATTCCCATCGTGTCGCGGGTTGCCTCGCCTGCGCTGGCGGTGTGCGGGGTGAGGACAAGACCGGGCGCGTCGAGTAGCGCCGGGTTCACCTGTGGCTCGCCTTCGAAGACATCGAGTGCGGCCCCGCGGATTCGACCGGCGTGCAGCGCCTGCACCAGAGCTGCCTCGTCGACGACACCACCGCGGGCGGTGTTGATCAAGTACGCCGTCGGTTTCATGGCGTCCAACGCGGCGGCGTCGATCAAGTGTCGGGTGTCGGCGGTGAGCGGGGTGTGCACGCTGACGACGTCGCTCTCTGCGAGCAGGGTCGACGTGTCGACGAACGTGACGCCGTTCTCGACGGTGCCGGGGGTCGCACTCCGCGACGATGCGATGACCTTCATGTCGAACGCCTGCGCCCGTCGGGCCACGGCCTTCCCGATGCGTCCGAAGCCGAGGATCCCCAGCGTTGCGCCTGCGCTGACGTCCAGACCGACGAGCATGCGCGGGCCCCAGATCCACGGTTGGCGACTGCGAATCAGCCGGTCGCCCTCCGAGATTCGTCGCGTGGCGTCGAGGATCAGTGCCATGGCGTGGTCCGCCGAGGCGCGGTCGAGGACACCGGGGGTATTGGTGACGGTCACGCCTGCTGCTTCGGCGGCGGCCACGTCGATGTTGTCATAACCGACGGCCACGTTGGCGATCACCTTCAGCTCCTGGCCCGCGACGGCCAGGAGGGCGGCGTCGACGCGCTCGGTGAGGGTGATGACGGCCGCGCTTGCGCCCGCAATGCCCGCCTCCAACTCAGCGCGGTTCGGCGGAGCCTCCGATCCGATCCGCAGCGGCGCGCCGAGTGACCGCAGGTGGCTCATCGCGCGGTCGGTGAGAAGCCGTGACACGTAGATCAATCCGGTCACGGGTCGGGTCTGCATGGGTGACGTCGTCACGTCAGGACGCTCCTGTCGATGTGCGGGACTCGGATCACGTTGCCGGCACCAAGGATTCGATGGTCTCGTCGAGCGTGGAGGGCAACGGGCTCGCTGTCACGTTGGACCAGACTTGCCGGTACTGCAGCCAGCGTTCGGCCACGATGTCGCGCCACTCGGGGCGAGGCCTTACCAACCGGGCCCGCGGTGGCGCGACGGCGTTCCCCTCGAGGACGTCGACGCACATTGCCGCCGCGCCGATGGCCGGCAGGTGACTCTCGTCGACGACGAGGATGTCGCGGTCGAGTGCGTCGGCGAGCAACTGCGGCAGTTCGGGCTCGTAGCCGAAGGCGCCGCTGACGTAAAGCGTGCGCTGCTGGGCGCCGATGCAAGATTCGATGATCATCCGATCGGCGAAGAGGACACCCTCGACGATGCCGCGCGCGGCGGCGGGTGTCGCAGGATCGGGAATGTCTCCGAGGAGGGCTGTTCGTGGCTCGGCGAACCACAGCGGGCCACGCTCCGGCCGGGTGTGGGGAATGAAGATCGGTGCGTCGGCCACCTGGTCCGGCTGGGCCTGAAATGCGGTGCCGACCAGTGCCTCCACCGCGATGTCGCCTTGGCCGTAGCCCAGTCGTGCAGCCCCCTCCGCCAACGCGTCGCCACCGTTGATGACACCGTTGATCAGCCATCGACCGGAGCGGACGTCCACTCGCTGCAACGCCTTGGCCCGCGGGTCCGGCGCGGAGAGAGCGTTCGACACGACATGGGTGGTGCCCATGATGAGCAGCGGTCGGCCGCCGGGTTCCGTGCCCAGCGCGTACGAGGCGGCGGGCGTGTCACCGGACCCGACGAGTACCGGAATGCCGGTGGGCAGACCGAGCGTGGCGGCGGCGGTGGCCAGCAGCGGACCGAGCACGCTCAGCGACGGCCGCACCGGCGGGAGTTGTTGTGCGGGGATGCCCAGCTGCTGCACCACGTCGGCCAACCAACGGCAGGAGCCGTCGGTGCTCGCCATCAAGCCGGTATAGGACGCCTGGGTTGGGTCGATCGCCCGCTCCCCGGTGAGCCACTGGCCCAACCAGGTCCCGGCGAGCCCGAATGTCGTTGCAGCTGCCGCTGCTTGGGGCTCGATCACCTGCAGGAGCCGGTGTGCTGCACCCATCGCCGTGGCCGGCATCAGGTGGTTGCCGAGCAGGCGGCGATGGAAGGGTTCGAGCGCTGCGATCAGCTGCTCCGTGGGTCCGGCCAGTCCGGGGTGGTCCCAGGTGATTCCTGCGACGAGCGGCTCGCCGGTGCCGTCGAGGAGCAGGGCGGTGGGGCAGTGGGTGTCCATACCGACGCCCGCGACTGTCTCCGTATGTGGGGCCAGGTCACGGACGGCGGCGGTGATGCTGGCCCGCCACGCCGACGGGTCGGCCCGCCCCGGCCCGGCTCCGCGTGCAGCTGGATGCGGAACCCGGGACCGGGCGATGACCGTGCCGTCGGCAGCGAGGATCACCGCTTTGGTGGCGGACGTGCCGACGTCGATTCCGAGGTACGTCGCCGGAGCGGCGTGATGCGGTGTCGTTGTCATCGAAACCCACTCCTTCGAGGGTCGCGTACGGATGGGTCGCCTTCTCGCTCCGGCCTGCTCAGTCGAGCAGCTTGGCAGCGACCTCGGGGCTGTCACCACCGTGGATGACGGCCTTGAGCGCGGCGACCATCTTGCCGGGATCCTCGGCCTGCCAGATGTTGCGACCGGCGGTCATGCCGTGGGCGCCGGCTTCGACGACGGAAGCGGCCTGCTTCAGAACGTCCAGGGGGCTGTTGGCGGGTGCGCCGCCCGCGGCCACCACGATGGCGGGGGTGCCCTCGACGACCTTGGCGAACTCTGCAGTAGACCCGGTGTACCAGGTCTTGACGATGTCGGTGCCCAGCTCCGCGGCGGCGCGAGATGCGTACAGCACGGATTCGGTGGAACCCTTGCGCTCGGCCCACATCTCGCCGGATGGGTAGGCGTGGCACACCACGGGGAGTCCCCAGGTATGCGCCTCCTCGACGACGCGGGTGAGCATCTCGAACATCGCGACCTGGTTGGAGGAACCCGCGGAGATCCCGACGGCCACGGCGTCCGCGCCGAGCCTCACGGCGTCCTGAACGGTGGCGATGGTGGCGTCGTAGGTCGGGTGGAACTCGACGGAGAACATCGATGCCTTGAGGATCCAGGGCAGGGGAGCTCGGTCGCCGCCGAGCAGCGGGCCCGCCAGGCCCTTGGTGATGGTGACGGCATCGGGCTGGCCGTCGGCGATGCTGGCGAAGGTGGTCCCGATCGTGGCCAACCGCGGGGCGACGCCGCGAGGCACCGCCTGGTCGAGTGCCACGGTGACGGTGCGTCCGTCTGCGCCGAAGAGCCTGCGCAGGCGCAGGTTTCGGCCGAGGGCCGCCGTTGTTCCTGTCGGGTTGATGTCGAACGCGGGGGTGAAGGTGGTGCTCATCTGTGTGGTGCTCCTTATTGCGGTGGGTGGACGAACGAGGACGGGACTTGTTCAGGCCCAGGGGTTGACGCCGACTCGCATGTCAGCGCCGGAGCCGGCGAGGTTGAGCGCCTCGACGGCGCGGTCCAGTGGTAGCTGGGTACCGATCAGTTCGGCGACCGGCAGTGCGCCGGAGGCGACCATGGGGGCGACGGCATGGAAGCCGTCCAAGCGACAGGACGAGGCGCCGACGATGTTCCACTCGTTGTAGTGCACGTCGTTCGCCGATACTGCGAGGTCGGCGTCGGCGCCGAAGCCCGCGAACACCGACACACTGGCACCGGGGGCGAGGCAGCCCAAATACGGTGTGAGCGCGTCGATTCTGCCGATCGCCATCACGAGTACGTCGATGCCGCCGTCGGTGAACTCGTTGAGCTGAGCCGCGGCGTCCGGGCCGGGCTCCAGGACCAGGTCCGCCCCGAACCGAGTGGCCATGGTCCGCCGCTGGGCAATGGGATCGACGGCGGCGACCCTCTGCACTCCGAGGCTTTTCGCCAGACCCGTGTGAATTAGGCCGAGTGGGCCGCAACCGACGATCAGCGCCGTCTCTGCCCGCGACATCCCGGCGAGCTTCTGCCCGTTGTAGGCGCACGCGACGGGTTCGATGATGGCTGCCTCGGCGGCGGAGACTCCGGGCACGGGGACCAAGTTCTGTCGGGCCACCGCGGGCACCCGTACGAACTGGGACAGCCCGCCGGTGAGTTGGTAACCGAACGCCTTGCGGTTGCGGCAGATGTTCTCGTGGCCCTTGCGGCAGGCTGCGCACACTCCGCAGGTCACCAGCGGGTAGACGGCGACCTGGTCGCCCATCGCGACCCCGTCGGGGAGTGGGCCGTTGGCGTCGACCACGGTGCCTGCGAACTCGTGCCCCAGCACGCTCGGGAACGTGACGTTCTTCTGCTTGCGACCTTCGAAGATGCGAACGTCGGTGCCGCACAACAGCGCAGCGTCGACCCGGAGGAGTACATCACCCGGTTCGAGTTCGGGCATCGGAACGTCTTCGATGCGCAAGTCGTTCGGGCTGTGGAGTACAGCCTGGCGCAGGGTCGCTCGCTCCGATGACGCGGTTGGCTGCGTCGAGGTGACGGAGTCCGAGGTGGTTGTCACGGCTGGTTGCCTTTCACATTGGTGAGCTCGCTGAGGGCTCGGAGGGGTTGCACGACGTCGATCTGAGCTCCGGTGTTGCGCAGTTCGTCCAGCGCCACGGTCTCGGCGTCGTCGTCGGTGATCAACCGCCACCGAGGGGGTGTGGGGGACCAGTAGTTGAACTGGTCTGTACTGACCTTGCGACGATCGGCGACGACGACGATCTGGCGGGCGCGCTGCATCATCAGGGTCTTCAGCCGGCTCTGCTCGAGGGTCCGCGAGGCGACGCCGTACTGCGGGTGCACCGCGTCGGCGCCGATGAACGCGTAGTCCGCGACGACCGAGTGAAGCATGTGCTCGGCCTCCGGTCCGCTGATCGTCTGGTTCACCGAACGAAGGCGTCCACCGAGGACGACAACCGACACGTTCTCCTTGCCAAGCAGGACGTTGACCGCCCCGATGCCGTTGGTGAACACGGTGATGTCGTCGGCGTCGAGGTGACGTGCGACGAACTCGGTCGTGGTGCCCGCGTCGAGGATCACGACTGCGCCATCGGCGACGAGGTCGGCTGCATGCCTGCCGATGGCGTCCTTCTCCGCGGTGAACTCGAGATGGCGCTGGTGGATGGACAATTCAGCCGGGCCGGTCAGGGCGACGCCGCCGTAGGTGCGGGTGATGCGCCTGTCCTGGTGCAGGCGGCTGAGATCCCGTCGCACCGTGGCGAACGAGACGCCGAATCGTTCGGCGATCTCCTCGACGCTGAGGGCACTCGACTCGACGGTTTGCAGCAGTTGCAGGATCTGCTCGCGTCGCTTCGCGCCCTTGACGTCCCGGCGCCGTGCGACGAGTTCGTCGTCACCGGATTCGTCGGCGGGCCCGGACTCGGAGATCTCGGGATCGACCAGCTGGTCTTCTTCGCTCACGGTTGACGACGCTACATGCGCGAAGCGCGCAAGTCAACGTTATATGCGCAGAACGATCATCACGATCTCGAAACTTGCCACTAACCGTCGACTTACGTGCACATAAGCGTGTTGGCGATCACGTATTGACTTTTGAGATGATTGGTTCAATCATATTGAACGAGGATCCTGATTGTGTCGCGCACCACAGCGACGCTCAACCAGCGTCCGCCTCTCACCATTCGGTGAGCGAAACAATCAAAGAGTCCAAACCTGGAGACACAGATGACTAGCATTTCGGCTACGAAATCGGACGCCGCTGAGCCAGACCCCTCGGGGATGAGCCGCGCCACCAAGGTGCGGTGGGCCGTCGCGGTGTTCTGCGCACTCGGCCTCGCCATCAACTACATCGATCGCTCGGCGATCTCCGTCAGCCTTCCGTTCATGGCGGAGGACTTCACGCTCACGCCCACCGAGAAGGGCCTGATTCTCAGCGCCTTCTCCTGGAGCTACGCGTTGATGCAGATTCCTGCGGGCCGGCTGATCGACAAGTTCGGTGAACGGGTGATGTTCGGCGCGTCGGTGTTGGTCTGGTCCCTGTTCACCGCGGCCACCGCGGGTGTGTCGAGCTTCGCCGCGCTGCTCGGCCTGCGTCTCGGTCTCGGTGTCGGTGAGGCCGGCGCCTATCCGGCCGCCGCCAAGACGGTCTCGCACTGGTTTCCCCTTCGCCTGCGCGGCCGCGCCACCTCGGTGTACGACAGCGGTGCCCGCATCGGCAGCGCCGCCGCCACTCCGATCATCGCGCTGATCATCGGGCTGTTCGGATGGCAGGCGGCGTTCGTCTTCGCAGGCGGACTCGGCATCCTGTGGGCGATCGGCTGGTGGGCTTGGTACCGCCGACCGGAGAACAAGGCCGGCGTCAACGCCGCCGAACTCGCGATCATCCATGAAAGCCACCGCGAGCAGAGCGCCAACAACCTGAACCCCGACGCCAAGCCGATGCGCATTCGCGACCTGTTCAAGCAGCGCACCGTCTGGGGCATGATGCTCGGGTTCTTCTGCCTCAACTTCATGATCACGTTCTTCCTCACCTGGTTCCCCTCGTACCTCGTCGAGGAGCGCGGGTTCAACCTCCTCAAGCTCGGTGTCTTCGGCATGATCCCGCCACTGGCGGCGATCCTCGGCAGCTGGGCTGGGGGCATCCTCGGCGATCACCTGCTGGCTCGGGGTTGGTCGTTGAACAAGGTGCGCAAGACGTGCCTCGTCGGCGGCATGCTGGTGTGCTCGGTCATCGCACTGGCCGCGATCGCTCCGGAGGCGTGGCAGGCACTCGTCCTGATGTCGATCTCTTACGCGGCAGCGGCATTCACCATCGTCTCGATCTGGTGCCTGCCAGCGGACGTCGTCGACTCGAGCACCGTCGCGACGCTGGGGTCGACCCAGAACTTCTTCTCCAACATCGGAAGTGCGCTGAGCCCGATCATCATTGGCGCCCTCTACGGTGCGACCGGATCGTTCGAGGTGCCGCTTCTGCTCACTGCAGCGATCATCATCGCGGGCGCACTCTGCTTCGGCCTGGTGATCAAGAAGGTCGAACCGATCCGACGACCGGACGTCGAAGAGGCAAACGTCTGATCCGCGCGATCCAGTCGACGCCCTCCGCCCCGGCGGGGGGCGTCGTCAGGCGGTCAGGTCGGGGAGCCGGGGACCGGCGGTGCGACACCGCTCCGTTCGTAGTCAGCGATGACGTCGACGCGCCGCTGATGGCGCGCTTCCTGCGACCACTGCGTCGTGAGGAACGCGTCGACGATGGCGAGAGCTTCCGGCACCGTGTGCATCCGGCCGCCGATCCCGATCAACAGGGCGTTGTTGTGTTGCCTGGCAAGGGATGCCGTTTCCGTGCTCCACGCCAGCGCGCACCTGGCTCCGGGAACCTTGTTGGCGGCGATCTGCTCACCGTTTCCCGATCCGCCGAGAACGATGCCCAGACTGCCGGGATCGGCGACGGTCCGCTCTGCCGCGGCGATGCAGAACGCGGGGTAGTCGTCGTCGGCGTCGTAAACGTACGCCCCGCAGTCGATCGGCTCGTGCCCGGCTTGGGTCAGATGTGCGACGACCGCCTGCTTGAGTTCGAACGCACCGTGGTCTCCACCGAGATAAACGCGCATGCCGACGATTCTGCCGTAGCCGCGGGGTGCTTCGGATCAATTGTCAGCGATGCGTGGTGGAGCGTCTCCAAGGGGGCGGGGCACTGCCTGAACGCCGGGAACAGCAGAAATGAGGGACCGGGCAAGCGCGAGTGATCCTGGGTCAGTGGCGGTCGGCCGTGGGATCGGCAGCCGTTTCACGACCCCTCAGCGGCTGCCTGCGACAATGGATCAGTCGGCGAATCGCCGGTCGGCGCGGCAGGACGCGGGAGTCACTCTATGGTTCGTCTACAGGCCATCTTGGACCATCCCGGATTACACCTGCGCCACGTCGCGGGCCCGCCCGGCTTCGAGCGCACCGTGACCGGAGCGCATTCCAGCGAGCAGCTCGATCCCACCCCCTTCCTCAACGGGGGTGAGCTACTGATGCTCGACGGGCTGATCCTGCCCCGTGATGACCGACAGATGAGCGACTACATCCAGCGCCTAACAGACAAGGGCATCTGCGCCGTCGCCTTCGGGGTGGCACCACACCCGCCCTTTCACCCCAGCGTTCCGCAGGAACTCGTCGCGGCCGCCAACTCCATCGGAATGCCACTTTTCGAAATCGGTTCCGACACACCCTTTCTCGCTGTCACTCAAGCTGTCTTCTCATTCATCTCCGAAGAGGACTTCGCCGCCACCAGGCGGCTCGCCGCAGCCCAGCAACGTTTGGCCGCGGCCGCCGCCAAACCCGACCCGCTCTCTCAAATCGCGGTCGTTGTAGGCGAATTGGCCGGCCTGGGCGCCACCGTCTGCGACGTCAAGGCCCAACCGCTGACCCGCAATCCCAACGACGCCGACTTGTCCATGGCAGCGCGATATGCCGAGAGACTGCGTAGTCACGGCCTGAACGTGTCGGCCACCGAGGATGCGCCCGGTCAACGACGCTTCCTGCAACCCTTGGGCACCGGTGCGCTGCGCGGCGCCGTCGTGTATCGCGTCGCCCTCGCCGACGCCGATGCCCCACTGCCGCGCGACATCATGGCCTTCGCTACCACCCTGTTGTCGATCGAACTGGAACGTCGCCACGCGGTGCGGGTGCTCGAACGCCGCCCCGGCGATCAAGCCGTGCGACGGCTCTTGACCGCCATGCCGCCGGCTCGGGCCGCTCAACTCGTCGAGTCGGTGGGCATCCGCTCCGAACGCGTCCAGGCCGTCGCCGTCGCCTATCCCGACCGCGCAGGGCACCTGATCGACGACCTCGACAACGCCCTGCCCAACGTGTTGCTGTGTCCCTACCGCGACAAAGAGCTCATCCTGTTGATACCCGCCGGTGACACGTACACCCTCGACATCCTCAAGGCCGTCCTCGACAGTCGCCCCGCCGGCGTTGGCGGATCCGTTGCGCCTCATGATTTCGCGGCCAGCCTGCGCCAAGCCCGCCAAGCCGCCGAAGTGAGCGCCACCACCGGTGGCGGTGTGGTGAACGCGATGGACCTGGGCAGCATTCGGGTCCTGCTGCACCTGGGACCGCCCGACACCCTGCGCGCCTTCGCCGACGCCGTGCTCGGCCCCATCGAGACCGGCGCTCGCCTCGACGAGGCAGCGACTCTGCTGGTCTCCCTGCGTTGTTACTTGGAGGCCGACGCGATTCATGACCGCGCGGCCGCCGCTGCCGGGGTCCACCGTCACACTCTGCGCAAGCATCTGCGCCGGATCGAGGAATTGACCAGCCGTTCTGTCGACGCCACCCATGATCGCGCGGAACTATGGATGGCACTGCAGGCTCGCGATCTATCGGCCGCCCGAACCGACTAGCCACACCCATGGCCTCGTGCGTCTGATGGGTCGGGACGGGGTTCAGCGGGAGCCCGGAGCGGAGGTGCAGCGCCGGACCGCGTGTCGCCGCCGTGTACATCCGCCGGCTCGTCGCGCTCCACGTCGGCGTCTGTGCTGCAACCGGGCGTCATGTCACCGTGAACACGACATCAGTCCGCATCCAGCTACGAGGATCCGATGACCACCTTCCAGCGCACGATCGACCTCACGCCCTTCACGCCCAGCATCGACGAGGAGGTCCTCGCCGATCTCCGTGAACGGTTGGCCCGCACCCGCCTTCCCGAGCCGAGTCCCGGACCGCGATGGCAACAGGGCACCGACCGCGACTATCTAGCGGACCTGCTGACCTACTGGCGCGACGATTACGACTGGAGCAGCCAGGCGCGCTGGCTCAACGGGTTCGCCCACTACCTCACCGACATCGGCGGCGACACGATCCACTTCGTATACCAACGAGCCAGCAGCGGCCGCGGAATCCCCCTGATCCTCACCCACGGTTGGCCCAGTACCTTTGCTGAATACCTGGACGTCGCACCGCTTCTCACCGATCCGCAAGGCCACGGACTGCCGGGACCCGGATTCGACGTGGTGATCCCCTCACTGCCCGGCTACGGGTACTCACCGCGCCCGCCGACCCAGGGTGTGAACTACCGCTATGTCGCGCGCCGCTGGCACCAGTTGATGCGCGGCCTCGGCTACAGCCGGTACGGCGCGGCAGGCGGTGACTTCGGGTCAGGCATCTCGACCTACATGGCGATCGAGGACCCACAGGCGATGATCGGGATCTACCTCAGCCATCTGGAGATCCAACCCGCCCTGGACGCCGATGCCGCACCGTTGACGACCGCTGAAGAGACCTATCGTGCCGGAAACGACGCCTATTGGGCCGACGAAGGCGGCTACTTCCAGATCCAGTCCACCAAACCTCAGACGCTGGGCTACGGGTTGAACGACTCACCGGCCGGCTTGGCCGCCTGGATCGTCGAGAAATGGCGGACCTGGGGTGACACCGGCGGCGACGTCAACACACGCTTTTCCCGCGACTTCCTGCTGACCAACGTCATGCTGTACTGGGCGACCCAGACCATCACCTCCTCGATGCGCGACTACTTCGACGACCGAGCGTGGTTCAACCACGACACCGGACTGACGTCCGCCGATCGGGTCACGGTGCCCACTGGCTTTTCGACCTGGCCGTCCTACGCCACCGGCGAGGGGATACCACCACGCTCCTGGGTGGAACGCCTCTACAACGTCACCCACTGGACCGAGATGCCCGCCGGCGGACACTTCGCCGCGATCGAAGAACCCACGTCGTATGCCACCGACCTGACCACCTTCTTCGAAGGGGCCCGTAGCGCGACCCATGACGTGTCCTCCGCCGTGACCGCCGAAAGCCCCCGATGACCGAAATCGACAGCCACTCACGTCTGGCCCGCCAGCACGCCTATGAATACGACATGGCGGTGCAGACTCCCAAGCTACTCGTGCCCGAAAGGCAGCCGTTCACACTGGAAGTGGAGAACTCCACCAGCAACCGGATCCGAACCGAGGCGGATCTACCGACCAGAGAAACCCTCGGCGAACTGTTCGACCTGAACAAACTCAACCCGTGCGCCGGTCCGATCGCCGTCGAGGGTGCCGAACCCGGCGACGTCTTGGCGGTCGACATCCTCGACATCGTGGTCGCGGAAACCGGCTACGTCTGCCTGGAGGGGCTCGGCCCACTCGCCGAATCGTTGCGTTATCCCGAGGCTCGCGGGCCGTTCACCAAGATCATCGACCACCTGCCCGGTCCAAGCGGCACCACCTCAGACGGCGTCGGAGTGTTCGACGACAACGTCCGGTGGAACCTTCAGCCCATGATCGGCACCCTGGGTCTGGCGCCGCAACGAACAACCCGTGGATCGGACACCGTGACCATGCAGAACCGGCACGGCGGCAACCTCGACACCAGAGAATTCCGCCGCGGGCACAGGATCCTGCTGCCCGTCGCCCACCCCGGCGGGCTGCTCTACGTCGGGGACGTTCACGCCAGCCAAGCATCCGAGTTTGGCGGCACCGGTGACGAAAGCCGCGCCGATGTCACGCTCAGCTGCACAGTCCTGAAGAACACGACGATCCCGTGGGTGAGAGTCGAAACCCCAACGGAGATCATTCAACTGAACTGCCACCGCCCCATCGACGAAGGCATCCGCCAAGCGAACCTGTGGATGCTGGACTGGTTGGTCGAGGAGTACGCAATGTCCGCGAGAGACGCCACCTTGCAGCTGGCAGTCAACCCCGACGTCCGCAATAACATCTACTCCCTGTCCATGTGGGGAACCATGAACTTCACTGTGGGAGTTTCATTCCCGAAGAGCAGCATCCCCACGTTGCACCACTGACAACTGAATGCTCGACCCCGCTCCGGGGGACCGTATCGCAACGCGAAACGGTCCCCCGGTTTGCGTTCCAACCGGCGGGTCGCCCGACGTCTGGCGCACTGAAGGCGGGCCGCCCCACCGGTATCACGACGACGGCAGGCCGTCGGTGTCCACCGCGTACACACGGACGGGTGACCGTCGCCGAAACGGCTACTGGTGACCCGCCGCCTGCGGTGCGAGGGTGAGCTGCAGCACATCATTCGACCGCCACGACCACCGGCAGGCGAAGTCTCGCGAAACGTTCACCTCAGGAGCACTGGAACATCCATGACCACGATGCAAGGCAAGACAGCGATCGTCACCGGCGCCAGCTCGGGAATCGGACGGGCGGCGGCCGACCGGCTCGCGGAGTGCGGCGCCAACGTCGCCCTGCTGGCTCTCGACGACGACCGCCTCGAATCAGCAGCCAGCGAAGTCTCCCGCCACGGAACGCACGTGCGCGCCATCGGCATGGACGTCAGTGATCCCGGCCAGGTCGTGGAAGCCTTCGAGCAAGCAGCCACGCTGGGCGGCATCGACGCCGTCTTCAACAACGCAGGCATGTCACTGATAGGTCCGATCACCGAATTCTCCGACGAGGACTGGCAGCGTCTGATCCAGACCAACTTGTCGGGGAGCTTCTACGTCAGCCGCCAAGCGGCCCGTCTGATGATCCCCACCGGAGGCGGGGCCATCGTCAATACCGCCTCCGAACTAGCCCTCATCGGCGAAGTGGGATTCGCCGCCTATTCGGCCACCAAAGGCGGCATCCTCGCCATGACGAAGGCCCTGGCCGCCGAACTGGCCCCGCATCACATCAGGGTCAACGCGGTATGCCCCGGCTCCACCATGACCCCCCAATTCCAGGCCGAACTCGCCACCGCCGCTGACCCCGAGGCAGAACTCGCGGCCAACGAACGCACCATCGCCCTTGGACGGGTCGCCCAACCACTCGAAATAGCAAACGTCGTCGAGTTCTTGCTGTCCGAGCGCGCCTCATACATCACCGGTACCCAGATCATCGTCGATGGCGGCCGCACCGGCTGCATTCCCCCACCCCGGCCGCTCGACTGACCGTCCCGTCACGGCCCGCCCACCTACAACCACGCTCACATCTCCAGAGACCAAGGAAGCACCATGCCCAAAGACCGGGCCCCAGATAGCGCCCCAGCAAAGGCATTCGAGCTGGAGCAACACGGCTTCGACTACATCCCCACCACCGAGCGCACCATGACGATGCGCGAAGCCAACGTCTTCATGATCAGCGTCCAAGCCAACTTCGTCCCCGTCGCGCTCGGCGTCGTCGGCGTCACCCTCGGCCTCAACTTGTGGCTGGCAGTCCTTGCGGCGGTCCTAGGGAGCGCCCTCTACGCCTACGTCGCCTTCGCGTGCATCAGCGGACCGCGATCGGGCCTACCCACCCTCACCTTCACGCGGGCGCCATTCGGCATGCGTGGCAACAAACCAAACACCGCTCTCACCTGGGCCGTCCTTGTCGTCTTCGAGGGAATCAACACCATCCTCGGCGCTTACGCGCTGGTGGCCCTGCTGCCGCTCGTCGGCGTGGAGAACCCGAGCCTTACGGCGAAGATCATTTGCGCTCTTGCCGTCATCCTCGTATCGGCGATCCTGGCCACCTACGGGCACGCCACCATCGTCTACGCCCAGAAGGTGATCACCTGGGTGCTGGCCGCCTGCCTGATCGTGACCTTTGTGTTCACCGTCGGGCACGCCCAGGTCTACCCCAGCAGCTACCAGCCGCTCGACCGCGGCGCGATGTGGGCGGCGTTCTTCGTCGCAATCAGCGTCAACGCCGCCAACGCCATCTCCTACCTCTACATCGCCCCGGACTGGTTCCGCTACATGCCCACCAACACCTCGGGCCGCAGACTGTTCTGGAACCTGTTCGCAAGCGGTGGTATGACCGCCGCGTTCCTGGCCACGTTGGGCGCTGTGCTTGCCTCGCAGGGGGACATGTCCAATCCGGTGGCCGGCGTGCAACCGATGGTGCCGCAGTGGTTGTTCGTCATCTTCGCCGTGTGCGCAGTGGGAGGCACCATTGCCAACAACATCCCCACCCTGTACTCCTCCGGGCTGAATCTGCAGGCCCTGGGTCTGCCGTTGCGGCGTCACTGGGCCACTCTGATCAACGTCGTCCTGGCCTCCGCACTGGTCATCTACGTACTGATCAACGAGAACTTCCTCACCGCCCTCAACGACTTCGTGGCCATGCTCATCGTGTGGGCCGGGCCGTTCGGCGGTGTGTGGATCGCCGACGCCGTGCTGCGCCGCAACAAGTACGACCCCGTGGGCCTGCATGCCGTCGAAGACCGCGACCGCGGCCCCTACTGGGGGTGGCACGGCTGGAACCTGCACGGCTGGGCCGCGATGCTCGCCGGCGTGGTGATCAGTCTGCTCACCGTCAACGCGCCCGTATTCGAAGGCCCCATCGCCAAGGCGCTGGGCGGCGCCGACTTCTCCTGGCTGCTCGGGTTCTCGTTCGCCGCAGTGGTTTACGCACTTCTGGCCGGTAGGTCGGTGCGCACCGTGGCCGATCGCACCGTGGCCGACCGCCCCGCGGCAGACAACATCGACCCCGCCGCCCAAAGCCCAACCTCGTGACCGACGCCGAGCCGACGCAGACCGGTATCGTCGCGGCTTGTTCGTCCATCGACCGCTACGAACACGACGTCCACGCCTGGACCTACATCGACCACCAGGCTCTGCGAGGCCCCATTACCGCCGCGCTCGGCCCGCTCACCGGATGCGTCGTCGGCGTCAAAGACATCATCGACACCGCCGAAATGCCCACCGAATACGGCTCACCGATCTACCGCGGCCACCGCCCGGCCGAGGATGCGGCCGTGGTGACCGCACTGAAGGCCGCCGACGCCGTCCTAGCCGGAAAGACCGCCACGGCCGAATTCGCCTTCCTCGGTAGCGGACCCACCCGCAACCCCCGTCGGCTCGGCCATACCCCCGGCGGCTCGTCGATGGGCTCCGCAGCCGCAGTCGCGGCTGGCATGGCGGATGCCGCTCTGGGCACCCAGACAGCGGGATCCATCATCCGGCCAGCGAGCTACTGCGGTGTCACGGGATTCAAACCCTCCTTCGCCGTGGTCCCCACCCGAGGCGTCAAGGCACTCGCGCCCTCGTGTGACACGGTCGGATGGTTCGTCCGCGACGTCGCGTTGCTCGCTCCGCTATGGGAGGCCCTCGCAGGCCGGCAGGTCGACATCCCGAAGGCACCGCTGCGATACGCGCTACTGCGCACACCGCAGTGGCCCCTCGCCGACGCACACAGTCGTGCGGTCGTCACCGACGCCATCCTGGAGCTGACCCACGACGGCAGCGCCGTCAACGACGTCACCGACCAAGCCCTGTTCACCAAAGTCGGTGCCGCGCAACGACGAATCATGATGTACGAGGCGCGACAGAACCTCGCCTGGGAGTACACCCACCACGCCGATCGACTGGGCCAGCAGTCACGTTCGGCGCTCGATGCAGCCAACGGCATCACCGCCGACGACTACAGCGAGGCGCGCGGCGTCATCGAGCACGCGCGCAGCCATCTCGAACAGTGGTTCGGCACCGCCGACATACTGCTCACGCCCGCCGTCATCGGCGAAGCGCCTGCTGGCCTGTCCTCCACCGGAGACCCGGTCTTCGCGCGTCCCTGGACGGCACTGGGAACGCCGACCGTGGCGATTCCGTGGGACACCGGGCCGAACCAGCTGCCCATCGCCGTGCAAGCGATCGCTCGGCCGGGACACGACGCGACACTGATCGCCGCGGCGCACACCATCACCGATGCCAGCCCCTACCTGGCGGCGGCGAACGACGACCTCCTCGATGAAAGCGACCCCCGGCACCATGGCTAATTCCTCACGGGCTCAACACGATCAGACGGTCACCGTTCCCGGCGGGCAGGGCCGCGCCGTAGCGGTTCCCCGCGGCAGCCGCGTGCACGTGGTCAACACTGGCGGCGGTCAGGTCGTGGACACGTGGGCACTCGCCCTCCCCGAAGGGCGCCACCACATGTCGATGTCGCACTCCCGCCCCGCCATGGGCCGTGTCAATCCCCGAGCCGGTGACACCCTCGTCGACGACACCCGGAAGCCGATTCTGGACCTCTTGGCCGACACCAGCGCTGGCCGCCACGACACCCTGTTGGCTGCCTGCGACGCCGCTCGCTACGCCGGACTGGGCCACGAGGGCTGGCACGCCAGTTGCGCCGACAACTTCAAGAAGGCCGTCCTCGAAGCGGGGCTGGATCGACTCGACCCGCCCGATCCGCTCAACCTCTTCCAAGCAGTCGACACCGACGAAGACGGCGCGTTCACGTTGGGCGCGTCACCGGCAACACCCGGCAGCAAGGTCGTGTTCGAAGCCAGGCAAGACGTGCTGTTCGTCGTGAGCGCCTGCCCCATGGATCTCATAGCGATCAGCGGCCCCGAACCGCCACGATCCATCAACGTGCTGGTCCAACCACCTCCGTGACCGGCCGTCGCTTTCACGCGTCGGACTCATCCTCCCGTCCCGTGGACAGCACGACGAACCCGTCAGACGATCGGGCGACACGCGGAGCGAGGTTCGTCGGGGCCAATCGCAGCGCATCGACTTGACCATGCCGCTACGTCCGGGTGTTCCATCGAGGTCGTGACGTCCAACGACCCAATGCAGTTGACCGATTCCGACTACTCCCGCGCCGAACAGATGCTCGCCCCATACCGGGCTCGCCGGGTGCCTGGAAGTTCGATTGCGCCGCAGTGGATCTCAGAGGGTCGACGGTTCTGGTACCGGGTGGGAACGCGGTTCGTCGTCGCGGATCCTGGCGAGGGCACCCGCTGCGATGCCTTCGACCACGACCGATTGGCTGCGGCGCTGTCGTCGGCCTCGGGTCATGCGGCGACCGGCGACGACCTGCCGATCTCCGCCGTAGAGATCGGCGACACCGCGGGTGACGACACGGTTCGCTTCACGGCATTCGACACACGGTGGGCATGGACGGACGATGCGGACGCCTGCGTCGAGGTCGAGGAGGACGGATCGGGCCGGCTCGACCAGGTGGTGTCCCCGGACAAGGCGTGGGCGGCGTTCCCCAAGGACGGCAACATCTGGGTCCGATCTCAGGACGGGGAGCAGGAGTTCGCGCTCACCGACGACGCCGAGCCGCAATACGACTACGGCGGCCTGCCCGAGGCGACGGGGGCGCGGACGCTGATGCGGATTCTGGGGCTCCCGCAGCCCTTCCTCGTCTCCTGGTCGCCTGACTCGACCCGAATCCTCGTGCACCGCCTCGACCAGCGCGACCTTCCCGAACTGGTCCTCATCGAATCCGCTCCCGCCGACGGCGGCCGACCGGTGGAACACCGCAGCCGTTACCCCATGCCTGGGGAGGAGGCGCAGGTGACGATGACGTGGAACGTGCTGAACGTCAACGACCGCAGCGTGATCCGGCAGGACGGCGAGCCGACGACGATCATGCACCCCACTGCCCTCGTGTACGCGTGGTGGACGGGGAAGTCCGGTGACGCGGTCCACTACCTGCACGCATCCCGCGACGCCCGAACCCTGGAGCTTCGCAGGCTCGACCCGACGACCGGCGCCGTCGCCACGCTGATCAGCGAGACCGGCGAGACTCGCGTCGACCCGACGCCCCAGCTGGGGGAGCCGCCGATGGTGCACGTACTGGAGTCCGGCGAGATCCTGTGGTGGTCGCAGCGCGACGGCTGGGGCCACCTCTACCTCTACTCGGCCGACGGCACCGAGGTCACGCAGGTCACCACTGGGCCGTGGTTGGTGCGCAGCGTGCTGTGGGTCGACGACGAACGCAGGCAGGTGTGGTTCCTCGCCGGTGGCCTCGTCGACGACGACCCCTACGTCCGCCAAATCTGCCGAATCGGTTTGGACGGTGCCGGGTTCACGAGACTCACCGACGACGATCTCGACCACGACGCCATCAGCCCGCCGGACGGTGGATACGTCGTCGACCGCGCCTCCTCATCGAACCAACCGCCCCGCTCAGCCGTACTGGATGGCGACGGACGGCTTCTGGTCGAGCTCGAATCCCCAAGCACCGCAGCGCTGGAAGCCCTTGGCTGGAGCCCTCCGGAGCGCTTCCGTGTCACCGCTGCCGACGGCAAGACCCCGATCTATGGTCTGCTGTGGCGCCCCCACGACTTCGACTCGCAGCGGCGCTACCCGATCGTCGAGCACACCTACCCCGGACCGCAGATCTACCGGGCGGGTCCGTCATTCAACGAGCCGCACTACGGCGAGCCGGAAGCGCTCGCGGCGCTGGGGTTCGCGGTGGTCGCCGTCGACGGGCGCGGTACCGCGGGTCGTAGCAAGGCCTTTCACGATCACTCCTACGGCGATCTCGGCAATGCCGGCGCGTTGGACGATCACATCGCCGCGATCCGCGAACTGGGTTACCGGTATCCGTGGCTCGACACCGGGCGCGTCGGGATCACTGGCCAGTCGGCAGGTGCCTTCGCCGCGGCCCGTGCCCTCCTGATGTATCCGGAGTTCTACCGGGTGGCGGTGGCGACGTCGGGCAACCACGACAACGGTGTCAACTTGGCCATGTGGGCCGAGCACTACCACGGTGACGTCAGCGCCGAGGGCAAGCGGGCCGTCTCCAACGCGACGCTGGCCGCCAACTTGACGGGCAAGCTGCTGCTGATCCACGGCGAACTCGACGACAACGCGCACCACTATCAGACGCTGCGGCTCGCCGACGCACTCATCAAGGCGGACAAGGACTTCGACATGCTGCTGATTCCCGGCGCCGAGCACGCACTGGTGGGCCGCGGGCATTACTTCATGCGCCGCACCTGGGACTACTTCGTCCGGCACCTGCACGGAACCGAGCCACCCGGCTACCGCCTCGCACCGTTGCCGATGCCGCCGCTTGGCGGCTGAGCGCGGCTGAGCGCGGCTGAGCGCGGCGGAGAGGTCACGCGCGCCGGGCACGCGCGAGCGCTAGTCAGCGGAGTCGCGCAGCATCCTTCCGGCCCGGCCAAGCACGTCGAGCTGCGCCGGGTTGTACAGCTCCGCCATCGCGTAGCCGATGGTCTTCTTCGCGAACACGGCACCCCCTGGCGCGTCCTTCTCGGATTCGGGCAGTTCGGGATGCGCCTCGTGAATCGCCCGGATGTACGGGACGAGGCGCTCGGCCACGTCCCTGCGGGTCGCCTCGTCGGCATCGGGCGGCAGGTCGTCGAAGGCGGACGCCACCGGATCGTCGGGCGCGTTCTGCAGGAGGTCGGCGTAGGCCTCGAGACCCCGCGGTCCAAGCACGCGGGTCAGGACGACGACCAGCGAGCGGTCCGCGTCTGACAACTTGGCCACCGCGGCAGGCGGAACGAACTCCGGGGGCAGGTCGGTGGGTGCCGCCTGGTCGATGATGACCCGCAGCTCGGCGCGCGCGGCCCGTAAACGGTCGATGGTGGCGGTGAGTTCGGCGTCCAGATCGCGTAACGCCTGCTCGGGATGATCGTCGGCCTCGCCCATGGCGGCGATCTGCGGGAGGGTGAAGCCGAGATCGGTGAGGCGTTTGATCCGCACCAGTCGGACGAGGTGGGCGACGCCGTACTGCTTGTAGCCGTTGGACCGACGTTCCGGCTCGTCGAGCAATCCGACCTGGTGGTAATGCCGAACCGCTCTCAGGCTGGTGCCTGCGAGCTCGGCGATTTCACGGGTGCTCCACGCCACCGTCCCATTCTCGTTCATCCCGCGACTTGACTGTGCCGCAGCGTCCGAGTGTGCGATGGACTCATGGCAACACGTGAACACATTTCCGTCGAGGACCTCTTCAAGCCACCCACCCGGGCCGCAGCGACGATCTCGCCCGACGGCACCAGGATTGCCTATCTCGCGCCGTGGAAGAACCGCCTCAACGTCTGGGTGCAGGACGCGGATTCCGATGCCACCGCGCGGTGCGTCACCGCCGACGAGACCCGCAGCGTGACCGACTACCAGTGGACCGACGATCCGCGCTGGCTGCTGTACCTGCAGGACACCGGCGGCGACGAGAACTGGCACGTCCACCGGGTCGACTTGGACGATCCGTCCGCACCCGTCGTCGACCTGACGCCGTTTCCAGGTGTCAGGTCGTACTACGAGCTGTTGGCCGACCGCCCCGGGAAGGCGATGGTGGGCCTGAACAAGCGAACCCCCGAACTAGTCGACGCCTACGAATTGGACATCACCTCCGGTGAGCTGACACTGCTCGCCGAGAACCCTGGAAAGGTCGCGGGCTGGTTCACCAGTCGCAACGGGGAGCTGTTCGCGTTCTCCCTCACCGCGGACGGCGACGTCGAGTTGTCGACGTGGGACGCCGCTGACGGCGCGCTACAGACGATCGCCGTCTATGACGGCGCCGACTACACCCTCGGCATCTGGCCGATGGCCGTGACCCCGGATGGCAAGGGCCTGTGGCTCGGCTCCAACGAGAACCCGGATCGAACCACCCTGGTGCGCCTCGACGTCGCGACGGGCGAGGAGACCGAGGTAGACGACCACCCGACGTTCAGCATCGACCCGCGGGCGGGGGTGTTCCCCACGTTGCCATCGCCGCTGATCCTCAGCCGACGAACCGGCGACTTGCTCGGAGTGCGTTACCTCGGTGAGCGGCAGGTGATTCGAGCGCTCGACTCCGAGTTCGCCGCGGTGCTCGAGAACTTGGAGAAGCTATCCGACGGTGACTTGTCGACGCTCTCGTCGGACGACGGCGGCCAGCGCTGGGTGGTCGGCTTCGACGATGACACGCAGCCGGGCGTGACCTACTTCTACGACCACGCGACGGGGGCGAGCCGAGAGCTGTTCCGACCGCTGCCGCACCTGAAGCCCGAGTCGTTGGCCCCGATGACGCCGGTCACCATCCCCTCACGGGACGGGCTGGCGTTGCACTCGTACCTGACGTTGCCGCTGGGGATCGAGCCGAAGGGCCTGCCGTTGGTGCTGGCGGTCCACGGCGGCCCGTGGTCGCGCGACAGCTGGGGATTTCAATCAGGAACGCAACTGCTCGCCAATCGCGGATACGCCGTGCTGCAGGTCAACTTTCGGGGCTCGACCGGCTACGGCCAGGGCTTCGTGAAGGCCGCGGTCGGAGAGTTCGCTGGCAAGATGCACGACGACCTGATCGATGCAGTGAACTGGGCCGTCGACCAGGGGTACGCAGATCGCAATCGAGTGGCGATCGTCGGCGGTTCCTACGGCGGCTACGCGGCGCTGGTCGGAGTCACCTTCACTCCGGACGTCTTCGCCGCGGCCGTCGACTACGTCGGCATCTCCAGCCTGGAGAACTTCATGCGGACCCTTCCCGAGGTCGCGCGACCGCACCTGGCCAACAACTGGCACCTCTTCGTCGGACATCCCGACGATCCGGACCAGTTGGCCGACATGCTGGCCCGCTCACCCATCACCAGGGTCGACCAAATTCGCACGCCGCTCCTGGTCATCCAGGGGGCCAACGACGTCCGCGTCGTGCAGGCGGAGTCCGACAACCTCGTCGAGGCGCTGCGCGCCCGCGGTGTCCAGGTCGAGTACATGATCAAGGACGACGAGGGGCACGGATTCGTCAACCCCGAGAACGTCATTGACCTCTGGCGGGCCATCGACCGCTTCCTGGCCGAACATCTCGGCAGCGAGCAGGAGGGGGATGCGCGGTGACCGGCTCGCAGACCGAGACGCCGTCGCCAACGCTTCTGGAACGGGTAGGCGGGGTGTCCGGCCTGATCTATGCCAGCGTGCCCTCCGTCGCGTACGCCATCGTGAATGCGATCGCAGGGTTGAACGCGGCGGTCGTGGTGGCGGTCGGCGCCAGCGCAGGTTTGATCGTGCTGAGGATGCTCCGCAAGGAGCGCATTCAGCCGGCGGTCTCCGGACTCATCGGCGTCGCCATCGCGGCGGTGATCGCCTACCAGACCGGATCCGCCGAGAACTTCTACCTCCCCGGCATCTGGATCAGCTTGGCTCTGGCAGTGGTGTTCGCGGTCTCCATCGTGGTGCGGCGCCCCCTCGTCGGGGTGACCTGGAACCTGTTCAGGCGCGAGGGCGCGGATGCGTCCTGGCGGGCCGATCGGGTGGTGCTACGTGCGTTCGACGTCGCCACGCTGACCTTCGCCACCGTGTTCGCCGCGAGATTCGCCGTCCAACAATGGCTTTACGGTGACGGCGCCACGGGGTGGTTGGCGTTTGCGCGGATCGCGATGGGCTACCCGCTGCTTGCGCTCGCGCTGCTCGTCACCCTCTGGGCGGTCCGCCGGGCGAAGAGGCGGCTCGACGCCGCCGCCGACGAACACCGGGAACGCCTGCTGGGCCACGCTTCAACGAACCGGTGAGCCCGGCCCCAGCGGAAGACCGGTCACGTACCAGATCGCGAACAGGGCCGTCCACGCCAGCAGCATTGCGATGGCTGCGGGCAAGGTGAAGGACACCAGCGTCCCGATGCCCGCCTTCTTGCGATAGGTCTGCAGGAATCCGACGGTGAGGATGAACGTGGAACTCATCGGGGTGATGGAGTTGGTGCAGGAGTCGGCGATGCGGTAGACCGCCATCACGGTGGCAGGCTGCGCGCCGACCAACATCATCATCGGAATGATGATGGGCGCCACCAACGCCCACAGCGCGGAGCCACTGGTGATCAGCAGGTTGAGCAGTGCGATGCCGACGATGAGCAACAGCAGGATCACGAAGATCGGCGCGTTGAGCTGTTCGAGGAGGTCCGCGCCATGAACGGCGATGACGGTGCTCATCTCGGTCCACTCGAACAGGGCGAGAAACTGTGATACGGCGAAGAACAACACGATCAGTGGTGTCACCGACCGCAGTCCTTCGGCCATGAATTCGGGGAGGTCCGCCGAGCTCGACACCTGATGCGTCAGATGGGCGTACGTCAGGCCGATCGCGAAGAAGAAGAGGCTCAGCACCGCGGCGATGCCGTTGAACAGTGGGGAGTCGAGGATCTCCCCGTTCTCGCCACGCAGCGGTGAGCCGGCGGGCACCATCGCGACGACGACCACGGCGATGAAGCCGACGGCGACGATGCCGGTCCAGCGCAACGCGCGGCGTTCCGTCTCGGGGGTCAGACCAGGAACCTCCTCTCGCACCCCGGGTCCCCGGGCATCGTCGTCGGGGATGAGTTCGTGCTCGCGTCGAGCCAGGACCTTCTCGGTCACGATCGTCAGCACGACGGCAAGGACGAGCGCGGAGACGGTGGTGAAGTAGGTGTTGTCCGTGGCGCGCACGACGCCGCCGGGGTCGACGACCTGGACTGCCTCGGTGGCGATGTTGGCGAAGATGACGTCGCCCGGTGCGATGAACGGGTTGGCGTCTCCCGCGGCGTTGATCGACAAGAACGCGACGATCATGCCGAGCATCGGCGAGCGCCCCACCGCCTGGAAGGCGACGGCCGCCAACGGAATCATCACGACGTAGGCGCTGTACTCGAGGAACTTCGACAGCGCACCGGTCAGACAGACCGCGAAGACCACCCAGCGCGGGCTGATCCGGGCCAGGGCGCGGTGCACGGTAGCCTCGAGCAGCCCACTCTGATTCGCGATCCCGAGGCCCAGCATGATGATCAGCACCGTCCCCAGTGGACCGAAGCTGACGAAGGAGTCTTGAGCGCCGACGACGAGCTCACGGATGCCGTCGACCGACAGAGCGTTGCGGACCGAGACGGTATCGCCGCTCGACGGGTCGGTGACGCTGACTCCCGCCGCGGCCAGCAGTGTGCTCGCCCCTGCGACGACGACACCGAGGATGCCGAAGAGCCAGAACGGGTGTGGTAGTCGATTGCCCACTCGTTCAACGGTATTCAGGTAGCGGGTCAGGCGTTGGCCCGGCTGCCCGACGACGTCGGTGGAATTAGCGGTCATGGCGCTGCTCCTTCGTGGGAGGTCGGCGAAGCTGAAGGCGGAGCTGGGAGCGACCGTCGACGTACACGCGGTTGGTTGCCGAGATCCTCGGCCAGTCACCCACTTCCGGCGTACCGGTACCGGTGTTGAGGTCGAATCGCGGAAAGTTGCTCGAGCTGACGTCGAGCCTGATGCGGTGGCCCGGCATGAAGCGGTTGGCGGTGTCCGGGGCGCGAACGGTGACCTCGTACTCGCGGCCAGGCTCCATGAGCTCGGGATGCCGGAAGCCCTCCCGGTAGCGGGCCCTCAGAATGCCGTCGGTGAGGTTCATCGCGAACCCGTCCGGGTGGTCCTGACTCGGGGGGTGAACGTCGACGAGCTTGATGGCGAAGTCGGTGTCGACCGCGGTGGAGGACACCGCAAGACGGGCGGAAACCGGGCCGGCGAGCACGATTTCGGAGGTCAACGGCTCCGTCTGGAACACCAGCACGTCGGCGCGCGCATCGAGGGGCAGGCCCGACCCATCGAGGGTGAAGGTGCGTTCGTCGGGACGTTGATCGAAGGCGCCGCCCACCATGAGGGGTTCACCCGAGGTGACCTGGCCGCCGATGGTCGGGACGGGGTGCTCCGGGTCGTGCTGGTAGTCGAGGTGGCTGCCAATCGTCGGCGGTTCCTCGGACAGGCCGCCGTCACCATGGAGGTAGAAGGACGTCGCGACGGTGTCCTCCGGCGGCCATCTCCCACACGTCTCCCAGTGTCCGCCGTGATCGAGTCGGCCGTCGCGGTTCGTGGTGCCGGATCCCGAACCCATTAGGAAGTAGCGAACTCGCGGACCGGTCGCCTGCGTCGAACCCAGTGCGGCGTCGAACCAGTCCGCCCGCATCTCCGCGTAGTCGGTGGCAAGGTTGCCATCGAGCGGTGCGGCAGGCCCGAAGTCGACGTCGCCCGCGAACGAGTCGCTCCGGCGCCCGTGCGTCCACGGCCCGAGCACCAGGTAGGACGGGCTGGTCTTGCGGCGGCCGAGTTCGTGGAAGTTCTCGATCGCCGTCAGGATGTACGGGTCGTACCAGCTGGACATGTGCAGATTGGGCACGTCGGGAAACTCGTCGTAGAAGCCGCGGCCGTACAGGCCGAGCTGTTCCCAGAACGGCCCGAAGTCGGCGTGCTCCCACTGCTCGAATAGATAGTCCTCGTAGTCCGGCGCGTGGCTCAGCGGAGAGTGGGTCCGCCACCATGGCAGCTGGCCGAACCATTTCTCGATGGAGTCCCGATCAAGTGTCACTTGCTGATTCGTGCCGGACGCGCCTCCCGTGGCGCGGGAGATCGCCCATGTCGCCTGTTTGAGTTCGAACGCGCCACCCATCCGCACCCCCGTCTCGTAGGCGCTGGCGAAGCCTCCCGAGTCCAGGAACATCGCAGCCACGTGTGGAGTGCCCAGCGATGCCAGCGCGCTCTGCGCATGCGCCGAGTACGACACCCCCATCGTGGCGACGCGTCCGTCGCACCAGGGTTGACGGGCGATCCACGCGACCGTGTCGAAGCCGTCCTCCGCCTCACCCAGGTACTTGACGAACAACCCGCCGGAGTCGAACCGGCCACGACAATCCTGACGCACCACGACGTACCCACGGGCGGTGAACCGACTGCAGACGACGTCGGGCGGGGCCGGGTTGCACGACCCGACCGCCCCATCCGAGCCGCGGGTGTTGCGGCGGCCGTAAGGCGTTCGCTCCAACAGCACCGGCCGCGGAGTCGGGTTGTTCGTTGCGGCGTATACGTCGGCGACCAACTCGACGCCGTCGCGCATGGGGGTCGAAACCGTGCTACGCCAGCAGGCATCCGGAAGCGCCAGCTGCTCCCAGTCTCCCGCAGGGACTCTGGAATCGTCGTCCACGTTGCGCTCCTCGGGTTGTCTTCGGTTGGCGGGAGCGTATGGCGGGTACCCGCCCCATTCGCCAACAGTTGACGCAGGTGCGTTAATCATTGGGTAGGGTCGAGACGTGCCAGTGCTGTTCGACCTGCGCGGCGCGCGTTCCGCGGACATCGTCACCGGAACATCGCCACTCGCGGAACTGCAGGCATGTCTGCACGTGGTCGCCGAACCCGACCACCACCCGGACGCTGCCCCATGGCTCGCGCGGGTCAGCGAATCCATCACCGAAGACCTGCGCGGCCAACTGGCGTGGTTCGCGCCGTTGTGGGCCCGCCGCCGGTCGCGGTTCCTGTTGCCGCTGCGCGGCCCGCTCAATGCGGACGTCGACGGCGAGCTCACCCAGGTCGAACGGATGCCCATCGTCCGCTTCGTCGAACTGACGGCAGAGACGATCGGTGGGGGAGCGCTCGATGGCAGCGGTTTGTACGACTCGGTCGACCAGCAGGCCGCCTTCGTCGCCGCCTGCGACAGCCGCTCGTTCTCGCGCGGCGAGCTGATCCGGGCGCTGTTCGCCGACCCGGAGGCCTTCAGGGGCCAGTTGTCGAACACGTTGCGGCACTGCGTCGACCAATTCTTCGCCGCCGAGTGGAGGCGCGTCGAGGGTCGGCTGCATCAGGACGCCGAGGCCACCCGCAGCAAGCTCGTCCTCCCCGTCGCCGAGTTCTTCGCCGCCCTGAGCCCCACCGCCACCCCGATGCTCGACGGTGAGGCCGTCCGGTTCGACAAGCTGCAGAACCTTCGGATCTCGACCGCAGGCGTTCGCAGTCTCGTCATCCCGACCCTGCACGGCCGCCCGCACCTGCTCATCAGGGCCGACGCCGGCTTGCCGATCGTCATCCAGTACCCCGTGAGCTCCGACCACGCTCAGGTCGAGACGCTCCCGATTGCCCTTGTGCGCGAACGCTTGTCGGTGTTGTCTGATCCCGTTCGTCTCGATCTGTGCAGGCATCTGGTCAACGAGGGCATCACTACCTCGGAGCTCGCCCGGCGAACGGGGATGCCGCCGCCGCAGGTGTCCCGGCACCTCGCGAAGCTACGGAACGTCGACCTTCTGCTATCGACGCGCAGCGGCCGATACGTGTACCACCGACTGAGCGTCGAAAAGCTGCGTCAGATCGGCCCCGAGCTTCTCCTGGCGATCGTGAGATAGGGTCGCTGCGGCGCTGTCCCCGACGACCTACTCCTGCACGATCACCGGGTCGCCGACACGGGTCGTGTCGAAGTACCACTCGGCAGCCGCGGGGCTCAGGCTGATGCAGCCGTGGCTGGTGTTCTCGAAGCCCATGGCGTTGACGGCCCACGGCGCCGAGTGGACGTAGAGTCCGCGGCCGCTGATGCGGACGGCGTAGTCCACCTTCAGCAGGTAGCCGTCGGGATCGTCGACGGGAATGCCGACGCTACTGGAGTCCATCGTCACGGTGCGGTCCTTCGACAGCACCCGGTAGGTGGCGGCGGGCGTCGGGTAGTCCGGCCTTCCCATGGAAGCCAAGAGGACCCCCGCCTCGCCCGCGTGTGGAAGGTGATGCGGCGCAGGGCCTGTCGCGACTCCGTCGATGGTCACGGTGAACGTGTGGTCGGAGACGTCGGCGACGCCCACTACGGCAGGGCCCGTCTGGAGTTCCGTCGACCTGCCACCCACCGACAGCATCATCGTGGTGTGTGCGGGCCAGAATCGGTCCGGCACCCACTGCACGACGTTGCCATCGAGCCACTCGAATGTGCCCGTCATCGCTGGGCTGGACGTGACGGCCAGGGCTCTCTCGGCGGTCTGTCGGTCGGCGACGGGCCCGTTGAACGTGACCACGACGGGATGCGCCACGCCCACGACCTCATCGGGTGCTGGCGAGATCGACTTGATGATCGTGCTGAGCGGCAGGCTGACCGCCGTCGCGTCGACGTCGGCGGTGCTGCCGGCCACGATCGCGACGACCGCGACTACCGCAAGAACAAACTGAACGACAGCCCGCATCGATGGGATCCCTTTGAATTGACCAGCTCGTCATTAATCGTCTTCATCTTACGAGGTCATCGACGTCGAACTGGACAGTGCGCCTTGCCAATTCGGTCAATTATTCGTCACGGTTCGGCCACGGTGCCGACCACTTCGAACGACGATGGTGGGCACGGCC
>NZ_JBEVLO010000520.1:0-13719 GCF_040509115.1 Mycobacterium sp. | reverse complement strand
TCGACGAGATCCTCGCCGACTACGACACCTGGCTCACCGAGCGGCCGCACGAGCTGTGCCGCAAGGTCGTCATCGAGCTGCTCGCATGGCAGTTCGCCAGCCCTGTGCGCTGGATCGAGACCCAGGACCTCCTGTTCATCGAGGAGGCCGCGGGCGGTCTCGGCATCGAGCGCTTCGTCGAGATCGGCGTGAAGAACGCGCCGACGGTTGCCGGCCTGGCCACCAACACGCTGAAGCTGCCGGAGTACTCGCACAACACGACCGAGGTGCTCAACACCGAGCGCGACGCCGCGGTCCTGTTCGCGACCGACACCGACCCGGAGCCGGATCTGGAGGAGGACACCGCGCCTGCTGCTTCCGCATCCGAATCGGCGCCTGCCGCAGCCGCGCCCGCCGCACCCGCGGCGGCGCCCTCGGCCCCGTCCGGTGGTCCGCGACCCGACGACATCTCGTTCGGCGCCGACGACGCGACCCTGTCGCTGATCGCACTGTCGGCCAAGATGCACGTCGACCAGATCGAACCGCTGGACTCCATCGAGTCGATCACCGACGGTGCGTCCTCACGACGCAACCAGCTGCTCGTCGACCTCGGCTCCGAGCTGAACCTCGGCGCCATCGACGGGGCGGCCGAAGCCGACCTGGCCGGCCTCAAGGCTCAGGTCACCAAGCTGGCTCGGACCTACAAGCCCTTCGGCCCAGTGCTGTCCGACGCGGTCAACGACCAGCTGCGCACGGTGCTCGGCCCCTCGGGCAAGCGCCCCGCCGCGATCGCCGAACGCGTGAAGAAGGATTGGGAACTGGGCGACGGCTGGGTCAAGCACGTCACCATGGAACTGGTCCTGGGCACCCGCGAGGGCACCAGCGTCCGCGGCGGCAACCTCGGCCACCTGCACGACGGCGCACTGCCCGACGCGGCCACGGTGGACCGGGTCGTCGACGCGGCGGTCTCCGCCGTCGCCGCTCGTCGCGGCATCGCGGTGTCGCTGCCCTCTGCCGGCGGCGCCGGGGGAGGCGTCGTGGACTCCGCGGCGCTGACCGAGTTCGCCGAGAAGGTCACCGGCCGTGACGGCGTGTTGGCCTCGGCAGCCCGGCTGATCCTCGGTCAGCTCGGCGTCGACGCCCCGGTGAACGTCGACGAGACGGTCAGCGACGCCGACCTGATCGACTTGGTCACCGCCGAACTCGGTTCGGACTAGCCACGTTTGGTCGCCCCGACGTTCGACGGCCGCAAGGCGGTGCTGTTCGACGATCGCTGGGCCAGTGCCCGCGAGGACCTGGCCCGGCTGTGGTTGACGAGCGAGGACGAGGTCGACGCGGACTGGTCGCGGCTCTCCGAGCGCTTCGAAGCCGCCGGTCACGTCGTCGCCAGCCAGGCGAGCTGGTGGCAGGGCAAGGCGCTCGCCGCCGGACGCAACGTGCACGCGTCGCTGTACGGCCGCGCGGCCGCCGGTGCGGAGAACCCCGGCACCGGTCGCTACAGCGACGAGATCGCCGTCGTCACGGGTGCCCCGAAGGGCTCCATCGCGGCGTCGATCGTGGCGCAGCTGCTCGACGGCGGTGCCTCGGTCATCGCGACCACCTCGAAGCTGGACGACGACCGGTTGGCCTTCTACCGGGAGCTCTACCGCGACCATGCGCGCTTCGGCGCCACCCTGTGGGTGATCCCGGCGAACATGGCCTCCTACAGCGACATCGACGCGCTCGTCAGCTGGATTGGCAGCGAGCAGTCCGAGAGCCTCGGGCCCAAGTCGATCCACCTCAAGGACGCCCTGACCCCGACGCTGCTGTTCCCGTTCGCGGCGCCGCGGGTCGCGGGCGACCTGTCCGAGGCGGGTTCCCGGTCCGAGATGGAGATGAAGGTCCTGCTGTGGGCCGTGCAGCGGCTGATCGGCGGCCTGTCGCACATCGGCTCCGAGCGCGACATCGCGTCCCGGCTGCACGTGGTGCTGCCCGGCTCGCCCAACCGCGGCATGTTCGGCGGCGACGGCGCCTACGGCGAGTCCAAGTCCGCGCTCGACGCCGTCGTCGCCCGCTGGAAGGCGGAAGGCTCTTGGGCGCAGCGGGTTTCGCTGGCGCACGCGCTCATCGGCTGGACCAAGGGCACCGGCCTGATGGGTCACAACGACGCCATCGTCGGCGCGGTCGAAGAAGCGGGCGTCACGACGTACACGACCGAGCAGATGGCGGCGATGCTGCTCGACCTCTGCGACATCGAGTCCAAGGTCGCTGCGTCGCACTCACCGATCACGGCCGACCTGACGGGTGGCCTCGGCGAGGTCGACATCGACATGGCCGAGCTGGCAGCCAAGGCTCGCGAGGAGATGGTCTCGGGCAGCGGTGCCTCGAAGGACGAGGACGACGAGAAGGGCACGACCATCAAGGCGCTCCCGTCGCCGCCGCGCGGTTACACGGCGGCACCGCCGCCCGCGTGGGACGACTTGGACGTCGATCCCGCCGATCTGGTGGTGATCGTCGGGGGCGCGGAACTCGGTCCCTACGGTTCGTCGCGGACTCGCTTCGAGGCCGAGGTGTCCGGTGAGCTCTCCGCCGCAGGCGTTCTGGAGCTCGCGTGGACCACCGGCCTGGTGAAGTGGGAGGACGATCCCAAGCCGGGTTGGTATGACACGCAGTCCGGTGAGCTGGTCGACGAGGGTGAACTGGTTGAGCGCTACCACGACGCCGTCATCGAGCGGGTCGGCATCCGCGAGTTCGTCGACGACGGTGCGATCCCCTCGGATCACAGTGCGCCGCTGCTGGTTTCGGTGTTCCTCGACAAGGACTTCTCGTTCGTGGTGTCCTCGGAGGCCGATGCCCGTGCATTCGTTGGGTTCGATCCCGAGCACACGGTGATCTCGCCGGTGCCGGACAGCGGTGACTGGGAGGTGACCCGCAAGGCGGGCACCGAGATCCGGGTGCCACGCAAGGTGGAGCTGTCCAGGACGGTCGGGGCGCAGATTCCGACTGGCTTCGATCCGACGGTCTACGGCGTGTCCGCGGACATGATGAGCTCGATCGACCGGCTGGCGCTGTGGAATCTCGTCACGACGGTGGACGCGTTCCTGTCGTCCGGCTTCACGCCGACGGAGTTGATGCGGTGGGTGCACCCGAGTCTCGTTGCCAGCACGCAGGGCACCGGCATGGGCGGCATGACGTCGATGCAGACCATGTATCACGGCAACCTGCTTGGCAAGAACAAGCCGAACGACATCCTTCAGGAGGTCCTGCCGAACGTCATGGCAGGGCACGTCGTGCAGTCCTACATCGGCAGCTACGGCGCCATGATTCACCCCGTCGGCGCCTGCGCCACCACGGCGGTGTCGGTCGAGGAGGGCGTCGACAAGATCCGGTTGGGCAAGGCGGAGTTCGTGGTCGCAGGTGGCTACGACGACCTGACGCTGGAGGCCATCATCGGCTTCGGCGACATGTCGGCGACCGCTGACACAGAAGCCATGCGGGCCAAGGGCATCAGTGACTCCAAGTTCTCCCGCGCCAACGACCGCCGCAGGCTCGGGTTCGTCGAGGGCCAGGGTGGTGGCACCATCCTCCTGGCGCGCGGCGACCTGGCTCTGGCGATGGGTCTGCCGGTGCTCTCGGTGGTCGGGTACGTGTCGTCATTCGGCGACGGCGTGCACACGTCGATCCCCGCTCCCGGCCTCGGCGCATTGGCCGCGGGTCGCGGCGGCAAGGAGTCGCAGCTGGCGAAGGCGCTGGCGAAGCTCGGCGTCGGAGCCGACGACATCGGTGTGATCTCCAAGCACGACACGTCGACGCTGGCCAACGACCCCAACGAGACGGAGCTGCACGAGCGGCTCGCCGCTTCGCTGGGCCGCTCACCGGGCAACCCGCTGTTCATCGTCAGCCAGAAGAGCTTGACGGGTCACAGCAAGGGCGGCGCGGCAGCGTTCCAGATGATGGGCCTCTGCCAGATCCTGCGGGACGGCGTGATTCCGCCGAACCGGAGCCTGGACTGCGTCGACGACGAGCTGGCTCACGCCTCGCACTTCGTGTGGGTGCGCGAGGCGCTGCAGCTGGGGGAGAAGTTGCCGTTGAAGGCTGGTCTGGTGACGAGCCTCGGCTTCGGCCACGTGTCCGGTCTGGTTGCGCTTGTGCATCCGCAGGCGTTCCTGGCGGCGCTCGATCCCGAGCAGCGCGAGGACTACCAGCGCCGCGCGAATGCCCGTGTGCTGGAGGGTCAGCGCACGCTGGCGTCGGCCATCGCGGGTGGGCCTGCCCTCTACGAGAAGCCGGCGGACAGGCGGTTCCACCACGACTCGCCGGAGAAGCGTCAGGAAGCCGACATGCTGCTCGATCCGGCGTCGCGCCTCGGTGACGACGGTTGGTACGCCAGGTGACGGTCGTTCGTGCCAACGATGACACGATTGGTGAGGGTGCCGATGAATACCGGATGGGTTCGGATAGCGTTCCTGCCATGAGCATCGTCGGGGTCGGCATCGACCTGGTCTCCATACCGGACTTCGCCGAACAGGTGGATCAGCCCGGGACGGTATTCGCGGAGACGTTCACCCCTGGTGAGCGCCGGGACGCCGCCGACAAGAGTTCGTCGGCGGCGCGGCACCTGGCGGCCCGCTGGGCGGCCAAGGAGGCCGTGATCAAGGCGTGGTCGGGGTCGCGGTTCAGCAAGCGGCCGATGCTGCCCGAGGGCATTCATCGCGACATCGAGATCGTCACCGACATGTGGGGACGTCCGCGGGTTCGCCTCTCCGGCGCGATCGGTGAGCACCTCAAGGACATCACGATCCATCTGTCGCTGACCCATGATGGCGACACGGCCGCCGCGGTGGCGGTCCTGGAGTCCGCAGGCTGACGACAACCCGCGAGCGTGCGTGTCCGTACGAGAGACGCCGCCGCGGGTTGGCATCTGGCGCATGGTCGCGCGTGACGGGCACGCACTAACCTCGTCGTCATGAACAATCTCGTCGACAAGGTGAAGTCGGTACTGCCATCTGTCCGCGCCGATCTCGAGGACCTCGTCCGCATCGAATCGGTGTGGGCGGACCCGTCCCGTCGTGATCAGGTGCACCGCAGCGCCGACGCGGTGTCGAAGTTGCTGTCGGAGAGTGGATTCGACGACGTTCGGATCGTCAGCGAAGGCGGAGCGCCCGCCGTGATCGCGCGACACCCCGCACCGGGCGCAGCGCCGACGGTCCTGCTGTATGCCCACCACGACGTGCAACCGGAGGGCGACCGTTCGCAGTGGACGTCACCGCCGTTCGAGCCCACCGAGCGGGACGGACGCCTCTACGGTCGGGGCACCGCCGACGACAAGGCAGGCATTGCAACACATCTAGCGGCCATTCGAGCCTTCGACGGCAACCCTCCGGTCGGCGTCACGGTGTTCGTCGAGGGCGAGGAGGAGTCGGGATCGCCGTCGCTCGGCGCCCTGCTCGCGGCGCATCGGGACCTGCTCGCCGCCGACGTGATCATCATCGCCGACTCCGACAACTGGAGCACCGAGATCCCGTCGCTCACGGTCTCGTTGCGCGGCCTGGCCGACTGCATCGTCGAGGTCGCCACGCTCGACCATGGCCTGCACTCGGGCATGTGGGGCGGGGTGGTTCCCGACGCGCTGACCGTGCTGGTGCGGCTACTGGCCAGCCTGCACGACGACGAGGGCAACGTAGCCGTGGCGGGGCTGCACGAAGGCACCGCGACGGACGTCGACTATCCACCCGAACGGGTGCGTGAGGAGTCCGGCCTGCTCGACGGCGTCACCGAGATCGGCACGGGATCGGTTCCCGACCGGTTGTGGGCCAAGCCTGCCATCACTGTGATCGGCATCGACACCACGCCCATCGCATCGTCGTCGAACACGCTGATCCCGCGGGCCCGCGCGAAGGTCAGCATGCGGGTCGCGCCGGGTGGTGACGCCGTCGAGCACCTGGCCGCGCTGACTCGCCACCTGGAGCAGCACGCGCCATGGGGTGCGCAGGTGACGGTGACCGCCGGCGACGTCGGCCAGCCATACGCCATCGACGCCAGCGGGCCGGTGTACGACGCCGCGCGCACGGCGTTCCGGACCGCATGGGGAGCCGCCCCCATCGACATGGGAGTCGGTGGGTCGATTCCCTTCATCGCCGAGTTCGCGGCGGCCTATCCGGAGGCGAAGATCCTCGTCACCGGGGTCGAAGATCCGGCGACGCAGGCACACAGCATCAACGAGAGCCTCGATCTCGGCGTGCTCGAACGCGCGGCGACCTCGGAGGCGTTGCTGCTCGAAGCTCTCGGCGCGTCAGACGGCGAGATCCCGGCGTAGTTTCGCGACGTGCCCGGTGGCCTTCACGTTGTACTGGGCGACTTGGATTCGACCTTCCTCGTCGACGACGAACGTCGAACGGATGACGCCTTGCACGGTCTTGCCGTACATCGTCTTCTCGCCGTACGTGCCCCACTCGGCAAGTACCTTCCGGTCCGGATCGGACAGCAGGGGAAAGGTCAGTCCCTCGGCGTCGCGGAACTTGGCGAGCTTCTCCGGCTTGTCGGGGGAGATGCCGACGACGTCGAGCCCGGCCTCGTTCAATTCCGCGAGGTTGTCGCGGAAGTCGCAGGCCTGCTTGGTGCATCCCGGGGTCGAGGCGGCTGGGTAGAAGTAGACGACGACCTTGCGTCCCTTGAAGTCGGCGAGCTTGACCGTGTTGCCATCCGCGTCGGACAACGCGAACGCGGGGGCGGGGTCGCCTACGGCAAGGCGGGTCGGTGGCATGGGTGGAGTCCCTTCGGGTCGGCCGGTGCGCGACGTGACACGGCGGCTGATCTAGGGTAATTGCCCAAGACAGCAACGCGATTGAAGGGGCTGACGTGGCGGACCGGGATCCGGACAAGATCAAGCAGGACATCGACGTGGCTCGCGACCAGCTCGCGTCGACGGTGGATGCCCTCGCCGAGCGTGCGGACCCGCGCAGGATCGCCGACGACGTCAGGTCCGGTGTGGTCGAGTTCGTCAGGAAGCCCGCGGTGATGGCGTCGATCGCGGGTCTTGGCGCCGTGGTGCTGGTGATCGTGGTCCGTCGGATCAGAAATCGCTGAATCGGTCGGACGGGTCAGCGCGCAGGTCGACGGCGACGACGGCGGAAGCGAAACAAGTCGGGCAACGAGAAGCCGGGGGGATTGGCCACCAGGCCGATCCTGCTGCAGTCGTAGACCACGACGAGCCGCTGCTCGTTCGCCTCGGCGTCAACCTCGATGGTTGCGGCGATGGAGGAACGGGTCGCACCTGCGGTCGTCATCAGCTAAGACCTCGTTCCTCTCTTCGTGGTAATCGCGGTTGCCAGCCCGGCGGGTTGCAGCTAACACCATAGTAGCAGTGTTATCTGTCTTTGGCGTGCCTAGGCCCCAGATGTTTATGCAGGTTAGAGCTTTCGCTCCCGTCGGTTTCGTTTTGTTTGGCCCCTCGAACTGCACCAGCCAGCGGGGTTTCAGCACACGGATGACGGCGCAACCCTCCAATCCCGTATAAATTTACTCCAGCGTCAGTCGCTATCCAAGACCGTGTTCGGAATCGAGTCGGAATCCGGTAGGTGGACTAGTGTGAGCCGAGCGCGGGGGTCGCGTGAGTGCGACAAGAACCCTGGGGACCGACACATCGGATTGCGCTCCGAGTGGTGCCGAATTCGGTCGGTGGCCCATTCGACAATCCCTTGGGCAATGGCTTCGGGGCTCCGCTGGTGGCTCGCTCGGCGAATTTGCCAACGCCGCCAAGTCCGGCCCAACACCGTCGATCGTGTGCGTCGCGTAGGCGTGGGGTCGAGCATTTCTTGCCGATAACCCGAGGTCGCGACCGTTCCCGGGGCGAGTCGCGCGATCAGTGGTTACGTGGTCGTCGGGGCGGCCGATCCGATGTCCGCCGCTGCGGCGCCCCACCCCTCCCGGCGGGCGAACTCCGTAGGCGCGAATGCCTGGCGAAATCGGAGGCGCGGCTCGAGTAGCCGCGCGACCTCATTCCATATGCCCGTAACGGTAATTCCCTGACCGTCGGAGAATGCCATTCACCGGGTTCGGCTGAATGCGTTTGTCGACGCGTCACCGAGATAGCCAGCGGCAAGCGTGCGACCCTGGCCGCGCAATGGCAAGGGCATTCGGACGGCCCGGCGCGGGTCCCTCATGGGGGGTCACGGGGTACGGGGTGGGGTGCGGGGGTGGAGTGCACGGGGTACCCGGCGCGACGCCCATGGCCCGGAAAACAGAAAATCGGGCCGTTGCCGACCCGATCCGCTGTGGTGCGCCGTCAGGGTTTCGAACCCCGGACCCGCTGATTAAGAGTCAGCTGCTCTACCAACTGAGCTAACGGCGCGCGTGAGAGACGATAACAGTCTCGGGGCGGTTGGTGAAATCCGTATCCGATGGTGCTGATCGACGTGTCGAGCGACGCGCCGCCGTCCCTGGATTCCCTTAGACTGCGTGCAGGGTAGGGGATTGCCCTGTGCAAAGTCTGGCAGCGAGGTGGAAGAAGCATGTGGCAGGTCCATTCGGTGACCCGGCCGCGTCGGGGGCGACGTTGGCTGGCGGCCGTTGTCTTGGTGCCAGCCGTGGTGGTTGGCATCAGTGGGTGCAACAGCACTCCCGCGCCGCCGCCGCAGCCGCAGACCATCGATGACAAGGGCACGCCCTACGGCGATCTGCTGATACCGAAGCTGACTGCGTCGGTCGTGGACGGCGACGTCGGGGTGACCGTCGACGCACCGGTGACGGTCAGCGCCGAAGACGGCGTGCTCGGCGCGGTCACCATGACCGACGAGGATGGCGCGACGGTCGCGGGACGCCTCAGCCAGGACGGCCTGACCTGGATCACCACCGATCCGCTCGACTACAACGAGAAGTACACGCTCAACGCGCAGTCGCTGGGCCTCGGCGGCGTGACGAGCCGTTCGATGAGCTTTCAGACTCACTCGCCCGAGAACCTCACGATGCCGTACGTGCTGCCTGCCGACGGCGAGGTCGTCGGTGTTGGGCAACCGGTCGCGGTCCGGTTCGACGAGAACATCACCGATCGCTCGGCGGCGGAGAAGGCGATCACGGTCGTCACCAATCCTCCGGTCCAGGGCGCGTTCTACTGGCTCAGCAATCGCGAGGTGCGGTGGCGTCCTCAGGCCTACTGGAAGCCGGGCACCACGGTCGACGTCGCCGTGAACACCTATGGCGTCGACCTCGGCGACGGGTTGTTCGGGCAGGAGAACGTCACCACCCACTTCACCATCGGCGACGAGGTCATCGCGACCGCGGACGACGACACCAAGATCTTGACCGTCCGGCGCAACGGCGAGGTGATCAAGACCATGCCCATCTCGATGGGCAAGAGCAGCACCCCCACCAACAACGGCACCTACATCGTGGGGGATCGGCTGTCGCACATGGTGATGGATTCCTCGACGTACGGCGTTCCGTCGAACTCGCCCAACGGCTATCGCACGGAGGTCGACTGGGCCACCCAGATCTCCTACAGCGGCATCTACGTGCACGCCGCGCCGTGGTCGGTGGGCAGTCAGGGCTACAGCAACGTGAGCCATGGCTGCCTCAACGTCAGTACCAGCAACGGGCAGTGGTTCTACGAGAACACCAAGCGTGGCGACATCGTGGAGATCGTGAACACCGTCGGCTCCCCGTTGCCGGGTACCGACGGCCTGGGTGACTGGAACATTCCGTGGGAGCAGTGGAAGGCCGGCAACGCGAACGTCTAGGCCCCTCCGTCGTCGTGCTCGGGATCCGGGCACCATGGGTGCCCGTGAATTCGAGGCCTTGGTCGCCGATGACTCGCGAAATATGTCGTGGTGCAGAGTGTTACGGATGATCCTGTCCGCCCACGGTTATCCGCTCCCAGGGGCCGGGGGGCCGACGGGCGCGGCGAGGCGGGTGCCTGCGGTGCGGTCACATCGACCCGGTGAGAACGCCCACGAGGTCGAAACGGCGAAGACGTGGTGTCCAACGACAAGAGGCCAGGGAGCGAACTCCCTGGCCTCATCGGGTGGCTGACGGGGCTCGAACCCGCGACATCCAGGATCACAACCTGGTGCTCTACCAGCTGAACTACAGCCACCATTGCCGCTGACCACGTCGGGCGTTGCGGCGACGTAGATCTTAACCGGTCGAATGCCCTGCGGCCGAATCGTTGGTGGGCGGGGCTCCGCCGGGCGGCCCGAGTTCGGCCGCGATCGCCGCGATCTCGCTGGTGGCGGGTCCGGGAGGTGCAACGAATGCGGTCTGTCGGTAGTACTTGAGCTCACGGATGGACTCGTGGATGTCGGCGAGGGCCCGGTGCGCGAGACCCTTCTCCGGCTGCCCGAAGTAGATCCGCGGGTACCAGCGTCGGCACAGTTCCTTGATGGAGCTGACGTCGATCATGCGGTAGTGCAGGTAGTCATCGAGCGTGGGCATGTCCCTTGCGATGAACCCGCGGTCGGTGCCGATGGAATTTCCGGCCAGGGGCGCCGTCTTGGCCTGCTTGACGTGGCCGCGGATGTAGTCGAGGACCATCGTCTCCGCGGTCGGTATGTCGATCGTGGATGCCCGCACCTCCTCGGTGAGGCCCGACTTGCGGTGCATGGTCGCGACGACCTCCACCATGCCGTCGAGTGCCGCGTCGTCGGCGTGAATGACCACGTCGAGCCCGTCGCCCAGCAGATTCAGCTCTGCGTCGGTGACGAGCACCGCGATCTCGATCAGTCGGTCCGACCCGAGGTCGAGCCCAGTCATCTCGCAATCGATCCACACCAGTTCGTCACGCACGGACGTCAACAGTATTCGCACTCCCCGACGTGCCCCGCCCAGACCCTCCGACGGCCCACGTCGACCAGTAATGTCGGCCGCTATGACGACAGAATCGACGGCCACCCCCGCGCAGCAGATCGCCGCTGGTTACGCCGTCGAAGGCCAGGCCCTGGAGCTCGGCTCCGTCGTCGTCGACGGAGGCGCGGATCCAGCGGCTCAGGTCCGCATCCCGCTGGCCACCGTGAACCGTCACGGGCTAGTGGCAGGCGCCACCGGCACGGGCAAGACGAAGTCGCTGCAGGTGCTGGCCGAGCAGTTGTCGGCCGCCGGGGTTCCCGTGCTGATGGCCGACGTGAAGGGTGATCTGTCGGGACTGTCCCGGCCCGGTGCGGCCAATGACAAGACCGCGCAGCGCGCCGCGGACACGGGCGACAGCTGGGCGCCGACGGCCTATCCGGTGGAGTTCCTGTCGCTGGGAACGTCGGGGATCGGAGTTCCGGTTCGCGCGACGATCACCAGCTTCGGTCCGATTCTCTTGTCGAAGGTGTTGGGGCTCAACGCAACCCAGGAGTCGACGCTGGGCCTGATCTTCCACTGGGCCGACCAGCAGGGCTTGCAGCTCTTGGATTTGAAGGATCTGCGTTCGGTGATCCAGTACCTCACCAGCGACGAGGGGAAGCCGCAGCTCAAGGCGCTCGGCGCGGTGTCGCCGACCACGGCGGGCGTCATTCTGCGCGCGCTGGTTAACCTCGAGGCCGAGGGCGCCGACACGTTCTTCGGTGAGCCCGAACTCGAGCCCAAGGATCTGATGCGGCTCGACGCTCAGGGGCGCGGCGTGATCACGCTGCTGGAACTGGGGGCACAGGCGGCCAGGCCGGTGATGTTCTCGACGTTCCTGATGTGGGTGCTCGCCGATCTGTTCACCACGCTGCCCGAGGTGGGCGACGTGGACAAACCCAAGCTGGTGTTCTTCTTCGACGAGGCGCACCTGCTGTTCAACGACGCGTCGAAGGCGTTCCTGGAGCAGGTGGAGCAGACGGTCAAGCTGATTCGCTCGAAGGGCGTCGGAGTGTTCTTCTGCACCCAGCTCCCCACCGACGTGCCCAACAACGTGCTGTCCCAACTCGGTGCGCGGATTCAGCACGCGCTGCGGGCGTTCACGCCGGACGACCAGAAGGCATTGACGAAGACGGTGCGCACGTACCCGAAGACAGACGTCTACGACCTGGAGGAGGCATTGACCTCACTGGGCATCGGCGAGGCGATCGTCACCGTCCTCTCGGAGCGGGGTGCGCCGACACCCGTCGCGTGGACGCGGATGAGAGCTCCCCGCTCACTGATGGATACCATTGGGCCCGAGGCGATTTCGTCGGCGGCGAAGGCCAGCCCGCTGCAGGCTGAGTACGGGCAGACCATCGACCGCGACTCGGCCTACGAGCGGCTGGCGGCCAAGTTGGCTCCGCCGCCACCGGTCCCCACCCCCGCGCAGGAGACGCCGCTGCCGCCACCCGTCGAGGTGCCGCCCATGCCTGCGCCGGACGAGCCGGGGTTTTTGGACAAGATGATGGAGAGTCCGGCGTTCAAGAGCGCCATGCGATCGGCGGGGACGGTCATCGGCCGGGAGATCACGCGAAGCATCTTCGGCACCGGCCGCCGCAGGCGGCGGTGAAGTCTTGCCGCAGGCGGCGGTGAAGTCTTGCCGCAGGCGGCTGGGTCAGGTGTGGTCGAGGGTGTCGCGCAGGGAATCGACCAGCGCCAACCGGGTCATGCCGGTGTCGCCCAGTTCGTCGGCGACGGCAGCGATCACGGTCTCGCCGATCGCGGTGGCGGCCACCAGCGAGTCGAACGGCGACGCCGACTCGACCCGCGCGGGTAGGACGACCTTCGCCACGTGCGCCACCGGTGACAACCAGTTGTCGGTCATCAGGCACACCGTGGCACCGCGCCGGGCGGCTTCCAACGCGAAGTCGTGGCTTTGATCGGTGTAGCGGCGGTAGTCGAACACCACCACGACCGCAGTGGGGCGCACGTCGGCCACGGTCATCCCTTGCGACATGGCATCGGGTGCCACCAGGTGGACATCGGCGCGCAGCAATCGCAGGTGGAGCACGAAGTACTCCGCCAGCGTGCGGCTGAACCTGCCGCCCGCCACGTGGATGGCCCGTGACTCGTCGACGAGCAACCGCACCAGCTCGTCGAACTCCGACGCAGGCAGATCGTCGTAGGTGGCCGAGAGCATCGCCTCGAACGAGGTGCGGGCACGGCCCAGCAGGCTGTCCCCGTCGGGACGGCGCGCCTTCACGGGGTACTGCCGCAGCGGCGAACCCAGCTCGGCGTTCAGTTCGTGCACCAGCGCCCGCTGTAGGACCGAGAAGCCGTCGAAGCCAAGGCGATTGACGAAGCGCACCACGGTGGGGGAGCTGACCCCAGCCAACGAGGCGAGGTCGGAGACCGTGGTCAACCCGGCCATCGGATACTGCGCCAACAGCGCCCGGGCCACCTTGCGTTCGCCGTCGCTGAGGGCGCCCATCCCCGCCTGAACGAGTTTGCGGACGGACGCGTGATCGCCCGGCAGATCCGATGTCACGCGGCCCAGATTACGCGGCATGAAACAAACGGTTCATGCGCGACGGGGGTCAATGTCGAACCGTGACGATAAGAACCATTTGGTTCACGTCGTGGCCGGTAGACTTCAGCCGTAATGAATCAGTCGGAGGCCCACGGCTCGTGCCGCGCTCGCTGGCTACCTGAGGGGTCGCCGAGGGGCCGTGGGGATTGACTCCCGCGCCATCCCGCCGCGCCTAGTACCGGATAGCGCTTGGCACCCACTGAATCATAAATTTCACGTCTGTCGCTACTGCGCTAGACAGAAATACGTGATTCAACTAGCGTGGCCGGTAATCCCTTGCACGCGCCCTACGATTGGAAGTCGCAGTGACCGCGGAACCACCCCCGTCCGACGAGCACTCACCCGCGCGGCCGTCCGACGGTGCCGCCCCG
>NZ_JBEVLO010000519.1:0-3827 GCF_040509115.1 Mycobacterium sp. | reverse complement strand
GAGATGGCGATGACCATCTCCCCGCAGTCTTTTGTCGTTTACTTGGCGGACCGCTTCTCTCGGCGCCACGCCCGCACCGTCGCGATCGCGGTATTCAGTCCGCGGCGTCGACCGGTCGTGGGATCGGTTGCGGTGTAGCCCAATTCAGGGTTGGACTGCAGCACCTCGAACATCCGCTCACTGCGGGTCTCCGGAGCGTCGTCAGCGGTGTCGCGCAGGTACTTGTCCGGCAACGACAGCTTGGCGATGGTCCGCCACGTCTTGCCGTACTGCACCGCGAAATTGCCCGTCGTGTACGGCAAGTCGTACTTCTCGCAGACCTCGCGGACGCGGACGCCGATCTCGTGCAGGCGATTGCTTGGCAGATCTGGATAAAGGTGATGCTCGATCTGGTGGCACAGATTTCCACTCATGAAGCGGAGGCTGGGCCCTGCGTCGAAGTTGGCGCTGCCGAGCATCTGGCGTAGATACCACTGACCCTTGGTCTCGCCGACCATGTCGGTCTTGGTGAACTTGTCGGCGCCGTCGGGAAAGTGGCCGCAGAAGATCACCGCGTTGGCCCACACGTTGCGGATCACGTTCGCGATCGCATTGGCCTTGACCGTGGACTTGTACGTCGCGGCGGGCGACAGCGACGTCAGCGCCGGATAGGCGACGTAGTCCTTGATCAGTTGATGGGCCGCCTTGATTCCGAACTCGCGGACCCGGACCAGCGTGGCGGCACGGTCGTCGCGACCCTTGGAGATCTTGCCCAGCTCCAGGTGCTGCAGCCCGACGCCCCACTCGAACCCGATGGCCAGCAGGGTGTTGAAGAGCAGGTTGCCAACGAGGTTGAACGGCTTCCAGCGTTGGTCCCGGGTCACGCGGATGACGCCGTAGCCCACGTCGTCGTCCATCCCGAGGATGTTGGTGTACTTGTGATGCATGAAGTTGTGGGTGAACCGCCAGTGCTTGGACGACCCGCTCATGTCCCACTCCCACGTCGAGGAGTGAATCTCGGGATCGTTCATCCAGTCCCACTGGCCGTGCATGACGTTGTGGCCGATCTCCATGTTCTCGATGATCTTGGCCACGCCGAGTGTGACTGTGCCTGCCCACCACGCCGAGCGCCGCGAGCCAGCGGCGAGCATCAGCCTGCCCGCGACCTCCAGGGCGCGCTGGGCTGCGATGGTGCGGTGTATGTAGCGCGAGTCCCGCTCACCGCGGGAGTCCTCGATGTCCGCGCGGATCGCATCGAGTTCGAAGCCCAAGTTCTCGATGTCCGCGTCGGTCAGGTGGGTGAATGCCGGTACGTCGGTGATTGCCATCGTTCGACCTCCTTTCCGTCCCCTACAGTAGTTGAACCTACGCTACCGTAGGTTACTAGCCAGTAAACCTCAGACGTCTAGCACGCAGTCCCCAGAGGCTGCGGAAATACACGTCTGCACGCGACTCCCCGGCTCGTGCTCGGCTCCGGTCCGCAGATCCTTGACGTGGCCTTCGAGGAGTCCTACGACGCACGATTGGCAGATGCCCATCCGACAGCCGAAGGGCATCTGAACGCCCGCCTGCTCACCGGCGTCCATGAGCGACGTGGCCGCATCCGCCTCGAAGGACTTGCCGCTGCGCTCGAACGTGACCGTGCCACCCGTACCCCGCGCCGCAGCGCGCGACGCCGCAAACCGCTCCAGGTGGAGCCGGTCCTGGAGCCCTTCGGACGCCCACAGGCGCTGTGCCTCGTCGAGCATCCCCTCAGGGCCGCAGGCCCAGGTCTGCCGCTCGCGCCAGTCGGGCACGACATCGTCGAGCCGCGCCAGGTCCAGTCGCCCCTCGGCCCGCGTCGCCCGCACCGACAGCCGGTACCCGTCGTGGGTGTTCACCAATTCGGCCAATTCGCCTGCGAACAGCACGTCGGCCTCCGTCGGCGCCGAGTGCACGTGGACGATGGATCCGGGGCCGCCGATCTGACCGCGCCGCGTCAGGGTCCGCAGCATCGACATGACGGGGGTGACGCCGGAGCCCGCGGTGAGGAACAGGACCGAGGAGGGCGCGGGGTCGGGCATCACGAAGTTGCCCTGCGGTGCGGCCAGCCGGACGATCGTCCCCGGCATCACACCGCCGACCAGATGGCTGGACAGGAAGCCCTCCGGCATCGCCTTGACCGTGATGGTGATGGTCCGCTCGCCCCTCTGCGAGCCCGCCGGCGTCGAGGTCAACGAGTACGAGCGCCAGCGCCAACGACCGTCCATGAGGACCCCGATGCCGACGTACTGGCCCGGCTCGTAGTCGAATCGAAAGCCCCATCCCGGTTTGATCACCAGCGTGGCGGAGTCGAGGGTTTCGCGGCGGACCTCCAGGACCCTGCCGCGCAGCTCACGCGCAGACCACAACGGGTTGGCCAGCTTGAGGTAGTCATCGGGCAGGAGCGGGGTGGTGATGCGCTCGGCGACGGATCTCAAGGCGTGCCAGGCAGGATGCTGATTGACGCGCGCCAGGTCGGGTCGAATGGTGTCGGCCACGTTGGCGGAGAGCTTTACTTCGTGCTTCGCCATGGGAGGCTCCTGACCAGCTGTCGCGATTCGGAGGGCCTGCCGATGGCCCTTCCGAGGGCCGGAGTCTGGGGCCCATCAACAACTTACGGTACCGTAACCTACGGTTCCGTATCCAGTGGGAACAGCACTGTTCTCGAGCGGCGTTCTCGAGAGCTCTCAGAGCAATTCGAGCAGGAACGGAAGCTCCTGGCAGGCGTACCAGGCCAGATCGTTGTCGAGCGCATCGCCGACAGTCAGCTCGGCATCCTCGTCGCCCAGGTCGGCGGCGTCGACCACCTCCACCGCGGCCGTCACCGCGGGTTCGGCCGACGCGTTGTCCACGTAGGCGGCGATCACGTCGGCGATGCTCACCGGGCCCGCCAACCGCACGACCGCGTCGTCGAGATCGGGTCGCGGCTTGGCCTCGCCGACGTCGGCAAGCAGAACCGCGCGACGAGGAGGCAGCCCCTCGCCCCCGTCGCTTCGCTCGCCCCCGGCCTCCGCCGCCAGCAGTCGCAGCGACGCCAGTGACGCCTCGCGCAATGCCACCTCGGCGAGCTCGTCGTCGTCGCCCTCGGCGTAGGCCTCGCGCAGCGTCGGAGTCACCGCGAACGCCGTGCCACTCAAGGCGTGCATCGACCCGTCGGCGACGAGCCGCTGCAACATGGCGAGAGTCGCCGGGATGTAGACGCGCACCAGGCGAGGGTAGCCGTCTATTCGCGATCCCCCATCAAGGTGGCAACGTGATCGTCGACGTAGGTGGATAGCGACCGCGGTGGTCGCTCGTAGGTCTTGGACAGGATGGGCCGCTCCGGCAGCTCCACCGTCGGATGGTCGACGTCGTGGTAGTCGATGGTGGACAGCAGGTGGCTCATCATGTTGAGCCTGGCGTGCTTCTTCACATCGGACTCCACCACGTACCAGGGGCTCTGCGGAAGGTCGGTGTGCACCATCATCTGATCCTTGGCGCGCGAGTAGTCCTCCCAGCGGTAGACCGACTCCAGATCCATCGGGCTGAGCTTCCATTGCCGCACCGGGTCGTTCATCCGGGACCTGAACCGACGCAATTGTTCTTCGTCGGACACCGAGAACCAGTACTTGCGCAACAGGATCCCGTCCTCGAGGAGCATCTGCTCGAAGACCGGCGTCTGCCGCAGGAACAACGTATGTTCCTGCGGCGTACAGAATCCCATCACCTGCTCGACGCCGGCCCGGTTGTACCAGGACCGGTCGAACAACACGATCTCGCCCTTGGCAGGCAGCTGCGCGATATAGCGCTGGTAGTACCACTGCCCACGTTCGCGGTCGGTGGGCGCG
>NZ_JBEVLO010000518.1:0-4955 GCF_040509115.1 Mycobacterium sp. | reverse complement strand
GGCTGGCTTCCGCCGACATGCCGTTGGGGTTCGGCGAACGGTGGCAAGAACTGTCCGGCAGCTTGGCGCCAGGGGACACGATCCTGGTCGTCAGCGACGGCGTACTCGATCTCTGGGGCGGCGCAGTCGAGAGTCTCCAGGAGGCAATCGCCGTCTGTCTCGACCGCGATGGAATCGAGAGGAATAGTCAAAACCTGTGGATCATCGTGTTAGAGCATCGTGGTTGGGGTCTGCGTGTGGGTGGGTTTGCCGCTTCGCATGAGGAGGCCGCAGACGATGGCGCCGGCGACGAGGATCACGCTTGAGCACCAGAACGCGACGGTGTAGCTGTGGATGGCTGCGTCAGCATGAGCTGCCGCGTTCGTGCCGTCGTGTCCGGCCGTGTAGCGCGCGAGCGCGGAGGCGGCGACCGAGTTCAGGAATGCGATTCCGATGGATCCGCCGAGTTGTTGGGCGACGTTGACGGTGGCCGAGGCGGTGCCCGCATCGCGGGGTTCGACACCGGTGGTTCCGGCGCTCATGGCGGGGGCCATGATGGCGCCGATGCCCATCCCGAACACCATGAGAGGTCCGAGAAGTCCAGCGGCATAAGTATCTTGGGCGCCGACGCGGGTCAGCCAGACCATGGCGGCGGCAGCGGTGAGCAGGCCGATGACGATCGGGGGTCGGGCACCGAGGCGGGGATAGAGCTGGGTGGTGCACACGCCTCCGGTGATCGCGACGGTAGCGACCATCGGCAGGAACGCAAGGCCGGTGGCGATGGGCGAATAGTGCAGCGTCTCTTGCAGGTAGTAGTTCAGGAACAGGAACGTGCCGAACAAGCCGATATTGCCGATGAAGATGGCCAGGTTCGCGCCGCCGCGGGTCCGATCGAGAATGACCTCCGGCGGCAGCAGTGGGTGCCGGGCACGGGTCTGCCACCACATGAATATCGCGATCAGCAGGATGCCACCGGCCAGGAAGGCCCAGGTGTTCGGCGCGCTCCAGGGATGGGATTCGGCGTTGGAGAAGCCGTAGACGATGACGCACAGGCCTGCCGAGGCGATCAGCGTGCCGGGCACGTCCAAGCTGGGCCGGTCGAGGACCTTGGGCGGGCGGGTGATCAGGGTGGCGGCCCCGAGGAGCGCCACAAGGCCGATACCGACATTGACGAACAGTGTGGAGCGCCAACTGAGATAGTTGGTGAGCACCCCGCCGAGCAGCATGCCGAGGGCGGCCCCGGATCCCGAGATGCCGCCGAACACCGCGAGAGCAGTGGCACGTTCCTTAGGCTGGGTGAAAGTCGTCGACAGCAGTGCGAGCGCGGCTGGGGCGATCATCGCCGCCGCCAGCCCTTGGGCGCCGCGCGCGGTGACAAGTACCGCGAAGCTGGGTGCAGAGCCCCCCAGTGCCGACGCGCCGGCGAAGACGATCAGGCCGGTTATGAGCATGGCCCGCCGTCCGATCAGGTCACTGAGCCGGCCGAAGGGCAGTAACAGGGCACCGAAGGCCAGTGCATAGGCGGTGACGATCCATTGTCGGTCGCCCGCGGAGAAGCCCAGATCGCTTTGCGCGTGCGGAAGTGCAATGTTGACGATCGTGAGGTCGATCACGTCCAGCAACTGGGCCACGCAGATCACGGTCAGGATCCACCACCTGCGAGCAGCCTGACGCCTCATGGCGCCCCGAGCAGTGGCAGTCGGTCGCGGAACAGTCCTCCCGATGGTCCGTCAGCGCCGAGCGTGGCAGCCCACACGACACCGCGGGCGCTATCGGATGCCGGGCGGTCGGTGTCGTCGTCGCCGCGCTCGGGATGGGTCGCGGTCTCCCCGGGGTCGACGGCGTTGACCAGGATCGGAGTGCCGGCGAACGCCCGGGCCAGACCCACGGTCAACGCGTTGAGCATGTGCTTGGCCATCGAATAGGCCGGGGCGCGCAGACTCGCACCCAGGTCCAGTCCGGTCGCGAGTTGCAGGGCTGACGTACTGGACACGTTGACGATGCGGGCCGCTGGCGCAGCGCTCAACAACGGCAGCAACGCCTGAACCAGCGCCCATGGGCCGATCACGTCGACCTCCATCGCCGAACGCACCGCATCGAGGTCAGCGTCCAACGCAGACAAGGTAGTGAAGTCCGGCATCTCGCTGGCGTTGTTGATCAGCGCATCGAGCCGGCCGAAGGTGGCGCTGAGCTGATCGGCAATGAGGCGGATACTGTCCTGATCGGCCAGATCCAGGCGCAGCGCAGTCGCCGCGTACCCGTCCCGGCGCAACTGCTGAGCCAGCGGTTCCGCGCGGGTGACGTCGCGTGCTGTCAGGACAACGTGATATCCGAATTCGGCAAGCTGGCGCGCCACGGCGAAGCCGAGCCCAAGCGCACGACTCGTGCCGGTGATCAACGCAACTTTCTGGCCCATGGCAACCCCATCTTCACGCGGTAACGAACTTAGTTCGTTAGTAGGGCTCGTTTGTACGGGGCGAACTTAGTTCGTGTCAAATTAGAGTGGTGGGCATGCCTTCCCGATCCGAGCCTGGTGATGCGACGCGCTCCCAGCCCACCGATGCACCCCAGCCAGCGGCCGTGCTGCGAAAACCGCCGATCACCGCCGAGCGGATCACCGCTGCCGCCTTGCAAGTCGTCGCGACACGGGGCTATGACGCATTGACGATTCGCAGCGTGACCAGCGTGCTCAACACTGGCCCCTCGTCGTTGTATGCCCACATCTCCAACAAGACCGACCTCGATGACCTATTGATCGGCCACCTGTGTTCCAGACTGGAATTGCCGACGCCCGATCCCGCGCGCTGGCGCGCGCAGATTCGGCAGGTGTGCGTCCAACTCCGCGATCAGTACCTGGCCTACCCGGGCATCTCGCGTGCCGCACTGGCCATGGCCCCCGGCAACCTCGACATCGCAAGGGTCAGCGAGTCGATGTTCAGTATCCTGCTCGCCGGAGGAATCGCGCCGCAGACCGCGGCGTGGTCCATCGACGCGCTCGCGCTCTACATCGCCGGCTATGCGCTGGAACGCTCCCTGATTCGACAGCAGCAGAAAGACACCGATGCCACCTGGGTGCTGAGCCAGTCTGATCTCGTCGGGCGTCTCCACGCGCTGCCGGAGACCGATTTCCCCAATACCCACCGGTACGCAACCGAACTCACATCCGGAGTCGAACACGAACGTTTCGACTTCACCATCGGATTGATCATCGACAACCTCGGCTTGATGCCTCGCGTGCCTGATCAAATCGTGGACAGGCGATGAGCCGAACCCCAGACGTGGGCGACGGGCGCCGACCTCGATGACTGCCAACCGCGATGATCAAAGCCAATCGCGTGGGTGATGTCGGTGGGTGGTTCGAGGAGTTTGCCTTTGTGGAAGACGGCGCCGGTACGGACCAGGGCGACCAGGTGGGGGCGTTGACGGCGCGCCATTGGGCCTGGGCGGCATCGATGAGCTTGTAGGCCATGGCAATTCCCGCCGCACGGGATCCCGGGCCCTTGGTGACCTTGGTCCGCAACCGCACGGTCGCAAAAGTGCTTTCGATCGGATTCGTGGTTCGCAGGTGGATCCAATGCTCGGGCGGATACTTGTAGAACTCCAGCAATACGTCGGCGTCGTCGACGATCTTGGCGACCGCCTTGGGGTACTTGGCGCCGTAATCGACCTCGAGGCCTTGATCGCGACCTGGGCCTTGTCGATGTCCTCGGCGGTGTAGATCTCCTTGATCGCCGCCGACGCAGCTGGATGCGCTTAGGCAGTGCAGCAAGCACATTGGACAGTTTGTGAAACCAGCATCGCTGCTCGCGTGTGGCGGGGAACACCTCTCGCACCGCCTTCCAGAAGCCCAGTGCGCCATTACCGACGGCCAGCACCAGAGCAGTCATTCCGCGGCGACGGCAACCTCGCAGTAGATCGGCGCCACGACTCGGTCGACGCCCGATACCCGTCGGCCAGCGCCATGAGTTCCTTGCGGCCATCGGATCGCACACCGATCATCACCAATAGGCAGAGCTTCTCCTGCTCTAGGCGAACCTTGAGGTGGATGCCATCGACCCACATGTAGACGTAATCGGTGCCCGATAGATCCCGCTGTCCGAAGGCCTTCGCCTCGTCCTGCCACTGCGCGGTGAGCCGGGTGATCGTCGTGGGTGAGGGCCACGGCTCAGCCTGGGCCTGCGACCCGCTAGCAATTGCCAGACGACCGCTAGAGCCGTCCCAACTCCATATCGAACTACAGCTGTCGTTTTCCGCGTATCGCCCTCGCGTGCAAACACCTAGAGACTACCGCGCGGTGCCGTAGCTGCCGGCAGGCTCACATGCGGGTTTGGTTCCGCGGCTTGATCGTGCGAATCCGGCCGCGCTGGCGCTATCAACGCCAGCACGACTGCGAGTGCCCCCAACAGCAGAAGGGCTGCCCAGAAGAAGTGCCAGGGGCGATCGTCAGGTGCGACAATCCCGGCCAATAGCGCGATCAGTACCCAAACCACGATTGCGGCGACTAGCGCAACGCCAAAGAAGTTCGCAAACAAATCGCTGAGCTGATCCAGCGGATCGCCGTTGTTCCCCATAACGCATAACTCTCTCTCCAAGCAGGACCCGCTGGCAAACAGTTAGCGCGGACTGATGCGTGAGCGCGCGTCCAGTCGCGCGGCACCCGGCCGGGGTGTCGCCGAGGCGGTATCCCCGATCTGCGCGCGGGCCGGGCGGTAATCCGCCGTCTACCTCGACGAATGAGAGTAGGGCTGTTCAGAGTAGGGCTGTTCAGAGTAGGGCTGTTCAGAGTGGGGCGACCGGGACTTGAACCCGGGACCAACGGATTATCGACTGACGGCTCTTGGAAGGTTCGATAGATCCCGGTTAAGTATTGCTGCACAAAGGATTTCGTGGTTCTAGCGTTACCAACGCCACCGGGCGATTCTTGCCGTCTCTCGGACATAACCGCCGAATAAACGTCGACTGCCTAAGAACTGTCC
>NZ_JBEVLO010000517.1:0-5610 GCF_040509115.1 Mycobacterium sp. | reverse complement strand
CTTCCAGCTCGGCTTCCAGCTCGTCGGCTACTCGGCAGAGCGCCCGGCCCCGCACGCTTGCCGCCTGCGCCCTCCACCCCGGCAACGCCCGACGAGCCGCGGCCGTCGCCTGCGAGATCTCGACCTGGCCTCCACGGGGTACGCGGCTCAGGAGTCGACCCGAGGCGGGTTCGTAGACGGGGATCGAGGACCCGTTGGACGCGAATGTCGCGCATCCATCTACGAGCATCGGCGTCACGTCCACCGTGACAGACGTCATCGATTGGCTCCTCTGTTGTGTGTGTCACTGACGTACTCGACCGTACGACGCAGATCTCATTTCTGTCAACAGAATGATGCTGATGACGGTCGCTAGAATGAGTTTTCGCACCAAATGCCCAGCAGGGTCATTGCAAGAGGGCGAAATCTGTTGACAGAAATGACCTAAGGGGCTTGGCTATGACGGGTAAGGCCGAAAGCCACTGCGGGGCGCCCCGCGGCCCCGTCGAAGCGAAGAAGGTGTCTCGTTGTTGCTGTCGGATCTCGTCGTGCTGGATCTCAGTCGCGCGCTCGCGGGGCCGCACGCCGGCATGATGTTCGGCGATCTGGGGGCGCGGGTGATCAAGGTGGAACGCCCCGCCGGCGACGACACCCGGTCGTGGGGGCCGCCGTTCGTCGGAGACGACGACATATCGACCTACTACCTGTCCTGCAATCGCAACAAGGAATCCATCACCGTCGACTTGAAGGCCGAGACCGGCCGAGAGGTCTTGACCCGCCTGATCCGTCGGTCCGACATCCTCATCGAGAACTTTCGCCCCGGAGTGCTCACCCGTCTCGGCTTCAGCTACGAGTCGCTGCACCGGATCAACCCAAGGCTCGTAATTTGCTCCATAAGCGGTTTTGGGTATGACGGCCCCGAAGGCGCCAGAGCCGGCTACGACCAGATCGCCCAAGGCGAAGCCGGACTGATGAGCGTGACCGGTGACCTCGCCTCGCCAACGAAGGTCGGCGTGCCCATTGCCGACATCCTCGCCGGCCTGCACGCCACCATCGGCATCTTGGCCGCGCTCCACGAACGCGCCATCAGCGGACGAGGACGGGTCGTGCACACCAGCCTGCTCGCCGGAGTCGTTGGCGCACACGCCTTCCAAGGAACGCGATGGACCGTGGCGGGTGAAACGCCCGTCCGCACGGGCAATCACCATCCCTCGATCGCTCCGTACGGACTCTTTGGCGCCAAGGACGGCCAGATCCAAGTCGCCGTCGGTAGCACGGCCCAATGGCACGCCTTTGCCTCCACGCTCGGCATCGACACAGACGACCCGAGGTTCCACACCAACGCCGATCGTGTCGAGCACCGCGACGGGTTGACGACGGTGATCAACGAGAAGCTGATCACTTTCACCGTCGCCGAGATTTCGGCCCTCCTCGACGAGGCCGGCGTCCCGTGCGGGAAGGTGCGGACCATCCCCGAGGTCTACGACTGGGACCAGACGCGCTCACAAGGACTGGTCGTCGCCGTCGATCATCCGGTCTTGGGGTCGATCGAATTGCCTGGACCGCCTATCCGCTTTGACCAGCATGACTACGCCGGTGGACGCGAGCAACACGCGCCTCCGCCAGCGCTGGGCGAACACAACGACCTCATCAACGCGTGGATCGCCCTGGGGTCGGTGGACCCACTGGAGCAAGTGAACGCGTGACGTCGCCCGGTCCGGCAGGGCCGCGGTGCAACTACCCCGGGCGAGTCGATGCGCGCGGGACGGTTCAAAAACCGCACGGCGGTACGCTCGCAACACGCGAGCGTGGGAAGTCCCGGACGGCTCGGGTGGTTCGTGGGCCGACGCCGCCGTCGCCCCGGAGCGGTGAAGGAGTGCAGGCGTGACCGACGTAGCAGGTGGAGTGGCCGTTGCTCCCACCCTCAGCGCGTTCACTGTCGAAGAGATCTACGACAAGCTTCGCGATGAGATTCTGCACGGGACGTTGCTGGCTGGATCCGTGGTGTCGCAGGTGAAGCTCGCCGATCGCCTGGGCGTCAACCGCACCCCACTGCGCGAGGCGTTGCGCATGTTGCAGCGTGAGGGACTCATCGAGAGCAAGCACAACCGGCAGGTCCGGGTCGCCCCGCTCGCCAGTTCAGATCTAGTACAGCTTTACGCACTACGCATCCCGCAGGAGGCGGTCGCGATCAAGCTGACCGTTCCGCAGCTCAGTTCTGGAGATCTTGCCGAGCTGCGAGATCTGCTCAGGGTCATGGACTCGGTGGCCTCCCCGGACACGTTCTCCGAGTGGGAGCGGCACCACCGGGTGTTCCACCAACGCCTGATCGCCCATGCCGGTGCGCGCATCACCAAGGCCGTGGGTGATCTGGGCGCCTACTGCGAGCGATACCGGCGGGCGCTCCTGCAAGCCAACCCAGTCAGCTTCGAGATCGGCGCCCGAGAGCATGCCGAAATCGTCGCAGCTTGCGAGATGCGAGACGCGGAAGCCGCGGCCAAGGCCTTGGGGCGTCACCTCGGACGCACGGCCCTGACTCTGCTGTCGGTGACCGACCCGTCTTTCGATCCTGCCGCGGTGCGTATCGCTCTGCGGTTCGTGCTGGGCGAGCCCCCGACCTGACCTCGCACTACCACGGCAATTTTGCGGCCAGGTCACCGTCAAGGCGCTCCACCGAGACGCGGTCTTCGAGCGCCGTGGAAATGGAGACGGGAGCCAACACGTCGCGGAGCGGCTGGTTGGCGCTTGAACCCAGCTCCAAGCTGGCGACTGAGGTCCTTGTATCTCAGCAGAATTCAAGTGCACGCCGACGGACTTATCGCTGCGCATGCATTCCGCGTCGGCGGACGGGAGTGATGACGTGCGTCCGTTCGTGATCGAGGACCACATCGGTTCGCACACCGTCGACTTCGCGTCGTTTCGTCAGCGAATCCAGGACGAAGTCGTGCAGTGCCTGTGTTGAGGAGACGGCGATGTGGATGAGCAGGTCTTCCGCGCCGGTCGTGACGAAGACCTGGACCGTCTCTGGCAGTCGCATCACGAATTCGCGGAAGCCCTGCACGACCTCCCGCGATTGCGGCCGCAACCGCACCGAGATGATGGCCTGAACCGGGCGTCCCAGCTCGGTGGGGTCGGCCGCGTAGTGCACGCCTACCAGAACACCTCGCTGTCGAAGCGAGCGGACCCTTTCGAAGGTGGTCGACGGGGATATGCCGAGTTCTGCGGCGAGGTCGCGGTTGCTACGCCGCCCATCGGCCTGCAACGAGGTGATGATCGCCGCGTCGAGATCGTCTAGCGCGTCGGCTGGTTCGTTTCCCGCCGCCGATTGTGCTCGACGTGTTCGTGTCATCGAGCTTCTCCTGGCTGGTTGGTCGTGTCTTTCGACGCTAGGGCAGCTGGATGCATAATTCCACGACGAGTTCTGCTATGTATACATACGACTGCGCTTATATTTGATGTCCGTCTACGCCGTCTCGACCTCTTCTGCGCAGTGGTCGACGAGGGTGGGGTGCCCCACCTGCAGAACGCCTGCACGTCGCTCAGCCCTGGGTGTCCGCACAGCTCCGACCACTTGAAAAGACAGTCCACCCAGCTCGTTTCGTTCGAGACGGCGGTCGCCTCGTATTCACCGTGGCCGGCGCTCGCTTCTACGTGGTGCGAATGGAGAGTTCTGGCCGGCAGCGCTGAGGATTTCATCGGGAGGCGAACTACTTCAACCCATTTCGAGGCTTCAACCCATTTCAAGGCGCCGCGGTGTCCGTCCTCCAGAGGAGGGGAGCGGACCAACTACGCGCCAGTGATGCGGAGTAATGCCACACGCCACAACAACGTTCGCTCAGTGCCGTCCAGAGAGCGCGTTGAATGCGAAACGTTCGGCAATGAACGGTTGACACCGTACATTTGATCGGTCACTTCGTACGGTGGGCGAGTTTCGTGCAAGCTTGCGTGCATGTCGAATCCCACACCGGTCGATCTTCTCATCACCGCCCGCGACCGCACGGTCCCAATCACCGTGCAGCAGCGGTCTTATCTCACTCCGGCGCAGGCATGGGCCGTCATCATGCCCATCGATCTCTCCCGCGTATTCAAGCCGGTGGCACCGTTTCCCGGCGTCGCCGGGGTCGCCAATCAAACCGAGACGTGGGACCACCCGGGCCCGTCGCGCAACCCTCAGTTCACCGACGGATCCAGTGCCGATGAGCAGTTGACCGAATGCGCCGAAGGCTCGAGCTTCGCCTACCAACTCACGGGGTTTACCAACGTGCTGCGCTATCTCGCTGCCGGAATCCGTGGCGAATGGACATTCACCCCCGACGGTCCGGGGACACTGGTCCGCTGGTCATACGAGTTCAAACCACTCCCCGGACGCCGTTGGATAATCGCCGGACCGTTCAAAGTGCTGTGGCTACGGTGGATGCGCGCCGGCCTGGCCCGCTGTATTCAGGCCCTGGAGGACGATTTCGCGGCAGGCAAGACCGGCTTAAATGAGTGATCGCCTCGACGTGTCGCAGCTCCGCCTGCGGCGCCGAATTCGGATGAGTGCAACGCCCGCCGAGCTGTACGACCTAGTCGCCGACGTGGGTGTTATGGCCGCATGGAGCCCCGAATTGGTCTGGGCCCGTTATGACGACGGCGACGGACCGACCGTCGGATCCTGGTTCACCGGGCGCAATCGCGGCCCGAAAGGAGAGTGGGAAACCCGAAGCGCCATCACCGAAGCGCAGCCACCAGACGTATTCGGCTGGACGGTAATCGTCGACGGGGCGTCCATCGGCCAGTGGACCTACTCATTCCAAGAAGACGGTGACGGAACGATGGTCGAGGTGGCGTGGCAGGTCAACAACTGGATACCGGTACTCGGTAAGACCGACGTCGAACTCGGACGGCTCAAGGAGCATACGGCCGAAATGATGGAGACCACGTTGGCCGCGATGGCGGAAGCCATGGCGTCGTCCGATGCCGCTGGCGCCTAGCTTCTATCGACGCTGAACCGCGAGGTCGTGGCGCCTACGGTTGGAAGCAAGCAGGATTGGGGCCGTGGCACCCGTCAGGCGAACTCGCCCGACTACGCCGCGGCCTTGTTCGAGCAGCATCGTCGCAATCCGAACATTGCGCTTTCGCAACCCCATCGGGGCCGCAGGCGGCGAAGCGGATCCCAGACTGGTAGCGGGCGCGGGGAAGGCCGCCCTCGAATTCTGAGTCGGCCATTCGCCAAGGCGGGCAAGCTAAGTGCTTTCGCAACGGCGGCGCAAAAGTCAATCCCATGGGAAGTCCATGGTGGCGCGATCGACCGGCGGCAACCAGGTGTCTCACGGCATGCGCTTCAGGGTTTGCTCGGAGTCGGATCCCCGATCCGTCGCAGAAATTAGTTTGTCAGCCAACTAGTTTGTGAGGTAAGTTACAGCGAGGCGGGGCTCTTCCCGCGATCACAAGCGCCCGGTGCGGAAGGAACACACACTGCGATGAGGCAACTCGAGGGCGAGCCGACGGCTCGGAAAGTGCGCACCCTGGCCGCAATAACGGTGGGCAATTCGCTCGAGTGGTACGAGTGGGCCATCTACGGGATCTTCGCGCCGTTCATCGCGGCGGCGATGTTCGACAAAACCGATCCGGTTTCTGCGCTGCTCTCGA
>NZ_JBEVLO010000516.1:0-14343 GCF_040509115.1 Mycobacterium sp. | reverse complement strand
CGCGTTGTCATGTCCTACGGCGTTGTGACGACGAAACTCCTTGACGCGTAATATTTCTCATGGTGAGTCATCCGATCCGCCCGGCTGCCGGCAACGAATAGAGAACATGTTCACACTGATTGCGATCGGCTTCCTCGGTGGACTCATCACGGGGATCTCACCGTGCATCCTGCCGGTGCTGCCGGTCATCTTCTTCTCCGGCACCCAGAGCGTCAGAGACGGCGAGAACGCGGTGGCCGAGGGCGGGGGCGGCGTTGCCACCAAGGCGCCGCCGACCAGGTCGCAGACGCTGCGGCCGTACCTGGTGATCGCGGGCCTGGTGCTCAGCTTCAGCCTCGTCACGCTGGCGGGCTCGGCGTTGCTGTCGCTGCTGCACCTCCCGCAGGACGCCGTGCGCTGGGTGGCGCTCGTCGCGTTGGTGGCCATCGGCCTCGGCCTGATCTTCCCGCAGTTCGAGGCGCTGCTGGAGAAGCCGTTCGCCAAGCTTCCGCAGAAGCAGTTCGGCACCGGCAACAGTGGCTTCGGCTTGGGATTGGCGCTCGGCGTCCTCTACGTGCCGTGCGCGGGGCCGGTGCTCGCCGCGATCGTGGTGGCCGGCGCCACGGGCACCATCGGGTGGCCGATCATCGGGTTGACGCTGTCCTTCGCCGTCGGCGCGGCGCTGCCGCTGCTGTTCTTCGCGCTCGCAGGCCGCCGCGTGGCGGAGCGGGTCGCCGCGTTCCGCGGGCGCCAGCGCCAGATCCGGGTCGTCGCGGGCGTGGTGACCATCCTGCTGGCCGTCGCGCTGGTGTTCAACCTGCCCGCCGTGCTGCAGCGCGCCATCCCGGACTACACCAGCGGGCTGCAGGAGAAGGTCGGCGGCGAGGAACAGCTCGAGAAGTTGAACCTCGGCGGCCTGGTCAACGACCAGAACGCGCAGCTGTCGAACTGCACCAACGGCGCACCGGAACTCGAAAGTTGCGGCACCGCACCGGACCTCAAGGGCATCACCACATGGCTCAACACCCCCGAAGGTGCGCCGATCGACCTGAAGGCGTTGCGCGGCAAGGTCGTTTTGATCGACTTCTGGGCATATTCCTGCATCAACTGCCAACGCGCCATCCCGCACGTCGTCAGCTGGTACGACGCCTACAAGGACAAGGGACTCGAGGTCATCGGGGTGCACTCCCCCGAGTACGGATTCGAGAAGATCGACACCAACGTGGCCAGCGGCGCAGCCGACCTGAAGGTCGACTATCCCATCGCCCTCGACAACAATCTGGCCACGTGGACCAACTACCGCAACCGGTACTGGCCCGCCGAGTACCTCATCGACGCCGACGGCACGGTGCGACACATCAAGTTCGGTGAAGGCGACTACGACGTCACCGAAGACCTGATCCGTCAACTCCTTTCGGATGCCAACCCCGGTGTCGACCTCCCCCCTGCGACGGGCGGTGCGGATACGACTCCGACGTCACCGACCACACCCGAGACGTACTTCGGTGTCGGCAAAGTCGTCAACTACGGCGGTCGGGGCGTGTACGACCAGAGTGAGGCCACCTTCGAGTTCCCCGCTCAACTCGCCGACGACTCGTTTGCGTTGCGGGGCCGGTGGGCGCTGGATTACCAGGGCGCCACCGCGGTTGACGACGGCGCCACCATCGCACTGAACTATCACGCCCGCAACGTATATCTGGTGGTCGGCGGGACGGGTAACGTCACCGTCACCAGGGACGGCGCGACCGAGGTGATACCGGTCAGCGGGCCGCCCAACATGCGCCAGATAGTGGCCGACGAGTCCAGCAACGGAGCTGGCGCGGGTCACGTCGAGGTCAGCCTGAGCAAGGGCCTGCAGGCGTTCTCGTTCACCTACGGCTGACGGATCGGCTGCGTCCACGGGGACGCGGGTCACACCGGAGTGCAGCTGCCCGTTGGCAACTCGGCCAGATGCTGGTTCAGGAAGCCCGCGATGGCGTTGAGGTCGCCGATGCCAGAGCCGAACGAGTTGCCGTCCGACGCGATGGCGACCGCCGTCAGCCGTCCGCCCTGGTCGATGACGCCGAGTTGGCGAACGAGGTAACCGGCAGCCGATGGTCCCCAGCCCCCCTTGAACCGGGTGCTCGGAATGCCGCCGAGGCCCCAGCGCTGGTCCGACGAGATCCGATCCATCAGGTCCCACACCTGCGCAACGGCCTGGTCGCCCGTGTGACAGGCCAGCCACGCCATGAACCCCGCCTGATGATCGAGCGCCCACCGGGTCTGTCCGAAGGCGCTGAACTGCGGGCCCGCCACCCGCTCGGTCTGGACGGTGGTCGGGTCGCCGGCCTCACGCAGGACCGCCTCGACCTTGCTCGCAGCCGTCGTGGGATCTCCGAGACTCGACCAGAGGGCTTCGGCCGCCGCGTTGTCCGATGCCGTGATCGCCGAGGCCACCGAACCGGCAACCGTCGGATCGGCGCGTAGCGCTGCGATGGACAGCGGCACCTTGCTGGTGGACCATGCGGCGCCGTCGGACCAGTCGCCCAGCACGACGGGCGCGGCCGACCCGATGGGAAGGATCACGACGCCGATCGCTCCCGCCGTCTGACCGCGCAGGGTCTCGAAGGCGGATTGCAGGGCTCCGTCGGGCGGCGCGGCAGACGTGGCCATCGGGATGGGAGGTGGCGGACCCAGCGGACTCGACGGCGGCGAAGCGCGCGGACTCGATGGCGGCGGCCTCGTCGCCGACGTCGTCGCCTTCCCCTCGACCAGCTCGTCTGGTCTGGCGCCGCTGGTGCTCACGATCACGACGATCCCGATCGCGACGGCCAGCGCGACGCCCGCGAGCAGCGCCGTCAACGGTCCTCGGCGTTTCGTCGCCGACGCCGCGTGGGTTGGCATGCCCGCTAGCCGCCCAGATAGGCGACGGTACCGTTGACCAGGGCCGCAGCGTAGTCCGCCCGCCCCTGGTCACTGGTCATCCTGGCGGCATCGTCGCTGTTGCGCATGTTCCCCAGTTCGACGAGCACCGCGGGATACTCGGCGAGGTTGAGCCCCGCCAGATCGGACCGGCCGTACATGCCATCGGTCCCCAGATAGGTGGACTCTGCGACCCCGGAGGCCACCAACGCATTCCGCATGTCCGTCGCGAGCCGGATCGACGGCTCGCCCTGCGCGGCGTTCAGCGGGGGCGAGGAGTAGTTGACGTGGAACCCGTGCCCCGACGCCGGCCCGCCGTCGGCGTGGATGCTGATGATGGCGGCCGGATGCTGATCGTTGGCGAACGCCGCGCGCGCGTCGACGCACGGCGCCGAGCCCGCATCGTCGGTGCGAGTCATCACGACGGTGGCGCCGAGCTGGCGCAGCTGGGCGCCGAGCAGGTTGGCGACGTCCCAGGTGAACACGTGCTCCGGCAAGCCTGCGTCGGTCATGGTCCCCGTCGTCCCACAGTCCTTGGTGCCGCCGCGTCCATTGGGCACCTGACGACTCAGCTCCGCGCCGTTGCCGCCGCCGTGGCCGGGATCGATGACGATCACCGCGCCGTCGAGTGGACCGGCCGCGAGGGCGGGTGGCGCCGCGACGAACGCGAGGATCGACACGACGACCATCAACCACTGGACCATCGGCCATTCGACCATCGCGAAGGCACGCACGGCGAAAAGGCTAACAAAGCGTGACCATGCCCTACGGCGGGAAGTTCTGCACCCAGTGCCTGGCGATGTCGACCCGACGCGCCACCCAGACGTCGTCGTGGGACCGCACGTGGTCGAGGAAGCGCGCCAGGGATGCCAACCGCGCGGGCCGGCCGACGAGCCTGCAGTGCAACCCGACGGACAGCATCTTCGGCGCCCCTGCCACCCCTTCGGCGTACAACACGTCGAAGGCGTCCCGCAGATAGGTGAAGAAGTCGGCTCCGCTGGGAAACCCGCTCGTCGACACGAACTTCATGTCGTTGGTGTCCAGCGTGTACGGCACGACGAGATGATCGGTGCCCGCGACCTTGGTCCAATACGGCAGGTCGTCGGCGTAGGAATCGGAGTCGTAGAGGAATCCGCCGTGTTCGACGACCAGGTCACGGGTGTTCGGCGAATCCCTGCCGGTGTACCAGCCCAGCGGGGCCTCGCCGGTCAACTCGGTCATGATGCGGACGGCCTCGGCCAATTCCCTGCGCTCGGTGTCGGGGTCGACGAGCTGGTAGCTGCGCCATTTCAGACCGTGGCAGGCGATCTCGTCGCCGCGGGACAGGAACGCGGCCACCGCCTCGGGATTGCGTGCCAGCGCGGTGGCGACGCCGAAGATCGTCAACGGCAGTCGATGCTCGTCGAACAGCCGCAGGACCCTCCAGAGCCCGGCGCGGGCGCCGTATTCGTAGAGCGATTCGATGCTCATGTGGCGGTTCGGAAACGCGCTGGCGCCAACGACTTCCGACAGGAAGGTCTCCGAAGCCTCGTCCCCGTGGAGCACGTTGTTCTCGCCGCCCTCCTCGTAGTTCAGCACGAACTGCAGAGCGATGCGGGCGCCGCCTGGCCACCGCGGATCCGGCGGTCGAGGCCCGTAGCCGACCATGTCGCGCGGGTAGTCCTCCGGTTGCGTCATCCTGGGATTGTCGCAGCGGATGGCCGCAGTTTCGCGGCGACCGGGCCGCCGTGGCGCGGGCGGCACACGTCCGGCGCCACTTCCCTTCGCGTTTTCCCGCGGCCGAATGCGGGCAAGAATCAGGGCATGCCCACACTGCTGTGGTTCCGTCGAGACCTACGTCTGCACGATCTGCCACCGATGCTCGACGCCGCTCGCGGCGACGGCGAGGTGCTGGCCTGCTACGTACTCGATCCGCGTTTGATGGCGTCGTCGGGGCCGCGACGGCTCCAGTACCTGTACGACTCGCTGCGTGAGTTGCGCGATGGCCTCGATGGGCGTCTTCTGATCACCCATGGGCGACCGGAAACGCGAATCCCGGCGCTGGCCAACAAGATCGGCGCGACGTCGGTGCACGTATCGGCCGAGTTCCTGCCATTTGGACGTCGTCGTGACGAAGCGGTACGCGCGGCGCTCGGCGACGTCCCGCTCGAGGAGTCCGGTTCGCCCTACCTGGTGTCACCTGGCCGCGTCACCAAGGACGACGGCACCCCGTACAAGGTGTTCACCCCCTTTTACGCGGCGTGGAAGCAGCATGGGTGGCGGGCCCCGGCGCGCACCGGCCCCAAGACCGCGCACTGGATCGCCCCCGCCGACGTCGGCGGCGACATTCCCGGTGACATTCCCGGCGGCGACATTCCCGACGGCGACATTCCCGACGGCGTTGCCGAACTCGATCACCCCGCTGGCGAGAAGGCCGCACGCAAGGAGTGGAAGAAGTTCGTCGGCTCGGCTGTCTCCGACTACTCCGATGAGCGGAACCGTCCCGATCACGACGGCACCAGCAGGATGTCCGCACATCTCAAATTCGGCACCATTCACCCCCGAACCATGGCCGCCGACCTGGGCGGCGGCCCGGGCGCCCAGGCGTACCTTCGCGAGTTGGCCTTCCGCGACTTCTACGGCGCCGTGGTGCACGCCTGGCCGGACAGCACGTGGTGGAACTGGAACAAGGCCTTCGATCGAATCGAGGTCGACGAGGACGCCGCCGCCAAGAACCGCTTCGAGGCGTGGAAGGCCGGGCGGACGGGCTTCCCCATCGTCGACGCCGGCATGCGGCAGCTGGCCGAAACCGGATACATGCACAACCGCGTCCGGATGATCACCGCATCGTTCCTGGTCAAGGATCTACACCTGCCGTGGCAGTGGGGCGCCCGGTGGTTCCTCGACCAGCTCACCGACGGTGACATGGCCAGCAATCAGCACGGTTGGCAGTGGGCTGCGGGCTGCGGCACCGACGCCGCGCCCTACTTTCGCGTGTTCAACCCGACGACACAGGGCAAGAAGTTCGATCCCGACGGGGTCTATGTGAGGCGGTGGGTTCCCGAGTTCGGCGGCGACGACTACCCGGAGCCAATCGTGGATCATGCCGCGGAACGTCAGGAAGCGCTGCGCCGGTACGACGCGATCCGATGAGCGGTCTCCCGTGGCGACACGGCTGAATACGACAGGGCGTCGTATGTCAGAATGGCCTGCAGTTGACTGGCATCCCTGAGGAGCAGCTGTGGCGAACACCGAGGTCGAACGACACACAGGCGTTGACGTCGAGGACGTGCCGTCCGCGAACTGGGGTTGGTCGAAGCAGAATCACCGGGCGATTCAGATCGGCGGCATCCTCTCGGCGATCTTCATTCTGTGCATGCTCAGGGGCAACCACGTCGGCCACGTCGAGGACATCTTCCTCATTTTGTTCGCCATCGGCATTCTCGTCATCGTCTTCCGTGACTGGTGGCTGCGCCGCCGAGGCTGGAAGCGCTAGAGCCCGACGGTTCAGACCGCCGCCCCTGCCGCACGTGGAGCGTTTCCAGATCGGCGACGCGACGGGCACAATACGAGGCGTGGGAGCACCGCCGGTCTTCGTACTGCACGATCACCGAAAGCCCCGACCGCACTTCGACCTTCGGCTCGAGGAGAGCGGCGTTCTGCGGTCGTGGGCGGTACCGAGAGGCCTGCCAACCGACGTCCGACACGACAGGCTCGCGGTCGCGGTCGACGATCACGACCTCGATCACGCGACCTACACCGACGAGCACAAGAGCATCGCCGATCACGGTTGGTGGCAGCTCGTCGACCGCAACGATCGTCGGTTCGTCTTCGAACTGCATGGTGAGCGGGGGGTCGTGCGGTACGCCCTCATCGACACCGGGAACGGCTGGCTCCTACATCTGACGAAGGATCAACCGCGATGACGCTCGGCGTCGCGCCCTGAATTCTGCAGGAAGAGTCAAGTGGCCTGCGGAACGTCGATCGCGCCGATCAGCCCTCGGCGGCGAGTTGACCGCAGGCCGCGGCGATTTCACGGCCGCGGGTGTCGCGCACCGTGCAGGACACGCCCCGTTCCTTGACCCGTCTGACGAATTCGCGCTCAGCGGGTTTGGGGCTCGCGTCCCACTTGCTGCCCGGCGTCGGGTTGAGCGGGATGACGTTCACGTGCACCAGTGGGCCGAGTGCGCCATGCAGCTTCTTGCCGAGCAGGTCGGCTCGCCATGGCTGATCGTTGACGTCCCGGATCAGGGCGTACTCGATGGACACCCGCCGACCGGTGACGTCGGCGTAATACCTTGCGGCGTCGAGGGCTTCGCCCACGTTCCAGCGGTTGTTCACCGGTACCAGGGTGTCGCGCAACTCGTCGTCGGGGGCGTGCAGGGATAGCGCCAGCGTCACGCCGAGGCGTTCGTCGGCCAATTTGCGGATCGCGGGTGCCAGGCCGACGGTCGACACCGTGACCGACCGCGCCGAGATGCCGAAGCCGTGGGGTGCGGGCGCGATGATGCGGCGCACGGCGGCGAGAACCCGGTTGTAGTTGGCCAGCGGCTCCCCCATGCCCATGAAGACGATGTTGGAGAGGCGATTGTCGTGTTCGTCGCGCATGGTGACACCTGCCGCGCGAACCTGCTCGAGGATCTCCGCGGTGGACAGGTTCCTGGTGAGACCGCCCTGGCCGGTGGCGCAGAACGGGCACGCCATCCCGCACCCCGCCTGTGACGAGATGCAGACCGTGTTGCGCTGCGGGTAGCGCATCAGCACCGACTCGAAGGTGGTGCCATCGACCGCACGCCACAACGTCTTTCGCGTGTCGGCGCCGTCGCATTCGATCGACCGCACGACGTCGAGGAGTTGCGGGAACAGCGCGTCGGCGACCTGTTCGCGCATGGCGGCAGGCAGGTCGGTCATTCGTCGTGGGTCGGCGATGAGCCTGCCGTAGTACTGATTCGCCAGCTGCTTGCCGCGGAACGCGGGAAGGCCGAGTTCGGCGACCGCCGCTGCGCGGGCGTCGTCGTCGAGGTCGGCGAAGTGCCGCGGCGGCTTCGCCGTGCGCGGCGCGTCGAACACCAGGGGAATCTTCATGGTCGTGTTCATTATCGGGCCTCTTCACTCAGAACGTCGCGGACCGCCGTCTCGACGGCCGCCAAGGCGGCGGCGTCGACGCCGGAACGGCCCCGCACGAATACCGATGCGCGGCTGCTCGGCGGCAGTCCCTCCGCGAGGCACAACCCGTCGGGTAACCGTCCGATCATCGGAAGCAATGCCACCCCGAGGCCGGACCGGACGGCGGCGAGCAGCCCGGAGAGATCCGAGCTCTCGGCGGCGATGCGATACGGCACCCCCGTGCGGTCGAGTGCGGCGAACGCGGGCTCGCGCAGCGTGCACGGTTCGGAGAACATCACCACCGGCAGCGGCTCACGAGCGGGCACAGAGAACGTCCGGGCTGAAATCCACTTCAGCGCAACCATTCCCGAGGCATTGGCCGGGTCCAGTCTGGACCCGTCGAGCATGACGGCAAGGTCGACGACACCGTGGTCGATGGCGTCGGCGAGCGTCACGTTGCGGTCCAGCCGGAACCGCAGCCGCCAGTCGGGCAGTCGCTCCCCCAGCGCCTCGGTCAGGCCGGGCAGCATGACGTCGGCCCCGTGCTCGGTGGCACCGACGACCAGGACCCGTTCCTCGGCGGCGCCGAGATCGTCGAGCGCCGCGTCGTGTGCGGAGAGGATGGTCCGCGCGTGCGCCAGCACCCGGTGTCCGAGCTCGGTGAACGCGACGCCCCGCCCTGACTTCTCGACGACGGGGCCGCCGACGACCGCCTCGACCCGGCGGACGTGCTGGCTGACGGCGGACTGAGTGAGGTGCAGGACAGCGGCGGCGCGGTGAAATCCGCCGCAGTCGGCGACGGCGACCACGCTGCGCAGCGGGGCGATGTCGAGGACTTGGGCCATGCCCGTCAAACTACTCCGATCAGTAATGGCGATCAAAAATCGTCGCCGTTGGCCGTCGCGAGCTGGGCATACGGCGATCGATCAGATAATGCGATCAATTGCGATCGTCGAAATTCGTTGGACCCGCCCCAGGGCGCTGGACCACCATGGGGCAGTGACCTTCCGCCGCATGCCGCTGACCACTGCGACCAGCGTGACGTTCACCTTCGCCATGGGGTACCCCCTTGGCGTCCTGGCGGTCAGCTCGATGACCCCGATGGCGGTCCTGGTGTTTCGATTCGCGTTTGCCGCGGTGATCATCGCGGCGTGGGCGAAGTTGTCGCGCGTGCCGTGGCCGACGGGACGCAAGCTGGGCCACGTGGCGGTCGTCGGAGTGCTGATGCAGGCGGGTCAGTTCCTCCCCCTGTACGTCGCCATGCAGATGGGTGCGCCCGCCGTGCTCTGCGCGGTGCTCATCGCGATGAATCCCGTCGTCACCGCCCTGCTCGGTGCGGCGTTCCTGCGCGAGGGACTCGGACTGATGCGCGTCCTCGCGCTCGTCGTCGGTGTCGCGGCCGCGTTTGCGGCGTGCGCGAGCCGTCTCCTGGCTGAGAAGGGTGTCGACCCGGCGGTCCTGCTGATTCTGGTGGCCTTACTCGGCCTGGCCGCCGGCGGCGTGTACCAGCAGCGCTTCTGCGCCGACGTCGACTTTCGCGCAACGAGCGCCGTGCAGAATGCCGTCGCGTTCGTTCCTGCTCTCGTCCTCGCACTCGTCACGCCGTTCGCCGTGCACGACCCCGTCAAGGCGGTGGTCGCCGTGACGGGCGTCGTCCTGTTCAACGCCACGCTGGCCCTGTCGCTCTACGTTCGGGCGATCAACAACCATGGGGCGGCAGCGGTTTCGATGCTGTTCTGCGTCATCCCCGCAGTCGCAGGCGTGATGTCGTGGCTCCTTCTGGGCCAGCGCATCGACGTCGGGGTGGGCGTTGGCCTGGTCCTCGGCGCGCTGGCGTGCTGGCTGAATGCGCGAAGCGCGGGCTCCAAGAACGCCAAACCCGCGCGACGGTCAGGCGAGAAGCGTCAGGACGATCCAGGTGGCGACGGCCGAGGGCAGCACCGAGTCGAGGCGGTCCATCAGGCCGCCGTGCCCAGGTAGCAGTGTGCCCATGTCCTTGATGCCCAAGTCGCGCTTGACCTGAGATTCGATGAGATCGCCGAGCGTTCCCGTGATGACCAACATCAGACCGAGCGGGATGCCCACCCAGGCTGGCTTGTCGAGGAGGAACGCCACCGCGAGCACCGACGCAGCCGTGCCGAAGATCAATGAACCGGTGAAGCCCTCCCAGGACTTCTTGGGGCTGATCGCAGGCACCATTGGATGCTTGCCGAACAGGACGCCCGCGGCGTACCCGCCGATGTCGGAGAACACCACGCCCAGCATCAGGCACAGGACCCGCCAGCGGCCGTCGTCCGGGTAGACGAGCAACGCGCCGAACGCGCCGAACAGTGGAATCCACGCGGCGAGGAAGACCGTCGCCGTCACGTCCCGAAGGTAGTTCTGCGGCGCCTCCTTCAGACCACCCGACAACAGGCGCCAGATCATGCACACCACGACGGTGCCGCCGAACGCGCCGAACGCGCCTGCGGCGCCAAACGGCCACGTCAGCCAGACGATGGCCTGACCACCGACCAACAACGGGATGACCGGTACCGAGTAGCCCGCCGTGCGCAGCCGGCGCACCACCTCGTGCGTGGCTACGGCCATCGCGACCGCGACGACCGGAACCCAGCCCAGAGGGGCGAACACCAGGATGGCGATGACACCGAACCCGAGGAACGCACCGACCGCGATGGCGGCGGGAAGGTTTCGCCCTGCCCGCCCCTGCTTCTTGGCCTTCTCCGGCTCGGGGGCCTCCGCCCCGCTGGCCGGAGCCGTATCGGTGTGTTCCACAGAGATGCCGTCGCTGGATGTCTGGTCGTGGACGACCTAGACCTCCAGCAGCTCGCCTTCTTTGTGCTTGACGAGCTCGTCGACCTGGCCGGTGTAGGTCTGAGTGCTCTTGTCGAGGTCCTTCTCTGCGCGCCCGACCTCGTCCTCGCCGGCCTCGCCGTCCTTCTTGATCCGGGCCAGCTCCTCCATCGCCTTGCGGCGGATGTTGCGGACCGTCACCTTGGCGTCCTCGCCCTTGGACTTGGCCTGCTTGACGAGTTCGCGGCGACGCTCCTCGGTCAGCTGCGGAATCGAGATGCGGATGACGTTGCCGTCATTGCTTGGGTTGACGCCGAGGTCCGAGTTGCGGATCGCGTCTTCGATGCTGCGCAGCTGATTGGCTTCATACGGCTTGATGACGACGAGTCGAGCCTCTGGCACGTTGATGCTCGAGAGCTGTGTGATGGGGGTCAGCGATCCGTAGTACTCGACCTTCACGCGGTTGAACATGCCGGGATTGGCACGACCGGTGCGGATGGACGACAGGTCGTCGCGTGCCACCGAAACCGCCTTCTCCATCTTCTCCTCGGCATCGAAGAGGGTCTCGTCGATCACTGGATCATCTCCCGTCGCTGTCGCTCGCCCGGTCCCCCACCCTCACGTGGTGGTGACCAGTGTTCCGATCTTCTCACCTGCGACCGCGCGGGCGATATTTCCGTCGGTAAGCAGGTTGAACACCAGGATCGGCATGCGGTTGTCCATGCAGAGGCTGAACGCCGTGGCGTCGGCGACCTGCAGGCCGCGGTCGATCACCTCACGATGCGTGATGGCGGTGAGCAGCTCGGCGTCCGGGTTCTTCCGAGGATCGTCGGTGAACACGCCGTCGACGGCCTTGGCCATCAGGACCACTTCGGCGCCGATCTCGAGGGCACGCTGCGCGGCGGTGGTGTCGGTGGAGAAGTACGGCAGCCCCATGCCTGCCCCGAAGATTACGACGCGGCCCTTCTCAAGGTGCCTGCGTGCCCGCAGCGGAATGTACGGTTCGGCGACCTGGCCCATGGTGATGGCGGTCTGCACGCGGGTGTCGATCCCTTCCTTCTCCAGGAAGTCTTGCAGCGCAAGGCTGTTCATCACGGTGCCGAGCATGCCCATGTAGTCGGAACGGGTGCGCTCCATGCCGCGTTGCTGGAGCTGGGCGCCGCGGAAGAAGTTGCCACCACCGATGACGACGGCGACCTGAACGCCGCCGCGAACCACCTCGGCGATCTGGCGGGCGACCAGCGCGACCACGTCGGGGTCGAGGCCAACCTGGCCGCCGCCGAACATCTCGCCACCCAGCTTCAGCAGGACGCGCGCATATCCCGGTTTGCCGGCTGGGTCGGCCAGGACTGTGTCCGCCATCTGACTCCTTCGGCTCTGCACGCGAGTTGCCGTCCGGGGTGTTCCCCAACGGACTGCGCCCCCAATCCTGCCAAATGGCTGGATTGGAGGCGCGGACGGGTCGCGGCGGAGCGCTAGGCCAGGTGCGCGGACAGCAGCCAGCCGCCGACCGACACGCGCCCGTCGCCCTCGTCGCGGAAGTCGTCGCCCGCGAATTCCTTGAAGTCTGCGATGCGTTGGCCGACGTTGGCGTGGATGCGCGCCGGCCTGACGTCATCGATCGCCCAATACTTCGACACCACGTTGCGCAACTCCTGCTCGGTGACGGGGTTGGCAGGGCCATCGTCGGGCATCGACGCCTTGTCGAAGACCAGCACGAAGTAGGACGCCCCCGGGGCGGCGGCGCGGATGATCGACTGCTGGTATCCGTCGCGAAGCTCGACCGGCATCGAGTGGAAGAGGGTCGAGTCCACGATGGTGCCGAAGCGACCGTCATAACCGGTGAAGTCGCTGATGTCGGCGACCTCGAAGGTCGCGTTGGTCAGACCGCGGCGCTCGGCCTCGGCTCGCGCCAGCGCGATGGCCGATGCCGATTGGTCCAGCCCGACGGTCGTTACGCCCCGCTCCGCGAGCGCCAGCGCTGTCGCGGCCTCGCCGCAACCGGCATCGAGCACGTCGCCGTGGAACTTGCCGGCATCGATGAGTGCGGCGATCTCCGGCTGCGGTTCTCCGATGCTCCACGGTGGTCTGGTGCCGAGGCCGATCTCGTGTGCCTCGCCGCGGTAGGCGGAGTCGAACATGTGGTCTGTCGGACGAGTCATGCCATCCGGTGTATCAACAAAATTGATATGTGTCAATATGGTTGACATGCCTGACGCCGATGCCCCACTGGGCTATCTGCTGACTCGGTTGGCCACGGCACTTCGCGCCGAGGTGACCACCATCGCGCTGGAACCCGCGGGCCTGACGTTCCCCCAATACGTCTGCATGCGGATCCTGGCGAAGTCACCTGGCCGGTCCAACGCCGATCTGGCGCGCGACGTGAACGTCTCACCGCAAGCGATGAACATGGTCGTGCGGGGGCTGCAGGAGCGCGGGTTGGTCACCCGACCCGCGAGTGTGTCCTCCGGGCGTTCGCTTCCTGCACAACTGACGCGCGCGGGAGTCGATCTGCTCAAACGCATCGACCCGGGCGTGCGCGAGGCAGAACAGCACGTCCTGGCACCGCTGAGCCCAGAGCAGCGAACCGACCTCAAGAATCTCCTCGCCGCACTTGGCTGACCTGGCTCACGCCGTGCGTACCGCGGCAGGAGATGCCTTCGGCACGAAAGTGGCTCCGTCCAGCGAGAACTCAACCCTCAGGGCAGAGTCACCGAACCGGGGGCAGTCCCTCTTGATCGAAATGGGCTTGGCGCAAGCGCCGTCTCGTGGGTGGGGCGCTCGTGAGTGCGGCCATGAAAGCCACGAGTCTTGCATACGGTGCAATGATTCCTTGTCGAGGTGGACGTGGCCATGTCGACGTTCTGCCGCTTATGTTGAATGCGTGACCAAGACAAGTAACGACATTCTGGCGGTCGCCTGCCAACACGCTTGTGCCGTAGTATTTCTCGATCTTGAGACCGGCAATCCGGTTGACACGTTGAGCCTTGATTTCGAGCCGCACGAGCTTGCCTTCGACCCATCGCGACGTTTGATTTATGCCACCCACACCTATCTTTCCGGGTGGTATTTCGGCAACGCTGGGCGTGTCTCGAAGCTCAGCGTGATCGACGCCGACACTCACCAGCTGGTGGACCTCATTGACATCAGTCCGTTTCACGGACCGCACGACGTGTTCTGGGATTCGAACGGCGACCTGATATTCACTACCGTGGAGGGTCGTGACGGTGGTGCTGGCGGAGTGCTGGTCATAGACGCCGCAACCCGTGCTGTCGTCGATCACGTATCTGTCGGCGCAACTGGGCCGCATTGGTTCACGGCCAACTCGGATGTTTCGGAGATCTTCGTGGCGGCCAAGGAGTCCAATTTCGCTGCGGTGATAGACGTGAAGAACCGGACGATGACGGGACGTGTCGACCTGCCCGGCTCGGAAGGCATCGCAATGCTGCCTGGTGACAACCGATTCGTGGTGGCCGCACCGGTGATGGTGCCTGCATACATGCCATCGCCCACCGAGCCCCTTGGACTGCGAGTAGTCGATGCCGCGACGCTGGAAGTAACAGATGTGTTGCCCTCGGAAGTTCA
>NZ_JBEVLO010000515.1:0-6707 GCF_040509115.1 Mycobacterium sp. | reverse complement strand
CGCTGCGCCGCAACAACTCCGACGACACCTGACGGGAAGGCCATCGCGTGCTTACCGACGACGACGTGCAAGCTCTCGACCGACGAGCCCGTGAGGTCGGCCGCCACATCGGCTGGGATCTGCAGTTCGTCGTTGCCGGCAACCCCGAGTTCGTCGGCCTGGCGGCCGGCGGTGGCGCTGATCAAGCTGAGCACATCATCGTCCTCGGCCCCAGCCGCATAGCCGATCTCGCCGTCCACGAAATTGACCTTGCGCTTGACGCGCTCCAGCGCGGCGATCGGCACATCGTGCTCGACGAAGACGGCGACCCCCGCCTGATCTGAATGCGGGCTCGTCCTCGCGGGACGGTCACCGAGGTTCGGCGACGCGTCCGCCGCCTGCGTCTGGCCTCGTCAAGCCGTAGCGAGCGGGGATCTCTTCCTCACCGAACGTGTGGCCTGCTGCGAGGTCGGCCTCTGACTCCTGCAGCCAAGTGCTTCAGGGGAAGCGGGCCGTTGTGAACCTCGAAGGCGCGACGACGTGCGTCGAGTGTGCACTATTGCGCGGCTTGAGCAATCCCGTGTGGTGAGCATTCTCGGATGAGGCTTTCGAGGTTCTGCTGCACGCGTTTTGGAGTGATGCCGACCGACGGCGAGTACAGCATGATGTGGTCGAGAACGCCTTCGTAGCGGGTGATTCCATCGCGGACTTGTTCTGCCGTGCCGGCTACACCCATGGTGTCGATCATCTCGTCGGACACCGCGGCGAACATCGCTGGGAAATCGCGCCGGCCGAATGCGTCCCGGATTGTTCTGCCCTCGGCGGCGAAGCCGTTAACGTCGAGCACCATCTCATAGGACTTGACCGAAGAGTAGAACGCTATCTGTTGCGCAAGTTCACGTCTCGCGATCTCGGCGTCTTCGTGGATCGAGCACATGACCATGGAGATGACTTCGATGTCGCTGGGGTCGCGGTCGGCGTACGCGGCGCCCCTTGCGATGGCGGGCCGGACGACTTCCTGGACGTAGGTGGTGGTGAAGAGGGGGTGCCCTGCGAGGCCGTCGGCCACCCTGCCCGCTGTCTCGCACATTCGGGGGCGCACACCGGCGGTGATGATCGGGATCGCGCGGCTGGGTGGTTGTACCTCACCGGTGGGGGTGAGGTGCATCGTGTAGAAGCGGCCGTCGTGGTGGATCGGGCCGTCGTGCAGGTTCCAGATGCGGCGCAGCAGACCGACGAGTTCTTCCATGCGCAGCGCGGGTGCGGCGGTGTCGGATACGCCGTGCCAGTCGCTCATCATCCGTTTGGTGCCGTTGCCGATGCCGAGTACCAGTCGTCCGTCGGAGAGTTCGTCGAGGTCGCGTGCTTCGGTGGCCAGCACCAGGGGGCTTCGTCCGATCCCGTAGAGAATGGAGGACCCGATCCGGCAGTTCTGTGTGCTGTTGGCCATCGCGGCCATGGAGATGGACCCAGAGCGGGAGTAGAACTCCGAGGCCCAGGCGGCGTCGAACCCGGCCGCGTCGGCGGCCTGGGCGGTCCGGGCCAACGACGGCAGATCCGCGCCGAGGACCGAGAGGCCGTAAGTGCTCATGCTCGGTCTCCTCGGCGCGGGCGTAGTCCGTCGAACATGACGGCTCTAAGGGTTCCGGCGACCACCGTCTCGTCGAGAGGCTGGTCTGCGACCAGGTACATGAGGGCGTTTATCGTGACCGCGCCGAACAGCGCCATGGAGGCGGATCGTGGATCTGGCTGGGCGACAAGGGATCCGTCGCGGGCGCCTGCGACCAGCAGTGCTTCGACGGGTTGCTGGTAGGCGGTGTTGATCATCTCGGCGATGACCGGCATCCGGGCCGCGCGTCCCAGTTCGCCGATGAGTGCCCGACAGACCGCTGGCCGCTGCGCCATCGCCCGCAGTTGTGCGCCGATGACGAGTTCGAGGCGTTCGGCACCGGTGCCGTCGGTGTGCACGATCGCCGCCACAGCATCGGCGATGTCGGTGAGGAGGTCTTCGAGTAGATACGCGAGGATCTCCTCCTTGCCCGTGAAGTAGTAATACAGCGTCGCTTTCGGCACGCCGGTCACCGCGGCGACGTCCTCGATCTTGGAGTCGTTGAGCCCTTTTTCGGCGAACAGGTCCGCCGCTGCGGGGAGCCGGTCAGCGATCTGACGTGGAATCTTGCGCATTGCCCAATCCCGTTCTTCAAGTTTAGACTCCGAGTCTAAACCCTTGCTTCATGGCGGTGGGAGGTCCTCGTGGTCGCGGTGCCCATGCGGTATGACCCGTTCGACGCCTCGATACTCGAAGACCCCTATCCGACGTACCGCGTGTTGCGCGACGCGGCTCCGGTATACCGCGCGCAGGATTCGCACACCTGGGTGTTGAGCCGGCACGCCGACGTCCAAGCCGCGGCCTTGGATCACGGCACCTACTCCTCGGTGGACGGGATCTTCCCCACCCCGCCGGGATCGGACTTCATCGGGTCGTTTCTGCCGATGATGATCGTGATGGACCCGCCCCGACACGACCAGCTGCGCGCCCTGGTGAGCCGGGCGTTTACCCCCCGCAGGGTCACCGGCCTTCAGACCACCATCACGCGGATGGCGGCGGAGTTGTTCGAACGCCTCGACGAGGGGTCGGGGTCGGCCGATTTCGTGACCGACTTCGCCGCCATCCTGCCCGCCGCGGTGATCGCCGATCTGTTGGGCGTTCCCGCCACCGATCATGATCAGTTCCGATCGTGGTCGAGCCAGCTGGTGCAGGTCGACGTCACCCACGGTCACACCAGCGACGCGCTGGCCGCGGCCGCGTCGATCTACGCTTACTTCACCGATTTCCTCGCCGACCGCCGCCACAATCCCCGCGAGGACCTGATGTCGGCGTTGGCGAACGCCACCGTGGACGGGGTCGGGCTCACCGACGAGGAGGTCCTCGGCTTTTGCGCGCTGCTGCTGGTCGCGGGCTACGAGACCACCACCAACCTGCTGGGGAACGCCGCGGTCGTGCTGGCCCAGCATCGACAGGCACGTCGCCGACTGGTCGCCGATCGCACGCTGCTGGTACCGGCGGTGGAGGAGTTGTTGCGTTATGACTCACCCGCGCAGGGGCTTTCGCGAACCCTGACCCGTGACGTCGTTCTTCACGACACGACGATGCGCCGCGGAGAGAAGGTGCTGCTGCTGTTCGGCTCGGCCAACCGCGACGAGCGTGTCTTCCCCGATCCGGACGTGTTCGACATCGATCGCACCTGCGAACACCAGGTGGCCTTCGGTCGCGGTGTCCACTTCTGCCTGGGTGCGGCACTGGCGCGGATGGAGGCTCGGACCGCCCTGAATGCGTTGCTGGACAAAGTGCCCGACTGGGAGGTCGACCTGGAGTCTGCGCGTCGTCTGCGGTCCGGGCCGATCCGGGGCTTTACGTCGCTGCCCATCATGTGGGCCGCACCGGTCTAGCCCGTGCCCCTGTCCGACGGCCTCGACGATCCGTCCCTTCCCGCGCAGGCCACCCGCAATCCCACGGGCAGCCCGAAGTGGACGCTGGGGGTGTCGTGCCTGTCGGTGGCACTGGTCTTCGGCACCAGCCAGGCCGCGATGGCGCTGTCGGCGATCACCGCGGTCGGATCGCAGATTGACACGTCTACAGAATCGAGCACTCCGTGAGCGAGGCGCTGAGCGGTGAGCCGGTGCGGTTGCCGCCGCACACTCCCACCTGCATGGGGTGCGGCCCCGACAATCCCCACGGCCTGCAGATGGAGGTGTTCCGATCCGGGCAGCAGGTCTACACCGACCTGGTTTTCGACGAACGGCACGGCGGGGCACCGGGTCTCGCGCACGGAGGTGCGATCGCCGCGGCGTGCGACGACTTGTTCGGCTTCACCCTGTGGATCGTCGGAACCCCGGCGGTCACCCGCAACCTGGCCGTCGGCTACCGCGTGCCGGTGCCGTTGCATCACCCCCACCGCATCGTCGCGCGCGTCGACAGCCGCGAGGGGCGAGCCCTGCACGTCAGTGCGACCGGGATCGGGCAGGACGGCATCGTGCGCTTCACCGCCACGGCGATGTTCGTTGCCGTGGACGTCGAGCACTTCGCCGCCCACGGCGACCTCGGCGCGTTCGGTGACATGCTCGAGCGTTTCGCTGGAGCACGACCGTCGGCCGATGACAGAGAAGGCGAGGATTGACAGACGATGGTGACCACGACGTTCGCGCACTTCGACGCGCAGATCGCCGACCAGCTGCTCCACGCGGCGAACACGGCGGGCGGACTGTCGACGTTCCTGAATTTTCGACACACCGCACTCACCGCGGGTCGGCTGGTGGCGGAGATGGATACCCGCGAGGACCTGCTGACCCCGTTCGGCAATCTGCACGGCGGGTGTTTGTCGGCGATGGTCGACCATTGTCTCGGGGTGGTGTTCTACCCCGTCATTCCGGCGGGATCGTGGGTCGCGACCACCGAGTTCAAGTTGAACCTGCTCAGACCCGTGTCCAGCGGGGTGTGCGTCGCCATTGCCGACATCGTGTCGCTGGGCAAACGCAGCGGGGTGGCGCGCATCGACATCACCAACGGCCACAAGGCCGTATGCGCCGCGCAGGGCACCGTCACGATCGTGAGCACCGCAGGCAACGCATCGTGACTTCGGTCGTGCAGCATCGGGTCCGGACCGGAGACGGGATCACCCTTGCCGCCGAGTACTACCCCCACGACGGTGATCGTCCCGTCGTGTTCCTCCTGCACGGCGGCGGTCAGAACCGGCACGCGTGGACCACCTCAGCGCGCCGGCTCCAGTCGCGCGGATACTCGGTGGTGGCCTATGACACCCGCGGTCACGGCGACAGCGACTGGGATCCGGCCGGGCGCTACGACGTCGAGCGACTCGCCACCGACCTGCTCGCCGTCCGTGACCACTTCAGCGCCAATACCCCGCCCGCCGTCGTCGGCGCATCGCTGGGGGGAATGACCGCCCTGGGCGCGCACCTGCTCGCATCCGGGGCGTCGTGGGCGGCGGTGATCCTGGTCGACGTCACCCCGCGGTTGGAGTTCGAGGGTGCCCGTCGCGTCGTGACGTTCATGGCCGCCCACCCCGACGGCTTCGCCACCCTCGGCGATGCCGCCGAGGTGATCGCCGCCTACAACCCGCATCGCGCGCGCCCCGAGAACCTCGACGGCCTGCACAAGGTGCTTAGGCAGCGTCCCGACGGTCGCTGGGTGTGGCGATGGGACCCGGCGTTCGTCCACTCCAACTTCGACTTCCTGCGCGACGGCGCGGCCGCGGGCACCGAGCAGTTCGACGCGATCAGCCATCTGCTGATTGACGGAGCCCGACGCGTCACCGCCCCAACACTTCTCGTCCGCGGGCTGCTGTCCGACGTGGTCTCCCAGGCCACCGTCGAGGAGTTCACCCACCTGGTCCCGCACGCCGAAACCGTCGACGTGTCCGGCACCGGTCACATGATCGCCGGGGACGACAACGACGCCTTCACCGCCGCGGTCACCGACTTCCTCGACCGCTGCACTCTCTAGACCGCGCCACTGCACCGCTCGGGCACGCTGCCCACGCTTGGGCGACGCGGCCAGTTCGGTGACGTGTTCAGTCTGTAGAGTTTCTGCGCCGTCGGCTGGCTACGTGTCCAAAATCGTTGCTGCACTGACTATTTCGCCGCGCATCACTCATCCGACATGTCGAGCGGTGGTGGACTACCACCACGTCAGCTCTCGAGAAGCTTTGCTTTTCCACGCAGCAGTTCCCCGGCCCGCTGTCAGCAGCCGAGTTCCCCTCCGGCGGCGACGATGATCTCAACGGCGGCCGGTACTGATATCGCCAAGTCCTTCGAGACCATCTCAATGGCGTCAGAGGATGGATGGCCGCTGTGGGTCAGCTGGCACACCTTGTAGCCCTCGGTCAGCAGTTGTTGAGCTGTCAGATACGCCAGCCTGCTCTGAAGTCGCTGGAGGTAGCCGGCCTCATCGGCGACCGCAGTGGGCGCGGTCGCGACCCCGATGCCCACAGCGATGGCCAGCAGGGCTACATGGACGGCTCGTGGACGCCGGTTCCGCCGCAGCGATGTCCGCGTCGACCCCACACGGACATCGCCTGCTGCGGTAGGTCGGGACGAGTAGGCGCAGGCAACGCGGTCGTTCATGAGGTCCGTTTTCATGGGGCGGTGGGGCGGTGGGGCCACCAGCTGGCCTCGCGGAGCAGGACGGCAATGGCGGGGACGGTGAGGGTGCGCACGACGAAGGTGTCCAGCAGCAGACCGCAGCCGATGATGAATCCGGCTTGGATCATGATGGCGATGGAGCCGACCATCAGGCCCAACATGCTGACCGCGAAGATGATGCCGGCCGAGGTGATCACCGACCCGGTGCTGGCCACGGTGCGTAGGACCCCGACGCGGATGTTGCGGGTGGATTCCTCCTTGAGCCGCGACACCAGGAGCATGTTGTAGTCGGCGCCCACCGCGACCAGGATGATGAACGCCAATAGCGGTACGGGCCAAGCGATTTCACCACCGAGTCCCCACTGGAAGACCAAGACTCCAATGCCCAGCGAGGCAGTGTAGTTGAGCACCACGGTGCCCAGCAGGTAGAGCGGGGCGAGCAGTGCGCGCAGCAGCAGCACCAGGATCAGGCCCACGATGAGCAGGGTGGAGGCGGCCAGCTGGATGAAGTCGGCGGTCAGGAGGCGCTGAATGTCGGAGTTGACCGCCGGGAACCCGGCAACCGAGAT
>NZ_JBEVLO010000514.1:0-13451 GCF_040509115.1 Mycobacterium sp. | reverse complement strand
CCCTTTACGACGTCGGCGCTCAGTAGCGACGCAGCATTCGTACGTTCACTTAGACGCACAGGCGTGCCCCGTCCGTGACCCTGGCGCGACAGCGACGCACGAAGCTCTTCGTCATGGGAGCGGTCGACGTGGTCTATCTGGTGGCGGCGTCGCTATGGATCGGCGTGGTGTTGGGCGCTTCGTGGATCGCACTTCGGTTCGCGATGACAGTCCGCTCTCGGCGGCGGCGGATCAATCGGCTGCTGGTGCTGATCGGACTCGGCAGGCGGGGCAGCGTGGGCAGGCGGGGCAGGCGCCAGCGAGGACGGCCCGGGTTCGCGTCACAGGCCGCCCGGATCCTGACGGATCTGACGGGAGCCGAACCGCGAAAGGCGCGTCGCCGTGCCTGACGGCGACGTGCCGGAGCGATGACGTGCCCGCACCGACGACGTGCCGGAACCGCTGGGCGACATCCGACCGCAACGACTTCGGCCAGGCCCATCGCGGGCTCGGTGTGTCGAGCACTAGACGGACGTCGGGATATCTTGTCGTCGTGAGGAATCGATGACTGTCGACCTGGCCGTAGCACAGCAGATGGTGGTCGCCGCCCACGCCGAAGCGGTGCGAAGGTCGATCCTGGTGTCCGCAGCGGTGGTGGACGACGGCGGGCACCTCATCGCGTTCGGCAGGATGGACGGCGCCGAGATCGCCGGTCCCGTGCTCGCCGTCGACAAGGCGTACACCGCCGTCGCGAATCGCGTCGCGACGTCCGAACTCGCCGCGCTCGCCGCACCCGGTGGTGAACTGTTCGGTCTGCATGCCAACGGTGGCGGCCGATTCGTCATCTTCGGTGGCGGCGTTCCCATCGTCGTGCAGGGCGCCGTCGTCGGGGGCGTCGGCGTCAGCGGCGCGAGCGTCGGCGATGACGAGGCGTGCGCGCTGGCCGCGCTCACAGCCCTGTACTGAGCCGTGGATCGAATTTGGCGCGAACGTCGATCTTGACCCCGGCGGGTGGTTAGAGTCCGGTTACCGAGCTGACCGGGGGGTTGTGGCCGATGGGAATACCTCAGAGCTGCATTCGGAGTGCGTGGCTTGCGGTGTGCGTGGTGCTGGCGGTCGCGAGCTGTTCGTCGACCACCGAGCCGGCTGCGTCGTCATCGGCTTCCGGCTCGTCGGCCCCTGCGACGACGGCCACGGCAGCTGCGGCGGCGTCGGCGCTGAAGACCATCGATCCCGAGGCCTTCCGGACCGTCGTCGCCGGATTGGCCAAGGACCTGATGGTTCCCGGCGCCATGGTCGAGTTGCGAACCCCGCAGGGCAGATTCGACGCGGCGGTCGGCACCACCGAACTCGGCGCGCAGATCCCGCCGGAACCCGGCACGCACTTCCGGATCGCATCCAACACGAAGACCATGACGGCAGCCCTCATCGTGTTGCTGGTCCAGGACGGCAAGCTGAAGTTCACCGATCCGGTGTCGACGTACGTCTCCGGCGTGCCGAACGGTGAGAACATCACCGTCGCGCAGCTGTTGAAGATGCGCACCGGTCTCTTCGGGTACACCGCCGACCCCCAGTTGTCCGCCGTGATGGATGCGACGCCCGCAAAGGCGTGGACGCCCCAGGAGGTGTTGGCCATCGCGTACCGGCATCCGCCCCAGTTCGCGCCCGATGCCGAATACGAGTACAGCAACACCAATTACGCGCTGCTCGGGGTGATCGCCGAGAAGGTCGGTGGCCGTCCGCTGGCTCAGCAGTTTCAAGACCGGTTGTTTGGCGTCGCGGGTCTGCGACAGACGTCGCTGCCCGCCATCGACGACACTTCGATTCCCAGTCCGTACTCGCACGGATACATGTATGGCGGAAGCTTCTATGCGCTCGCCGATGATCCATACCCCGCCGACATCCAATCCGCGGCCAAATCGGGCGCGTTGCAGCCCATCGACTACACCAATCAGAATTCGTCCTACGCGACGGCGGCGGGCGGGGCGATCTCCACGGCCGACGATCTGGCAACGTGGATCGAGGCGCTGGTCACCGGGAAGGTCTTCGACGCCGACTTCCATCAACAGTGGCTGACCAGCCTGCAGGCCGAGGATCCCGCCGCCCCCGAAGGGCAGAAGTACGGCTACGGAATCTCCTACCAACGGTTCGGTCCGAATGCGGCCATGTTCTACCACGGTGGCGAACTGCCGGGCTTCAACTCGTTCATGGGCTACGACCCGGACAACGACGTGACGTTGGTGATCTGGACGAACCTGACGTTGTCACCGGAGGGCAACACGACGGCGCAGGCGATGCTGGCACCGCTTCTCGACGAGATCTATGCCGGGCTGAACCTGGTCTCTGCGCCGACGCCGACGACCACCAAGTGAGGGGTCGCTCAGGCGGCGTCGTGGAACACCAGTCCCAGGGTGTAGCGGGCGCCTGATCGCACGACGGACACACCGTGGCGAACGGGCGCGGCCGACCAGCCGCGGGCCGACCGCACGGGACGCTCCCGCGTGGTGAAGGCGTAGCCCCGACCGAGTGGCACCGTCGTCGAAGTCCCGCGTGACTGTGCGCGGGGGCGCTGTTCGACGAGCAGGAACTCGCCTCCCGTGTGGTCGACGCCCGGCTCACTCAGGTTGACGACCACCTGCAGCGGAAAGATCAAGTCGCCGTATAGATCTCGGTGCAGCGCATTCCAGTCGCCAGCGCCGTACTTCAGCAGGATTGCGGTGGACTTCGACTGTCCGGCACGGTGGCACGCGTCGAGCCACTCGTCCAACGTGTCGGGCCACGGGGCGTCGCGGCCGAGCTTGGCCCACCAGTCCCGGGCGATGGGGAGCAGTCGGGGATACAGTGCCCGCTTGAGCTGATCGACCGGATCTGGGTACGGCCGATCGAAATAGCGGTACTCGCCTTGCCCGAACCGATGGCGGCCCATGTCGATGGTCGAACGGAACATGCCGTCGAGTGGGTATAGCTTGCGAATCCCGGCCGCCTCGTCCGGCGTCAGCAATTGCGGAAGTAGGGCGCCGCCAACGTCGTTCAGCTCATCGGTGACTGCGGCCCAGTTCGTGGTGTCGACGCGATCAGTCCATCGCGAGGAGGTGGAGGTCGTCATGGCTCCAGGCAACCCGGATGGGGCATCAGGTGCTGGCGGGTTTTCGACATTCGAGTCGGTGAAAATGAACGGCCCGCCGAGCTAGGGGATGAATTATCGGCGGGCCATCCTATGAATGAAAACGCCCGAGCCCGTCGTTTTATGCCGCGGAGTCCTACGGTCACCGCGTCCCACGGTCACCGCGTCCCACGGTCAGGGCAAGAGGTCCTTCACGAGCTTGTCCCGCTGCGAGTCGGGCGCGCAAGAGCCGACCACCGTATCGACCTTCCCCCGTACCTCGGTGTCCGACGAGTTCCTGGCGTTGCGGTCCTTCAGCACGGCTGCGACCTCGGCGCGCTTTCCGTCGCTGTCCATGGCATTGAACTGCGCGCAGGTAGCCGCTCCGGAACCACTGCCGCAACCGGCGATGGCGACGGCGCTCAGCCCGACGGCTACGGCCGCGACGAATCGGTGCATGACTTGACGGTAGTGCCGCCAACGGGCACCGCCGCACGCGCCTCTCAGAGAACGACGGCGATCTCGCCGCTCAGCCCGTAGCCGGGCGCCAGTGGCAGCGTGTCGCCGCTCCAGAACTTCCCAGGATCGAACCAGTTGGTGTCCTTGTCCGTGGCGAGTAGACCCATCTCCTGGTATGTGACGGCGACCGTCTCGGCGCAGTACGCCGTCTCAAGACCCGTCTTGAGTCGCTCGGCGCGCTTGGCGCGGGTGAGTTTGCGAACTCGGCTGTCGATCACCGGCAGGCCCCGGGTCCAATCGGTGACCGTGGGAATGCGACCGCGGAACCACCGTGCGGTGAGTCGCGCAGTCGTGGGGAACGCGGTGCCATCCATCCGGGCGATGACCTTCAGCAGTTGGTCTTCTTGCTCGCGGTTGGCGTACGGCGTCATCTGCCGCAGCCAGCACCGCTGGCCGTAAGTGAGCATCCAGCGCTCGACCGCCTGACGCAGATCGTTGAGCTGCACGCCGCGATGATGGCCGCCGCTCCACAGGCACTCCAGCTTGTCGCCAAGCTCGGCGTGCCAGATCAGCGGCGGTAGGTCGTCGATCGCCACGGTCATCCCGACGTGATTGACCGGTGCGTTCGTCATCGTCTGGATGGCGCGGTCCGGCCCAGAATCGCCGCGGAACAGCCAGATGTCACCCGTTCGAGTCTCGGCCAGCGCACGCTCAAGCGTCACCGTGTTCGCACTCACCATGGCAGCTTAGGCAGACTTGGGCCATGCGAGGCATATGGAAGTTGGTTGGGCTGGCCGGTGTCGCAGGCGTCGTGGCGGGTGGAGTGCTGGTGGCGCGCGACCAACGCAAGCGAAATGCCTACACCCCCGACGACATTCGGGCGAAGTTGCATCAGCGACTCGCCGAGTCGGGACCGGCTGATTGACCGTGCCTCACAGGAGCACGGTTTAAAGGGGTTGGGCCGCTTGGCGAGTTCGCGTTGCACGGCGACGCTGCACGACACGGCCCCGGCCGGTTGCGCAAAGGCGATCAGGTAGCCGTCGCCCCGACTCCTGACGATGTGCCCCGAGTGCTTCTTGACTCGCCGGCTGACCATTCCGTGGTGCCTGCCGATCAACCGGACCGAGGCGCGATCACCGATGCGCTCGTCGAGCTCCGTCGACTCCTCGATTTGGCGGTTACGCGAGTCCGGCCGTCACCGTTGCGAGGTCGAAGTAGTCCCGCCATGCAGCGATGCGGCCGTCGCGCACCTCGAAGACGCCCATCACCGGGAGGTCGATCCGTCGGCCATCCGTACGCCGCATCACGTCCGTGCGTTCGTTCATGACGATGTCGCCCTGGCTGAACTGCCGGTGCACGGTGAAATCGATGCCGTCGAACCCATCGAGCATCATCGGCAGGAGCTGCTTGATCGCAGCGAGTCCCTCGGCGGGTGGCATCGGGATGTTGTGGTAAACCGCATCTTCGGTGAAGTAGCTCAGGATCTTCTCGGGATCCGGGTTGGACCACAGGGCGCAGAACTCGGTCACCAGCTCGTCGGCGGATTGTGTCATGCCTTGATGAAACGGGTCGTCGCCAGGTAAAGCAACCCGGCGATCACGGCGGACCCGACGGTGCTCAGGTCGACACCGCCGGCGAGGTCGGCCAGTGGGCCGACGTACAGCGTCGTATTGGCGGCGAGCAGACCGAACGCGCCACCGATCGTCCATGCCAGGACGGCTCCAACGTGCCAGCCGCCGGTGAACCAGTACCTGCCGCCGCGGCGGCCATCGGCGAACGCCTGCAGATCGGTCGGATCGTAGGTCTTGGTGCGCAGCGCGCCGATGGCCAGGATTGCGATCCACGGTGTGATCACGGCGTTCAGGGCGATCGTCATCGCTGTGACGGATTCGACGGCGTCGAAGACGAATGCGCCGACGTACAGCAGGACGATGGCGGCGGCCGCGGTGATGACGGTGGTTTGGGTCCGTCGCAGGCGCGGGGTCAGACCCTCGAGGTCAAGGCCGCTGGCGTAGATGCACAGCACGCCTTGACTGAGCCCACCGAGTAGCGAGATCACGACGATCGGCACGACGAACCAGGCGGGGGAGGCGGTCACCAAATCGTCGAGATACGAGTCGGTCGGATCCGCGAACGACAGCGCGGTGAACGCGCCGAAGAGGCTGGGCAACAGCACGCCAACGAACATGCCGCACCCCAGCGCGACGCAGATCTTCTTGTTGCTGAACCGAATTGAGGAAACGCGTCGCGTGTAGTCGCCGATGGTCGGGCCGTAGGAGATGGGCGCCGCCGCGAAGAGAACGGCTGACAACGTCCACGTCGGCCAGAAGCCCCCGAGTGCGTACCCGTCGCCCTGGGCCGAAGTGTCCACGCTGCCTGCGAACGCGAGGAAGCCGAGGATCATCAGCGTGCCGACGACCGGCACCACGACCTTCTGCATCGCCACGATGGTCGCGTGGCCGTAGAGCGCCACCGCCACCATGAGCCCGGCGACGACGATGTAGGCCAGGCCGTGGACGACGTGGCTGTCGGATGTACCGATCAGGCGATGCGCGGCCGCGACGAGTGCGTCACCGCTCGTCCAGACCGTCACCGCCGCGAACGCCAGTGCGATCGCCAGGGCCAGGCCGGAGCCGATGAAGCGGCCGCGGATGCCAAAGAAGGCTCCGCTGGACACCGTCATGTTGGTGCCGGTGCGCGGCCCGATCGTGGCCGTCGGTAGGACGGCGAGCGTGCCGGCCGCCGTGCCGACGACCATCGACGCGACGGTCTGCCAGAAGGACAGCCCGAACACGATCGCGAAGGCGCCGAAGACGGCGTTGGTCCAGGTGAGGTTGGCGCCAAGGAACACCGCGCCCAGGTTGCGGGGGCGCGAGTCGCGGGCTTCTTCGGGGAGGTACTCCACGCCTGTGGCCTCGACGGCGCCGACGTGATCGGCGGCAGTCGGTGGGGCGGTGAGGTCTCGTGGCGGCGCAACGGCGGTCATGCGTTCTCGATCCGGGCTTGTTGACGGGTACTTCAATAGTGTTGATGTAGTGTTCAATAACAATCGGGATCCGTCAAGGGGAAGAAGGTGGCGTGACTGTCGAGATGCGGGACGCAAAGCGCAAGCTGCCAGCCGAACGCCACGGCGAGCTGTTGGCACGCGCCGTCGCGATCAGTCAGGAGGAGGGACTCGCGGCGGTGACGCTGCGCCGCGTCGCTACCGATCTCGGCGTCACTCCAGGGCTGGTCAGCCACTACTTCTCGTCAGCGGAACTGCTGATCGCCGCCGCCTTCCGGACCGCCGCCGTCGCCGACCTGGATGCCGCGCGGGCCCGGGTTGCGGCGACGGCGACGCCACGTGCCGGTGTCGAGGCGTTGATGGACTACGTGCTCGGCGAGGTCAGCGAGGAGGCCAGCGCGCTCTGGCTCGACGCGTGGAGCCTCGGGCGCCGAAATGCCACCCTCGCCGCCGAGGCGAAGACGCTGACCGACGACTGGTTGGCGTTCATCGCCGACCTCGTCCGCGCCGGAGTCGCGGCGGGGGAGTTCCGCGTCGCCGACGTCGCGGCGACCGCCAGGCGGCTATTGATCCTCATCGACGGGCTCGGCGCGCAAAAGGTGATTCGCGCAGGAGCGGGCGACGAGATCAGGCACATCGCCCACTCCTACGCATCCGCCGAGCTGGGGTCAGACGCCCGTTGACGAGCCAGGCCACACGATCAACGACACCGTGACGGCGGCGTGCGTCACGTGAGATGCGACTCAGCGCCTCCGAGGCGAGCGTCCATCGTTCGGAGAATCCGGGTGGCGAGCCGCTTGCGATCGACTGCGGTTTGGACTCGCTCGTCCTGTAACGCCCTTTCGACCACACTGCGCAGCTGATCGGATTCGCTCGCCCACCGTTCACTCGTCGACATCACGTCGATCAACGCGAGAGCATGGAACTGTTCGAATGCACTCATTGGACTCAGTGCACCGACGGACGCGACTCGGAGACTGGCAAGTTCGGGGCGGGCCTGCATGATCGCAATCGCGGTGAGTCGGTTGCCTTCCTGGCCGGTGTCGAACAGCCGTTCCACGGCCGCCGAATCGGGGACGTGCGGCGCGAGTCTGCGCGCATCGACCACGATGCGTTCGAGCTTCCTCGTCCGCTCATCCCCGGGCATGTGATTGCGCCGAATGGATTCGTATTCGCCTGCAACCGGGTTCGCCAGCGCCATAAGGCGTTCCGCATCGTTGCGTAGGGTTTGGGCCAACTCCGGCTGGCCACCTTGTTCGGCTTCCTCGGCTGCCTGGAGCTTCCCGATCACCGCTTCGGCCAACTGAACGCGAACCCCGCCCCCTTCGATGCTCTGAATCCGGTTCGCATACAGCCCGACAATGCTGACCGCGGCTCCCGTGGCCACCAGCGTTGCTGCGCCCGCCGAGTTGCTGGTGACGAATACGGCGACCGCACCCGTTGCCGTGAGCACGAGCCCAGCGAGGAAGGCGACGCACTGCACCCAGATGGGAATCAGGCTGCCGTTCTTCATCAGCCGCTCCTCTTCATCGACGTGGCTGACGGTTAGGCTAGACGTTCGGTAGTGCCTACGGGACCGGTTGAAGATCGCCGCCAGCGCGCGGCTACCAGCCCTCCGTCAACACCCGGTCCAAGGCAGCCACGTAGAAGTCCGCGCCCGCCACGTCGAGACACAGCGGCGGCTTGGTCTTGAGGATGTTCAGGTGATCGCCGGTGGGCTGGATCACCACGCCGAGCTCGAGCATGCGGTCGCAGATTGCCGCCGTCTCCTCGGTCGCGGGCTCCAAGGTGTCTGCATCACGAACCATTTCGACGCCGAGGTACAACCCGATGCCGTGCACGGTGCCGATGAGCGGATGCCTTTCCCGCAGCTTCGTCAGCGCAGACTTGAGATGACGACCCACCCTGACCGCGTTGCCCTGCAGGTCCTCGTCGGCCAGCACGTCCAGCACGGTGAGCCCGATCGCGCACGACAGGGGACTGCCGCCGGTCGACGAGAAGAAGTAACCCTGCCCGCTGAACGCCTCGGCAATCGCGCGGGTGGTGATGACGGCACCCATCGGGTAGCCGTTGCCGACCGACTTGGCGACTGACACGATGTCGGGGATTACCTGCTGCTGGTGAAAACCCCAGAACCACTGGCCGAGTCGGCCGTACCCCACCTGCACTTCGTCGGCGATCGCCAAACCGCCAGCTGCCCGCACGGCGGCGTACACCTGCTGCAGGTAACCGTCGGGCAATGCCATGCCGCCCGCATTGCCGTACACGGCCTCGCAGATGAACCCGGCGAGCGGGTGCCCCGCGGCAGTGAGCTCCTCGACCTTGGCCACGGCGTCGACGGCGTACCGGCCGACGTCCGCGCCGCGATAGGTCCCCCGAAAGCTGTTGGGCGACTCCACCGTATGCACCCAATCGGGTCGCGTCGTCAGCGCGTTCGGATTGTCGGCCGTCGACGTCGACACCGCATCGGTGGCGTACGTCCAGCCGTGATACGCCTCGCGCACCGCGAGTACGTCGCGCCTGCCGGTGACCGCCGTGGCCAGCCGAATGGCGAGATCACTTGCCTCCGAACCCGAATTCACCAGGAACACCGTGTCCAGCGGTTCCGGCAGCGTAGCCGCGAGCCGCTCGCTGAACTCGACGACCGCCTCGTAGTTGAATCGGGAGTTGGTGTTCAGCCTGCGCAGTTGCCTGGCCGCGGTCGCAGCCACCCTCGGGTGCGCATGCCCCAGCACCGTGACGTTGTTGACCATGTCGAGGTACACCCGGCCGGCGGTCGACATCAGGTAGTGGCGCTTGCCGCGCTCGATCTGGGGAGGGTCGGCGTAATAATGCTCCTGCACGCGGGCGAAACTGTCGTCGCGGCGGGCCAACAGGTCAGTCACCGCGTCGTCCTCCACCGCGGCCAACCCGAGCAGTGGCCGCGGATCACGCTGCAGCGCCAGCCATCCCGGGGCGAGCTCGGCCGTCGTGAACGCGGGTGCCACGGGGCCGTCGACAGGTCGGATGCTCACCGTGGTCCACTGCCCGGCAGGAAGGGTCACCAGCACGTCACCGACGTCGACGCGATCGGTCGCCTCGCCAGACACGCCCAAGGTCAGCTCGAATTCGGCACCCCGCAAGGTCACCTCGCGATCACCGCGCACGACGACGCCCGGCCATGGCGCGATCACCGCGGTAGTCCGCGCAGGCCACAGCGACACACCGGTCGCAACCACTTCGGGGGAGTCTTGGCTCAGCAGCGGTGCGCGGGTCAGGTCGGGCGCACCGAACCGGGTCGCGACCAGCGCGGCACCTTCCTCGACCGCCGTTCGCGCCAATAGATCCCGGTAGTCGGGCGTGAACGCAGAGACACCTTCGTCGAACAGGTCGAACACGTCGGAGGTGGTCGACAGGTCGAGCGTGGTGACCGACGTCGGGACCAGATCGGCGACCATCGACTCACCCGACACCTGCGCGGGACTGACCGAGAATCCCAGTGCGTGCCGAATGACGCCGGTCATCACGTCGAGGGGCACGGAGATCGCCTGCTCGAACATCCGCTCCTCGGCGCCCGCCTGCTCGGTCAGGTACGGGTTGTCGGGATCGAGCTCGGCCTGCTGAGCGCCACTGACCAACAGTACCGCGGTGCGAAGCACCAGCAGCGGCCAGAGCGCGTCGACCTCCGCGGGAGTTAGCGGCCGGATGGCGTGAAAGGCCTTGATGCCGGGCAAGATCGACGTTGCCGTCGAGCCGGGGTGCCCGAGCACCGACGACAGGGTGATCGCCAACTCGGACACGGCCCAGGTGTCCGAGAGATCGCCGAAGTCGATGATGCCGTCCGGGAGTGAGGGGTTCGTCGGCGACGCGACCACGTTGGCGTCGGTCAGATCGAGATGCACGGCCTGACGGGGTAGCTGGTCGGCCAGCGGTGAGATGCGCGACCACGCGTCCGCCGCGGCCACCGCGATGCAATCCCGGTGCCCCGGGTCATCGATGTGTGCAACGAGCGTCTGCACGACGTCGTTACCGAAGCGCAGATCCCATTGCAGCGCCCGGTCCAGGCCCGGATGCTGAAAGTCCTTCAGCGCTCTGCTGATTCGGGCCGCCACCTCACCCATGCCTGCAACCACCCCGGGCGCCAGGTAGCCGGTGGTGACGAGCGTGCCGCCCGGCAGGAACCGCAGCAGCCTCACGTACGCGGTGCCATCCAGGAGACCCGTTACCGCCGTGGACACTTCGCCGGTGACATTGGGCAGCGGCACGGCGACCCGCAGGGTCGGCTCAGCGGTGGCGATCACCTCGGCCGCGGCATCCTGCGCCGCCAGCTCGACGGCCGTGAACGCCGGATTGGCGATCTTCAGCACGCCGAGCGGGTCGGTGTCGGTGTCGAGATCGGGATCGGTGCTGAACACCAGGAAGTTCTTGTCCTGGTTGCTGCCAAGGGATTCCGGCCGGGCGTTGAGCCCGTAATGCACCGCCAACAACTCGCGTGCCTGTGCCTCGCTGACCTGAGGCGCCGGAAGCTCCGGTTGTTCGAGAAAGTTGAAACCCGCCACGGTCGCGCTCATCGGGGTGGTCTGCTCTTCGCGCAAGCGCTCATCGGGGCCGTCTGCTCTTCGCGCAAGCGCTCATCGGGGTTCTCTGCTCTTCGCGCAAGCGCTCATCGGGGCCGTCTGCTCTTCGCGCAAGCGCTCATCGGGCCACGAAGGAGACGACCGCATCCGTGAACGCATCATTGTCGTCACCCGCAGCGGTGTGTCCGGCCTGGGGCAACTCGACGAACTCGGCGCGCGGCACCGTCTCGAGGAAGTGCGCGACACCTTCGGCGCTCACGACGTCTGACAACTTGCCCCGGATCAGCAGGATCGGGATCTCGAGGTTGACCGCGGCCTGCTCCAGTTTGTCGATTCTGGCGAAGGGATCGTCGTCCGGCTTGGTGAGGAACGCCGGGTCCCAGTGCCAGTACCAGCGGCCGTCGCGCAGCCGGAGATTCTTCTTCAGCCCGTCCGGATTGCGCGGGCGAGGGCGGTGCGGCAGGTATTCGGCGACCGCGTCGGCCGCCTGCTCCAAGGAGTCGAAGCCATGGACGTGACTGAACATGAAGTCACGGATGCGCGCACTGCCGTCCTTCTCGAACCGCGGCACGACGTCGACGAGCACCAGCTTGGTCACCAACTCCGGGCCCGCCTCGTGAGCCGCGAGGATGCCCGTCAGCCCACCCATGCTCGCGCCGATGAGGACGACCGGGCGACCGATCTGGTAGAGCACCTGCAGGGTGTCCTCGCACAAGGACTCCACCGAGTAATTGGCGGTGGGGGACCGGTCGCTGTCGCCGTGACCTCGGCTGTCGAGCGCAACGACGTGAAGGCCGCCGTCGGCCAGGATCTGCCCGGTGTTCTTCCAAGAGAACCGATTCTGGCCGCCGCCGTGCAGCATCAGGATCGTCGGATTCGCAGCGGCGGCCTCGGCGTCGCGATTCCACTCGTCGCCGATCAGGGTCAGGTTGTCGACGCCGCGAAACTCAACGGTGTTCGATGCGCTGTGTGCGATGCCCACGCTGTTCCTCTCGCCGACCTGGGTCTGACGTTACCCAGGTCGGCGAGGCCAACGGACGTGACCCCCGCGGTGGCGATGAGTTTCCCCACGGCGGCCGGTCTGCACGGCTGAACACACCCGGACAGGAGGCTCCCGCCATGCCGTCGATCACCCCGTCGCTCTGGTTCGACCACGACCTCGAAGAGGCCGCCGCGTTCTACACGTCGATCTTTCCGAACTCGTCGATCGGTCGATTCGACCGCTACAACGAGGCGGGCCCCGGCACGCCGGGCGAGGTGGTCTCTGGGACGTTCGTCCTCGACGGCCAACGATTCCTCGGCATCAACGGTGGCCCCCAGTTTCCCTTCTCCGAGGCGGTGTCCTTCGTCATCGGCTGCACCGATCAGGACGAGATCGACTACTACTGGAACCGGCTGGTCGACGGCGGCGAGGAATCGCAGTGCGGTTGGTGCAAGGACCGATTCGGGTTGAGCTGGCAGATCGTGCCGGAGCGCCTCACCGCGATGCTCACCGACTCGAACCCGGCGCGAGCCACGGCCGCGACGAGGGCGATGCTCGGCATGCGCAAGATCGTGATCGCCGACCTCGAGGATGCCGTGCGCGATCTGTAGCCGTTGTTGTACGTTGCAACGCGATGGGTGAGCAACAGCCGGAGTGGATCGACGTCGCCACCTCCGACGTCCGCCTGCGAGCCTTGTCCTGGGGTGCGCGAGATGCACCGATTGCGCTGTGCCTGCACGGGTTTCCCGACACCGCTCACGGGTGGCGAAAGGTCGCACCGCTGCTCGTCGACGCGGGGTGGCGGGTCGTCGCACCGTTCCTGCGGGGGTACGCGCCGTCGTCACTCTCCACGGACGGTAGTTACCACGTCGGCGCCCTGATGGACGACGCGCTGAGGGTGCTCGACGCCGCCGGGCCCACCGGCCGGGACATTCTCGTCGGGCACGACTGGGGTGCCATCGCCGGCGCCGGTCTCGCGGCGATGGCCGATGGCCCGTTCAGCAAGGCCGTCATCATGTCCGTGCCGCCGTCGGCGGCATTCCGCCCCTTGGGGGAAGTCGACCACGTCGGGCAGTTGGCCGCCAGGCTGCCCATGCAGATAGCGCGTAGTTGGTATATCACGTACTTCCAATTGCCCTGGCTCCCAGAGCGTTCCGCGTCCTGGCTGGTGCCGCGGCTGTGGCGGAGGTGGTCACCGGGCTACGACGCTTCCGACGAGGTCGCGCTCGTTCTCGACGCGATCGGACGACGGCAGAACTGGCGCGCAGCGCTCGGCTACTACCGCGCGCTGGTGAGGAACAGCAAGCCGCCGACCCGCTACGCGGCGCTGCACCGACACTGGCTCGCGCCGCTCACCCTGCCGACGCT